>JBFGUI010000046.1:0-19308 GCA_041565695.1 Kiloniellaceae bacterium
GAGCCCGGCGAGCAGGGCGGCCAGGGCGTATCGCGCATCCGCACGCTGCTGCCGCTGCTGCGCGTCACTCTGCGCATCGTCATCGCCGTCATGGCGGTGATGCTGGCACTCTCCGCGCTCGGCGTCGACATCGGCCCGCTCCTGGCCGGCGCCGGCGTGGTCGGCCTGGCCGTCGGCTTCGGGGCCCAGACCCTGGTGCGCGACATCGTCTCCGGCGTGTTCTTCCTGGTCGACGACGCCTTCCGTCTGGGCGAGTACATCGACGTCGGCAGCGTCAAGGGCACCGTGGAGAAGATCTCGCTGCGCTCGCTGCGCCTGCGTCACCACCGCGGCGCCCTGCACACGATCCCCTTCGGCGAGATCCAGCACCTCACCAACTACAGCCGCGACTGGGCCATCATGAAGCTGGAGTTCCGGGTGCCCTTCGACACCGACCTGGACAAGGTGCGCAAGATATTCAAGCGCATCGGGCAGGAGCTGCTGCACGACGAGGAACTCGGCCCCGACTTCATCCAGCCCTTCAAGTCGCAGGGCGTGCTGCAGACCGACGACAGCGCTTTCGTCATCCGCGGCAAGTTCATGGCCAAGCCGGGCAAGCAGTTCCTCATCCGCCGTGCGGTGTTCCAGCGCGTGCAGAAGGCTTTCGCCGAGGAGGGCATCCGCTTCGCCGACCGCCGGGTCACGGTGAACGTCCCCGGCGCCGAGCAGATGGAGCCTTCGGAGCGGGCGGCGGTGGAGAAGGCGGCGGCCTCCGCCGTCGCTGCGGCCGAAGACCAGTCCGCGGCGGCAAAGCCGTGAGCCTGCGGCCAAAGAGGCTCGACAGAATCGCCCGGGTCTTCTAACACTCCCGGCACCCCAGAAAGCCCGGCCGAAGAAGAGGAAAAAGGCAGCCATGCACGAAGGCGTCACAGTCGTTGATCACCCCCTGGTGCAGCACAAACTGACGATCATGCGGGACAAGGCCACGGCGCTGCCGGACTTCCGCGGACTGCTGCGCGAGATCAGCCTGCTGCTCGCCTATGAGGTGACGCGCGGTCTGGAAGTGAAGATGGTCGAGGTGGAAACGCCCGTTGCGACCGCGACCTCGCCGCTGCTGGCCCGACCGGAGCCCTGCCTGATCACCATCCTGCGCGCCGGCAACGGCCTGCTCGACGGCATGCTGGACCTGATCCCCTCGGCCTCGGTCGGCCATGTCGGGCTCTACCGGGACCCCAAGACCCTGGAAGCGGTGGAGTACTACTACAAGGTGCCGCGCGACATGGCCTCGCGGCTGACCATCGTCGTCGACCCCATGCTGGCCACCGGCCATACCGCAGTGGCCGCGCTCAACCTGCTGAAGAAGGACGGCGCCAAGGACATCAGCTTCGTCTGCCTGGTGGCCGCGCCGGAGGGCATCGCCGAGCTGCGCAAGGTGCACCCGGACGTACCGATCTTCACCGCCGCGGTGGACGAGAAGCTGAACGACAAGGGCTACATCGTGCCCGGCCTGGGCGACGCCGGCGACCGCATCTTCGGCACCAGGTAGGCCGGAAGGTCCCGCCTCAAGCGCCTTCGACCTCCGGCCGGCGCAGCAGCCCGGCGGCCAGCGTCAGCCCCGCCGCCGCCAGGGCGAGCAGGGCCATGGCGAGGAAGGCCTCGCCCGGGGCGCGCTCGTAGAGCCAGCCCGACAGCAGCATGGCCCCGCCCATGGCCAGCCCGCCGGAAAGCGACGCATAGAAGGACTGCATCGAGGCCGAGAGCGCCGCGGGCGTGGCCCGGGCGATGTAGTGCATGGCGGCCAGGTGGGTGACCGCGAAGGTGGCGGCGTGCAGCACCTGCATGACGGCCAGCACGGCCACCTCGGTGCTGGCGGCGAGCGCGGCCCAGCGCAGCACGCCCAGCAGGCTGGCCGCGAACAGCAGCTGCGCCGGGGTGAAGCGCTGCGTCAGCCGGCGGCTGAGGGCGAAGAACAGGATCTCCGCCACCACCCCCTCGGCCCAGAGCGCCGCGATGGTCGTCTCGCCGATGCCGCTGGCCCGCCAGTAGAGGCTGGAGAAGCCGTAGTAGGCGGCATGGCTCGCCTGGACCAGGGCGGCGGCCAGGAGAAAGGGCAGCAGGCCGGGCCGGCGCAGCAGCCTCACCAGCTGGCCGAGCGAGCGGTCCTCGGCGCCGGTGGCCTCCGGCGGCGCGGGGTCTCTGCCCGGCAGCAGCGCCGCCGCGGCCAGGGTCAGCAGCAGGGCGGCCAGGATCAGCCACAGCACCCACTCGGCCGAGAAGGCGCCGACCAGGCGTCCGGCGATCAGGCTGCCGGCGATGAAGGCGAGGCTACCCCACAGGCGGATGCGGCCGTAGTCGAGGGCATGGCGGTAGACCGCGACCATGGTCTGGCTTTCGCCGAGCGGCACCAGCAGGGGAAAGCACGCCGCCACGAGGACCTGCACGGCCAGGATCCAGGCGAAGCCGCGTGCCGGCAGGAAGGCCGCGAAGGCGAGCAGGCTGATGCCGGCGAGCAGCACGATGGCGCCCTTGCCCCAGCCGGCCCGGTCGGCGAGGTGCGCCAGGGCGGGCCCGGCGATGACCTTGACCCAGGCAACCAGCGCCAGCAGCAGGCCGATCTCACCGGCGCCGAGGCCGCGCCCTTCCAGCCACAGCGGCCAGAACGGCAGGTAGCAGCCGACACCGAGGAAGACGGCGCCGTAGTAGAGGGCATAGCGGGTCGAGAGAGCCTGGGGCGACATGCGCGGGGGCGGCATTCCTGGGCGGCGTTGCGGGACGGCTGGGCCAAGCTGCTATCGCCTGGGCGCACGCCGCGCAAGCCGAAAGCCCGCGGCGCAACTTTGAGGATCACGGTGGTTTGATGGGATGTGAGCCGCAGGGCGCCCTATGTTTTTCAAGGGAATCAGAACCGTAAGGCAGGGGGCGGTCATGGACGGAGGTGCTTCTCATGGCGGTCCTGCGAGGTGCGACAGCGGTCGGCATCGTGGCCGGCATTCTGGGGCTCAGCACCGCCTCGGCGGTGCTGCAGAGCCTCGGCGGTGGCGGCACTGCCGGGGCACAGGCGGACACGTTCAGCGGCCCGCCGGAAGCGCCGCGCCGCCATGCGCGGATCGATGACCCGGCCGGGCTGCCGCCGGCCGAGGCGGAGGCGGTCTATGCGGAACTGCGCGCGGCCCTGGCGGCCGGCTATGCCCGCAGCGGCGATCCCACAGCCGGAGCCTACGACGGCTGGACGCGCTACAACACGGCACCCTACCGTTCGGCGACCCACGGGCGGCGCTACGTCAACAACTACGCCAACGCCGCCGCCAACGGTTACGGCAGGGTGCCGCCGGCGCTGCCTCTGCCGCAGGGTGCGGTGGTCGCCAAGGACAGCTTCAGTATGACGGCCGCGGGCGATATCACTCCCGGCCCGCTCTTCGTCATGGAAAAGATGGCGCCGGGGTTCAACTATCTCACCGGCGACTGGCGCTATGCCATGGTGACGGCGGCCGGCGAGCTGGTCGGCCGCACCGGCGGGCCCGGCGCGGAGCGCGTCGAGTTCTGCATCTCCTGCCACCTCGCGCAGGAAGCGCAGGACCACCTCTACTTCGTGCCGCCGGCCTACCGGCCCTGAGCGTCCCGCCGCGCGACCGTCGCGCCCGATGCCGTTGCGCCGGATGCCGTTGCGCCGGATGCCGTTGCGCAGAGTCGTTGCCTGGCGCAAAAATGGCGTATGGATTTTCAGCTGATCCGCTTTTCACCCGGGCTTCGAGGCTATCTCGCCGAGTTCCGGCCGGGCCCCGACGACGGCCGGCGCTGGGGCGCGGATTCGGTCTACATGGACGGCGACGTCTTCGAGGCGCTGGTCTTCATCGTCGGGCCCTTTTCCATGAAGCGGCCGGTGACGGTGGCAGGCGAGGCGCTCGATCGTCTGGCCGACGAGCTGGAGCACGCCGCCCGCCAGGTCTCCCATGCCGACACGCGCAAGGCGATCTGGCCCTATTCGGCCGGCTACGGCTACACCCAGTTCAATTCGGTGCGCGACTGGCCGGCCGAGCGAAAGGCCTTCACCACGCTTCTGCGCGACCTCGGCGCCTGGGTGCGCGCGGTTGGCGAAGCGGGCAAGCCGCTCACCATCCGGCACGGGTGAGGGCGCGATGGAACTGCGGCTCATACAACATGCAGAGCTTCAGGGCACTGCCTATGCGGAGTTCTATCCTGGCGGCTACTACATTGGCCGCTGCTGGTCGCCGGAGTCCGTGTACATGGAAATGGAGGCTTTCGAAGCGACTTGCTTTCTTGTTGGTTACTTCAACGACATCGGCCCCGCGCCCCTCTCAGGTGGTCGGCTACAGCAATGTATCGACGACCTGCTAGGCGGCGCAAAAAGGGTCTCGCAGTCCAGCCATCCGGACGAGTTGTGGGACAACGCGGCCCACTATGGCTTCGATGAGTTGCTCCAAGGGAGTAGTTGGCAAAGCGAGCGGCGCAACTTCAGTTTGATGCTGCGGGATCTGGCAACATGGATGTGTGCGGTTCAGGCACGCAACGAGCCAGTGACCTGCCTTGGCCTGTGAAGGCGTCGGCGCTCAGGAAAACGCCTTGAAGCCGATCAGGGTGAAGGTGTCCTTGACGCCCTTGAGGGTCTGGATCCGCTCGTTGACGAAGTGGCCGATGTCCTTGCCGTCGTCGAGGTAGCACTTGACCAGCAGGTCGTACTGGCCGGAGGTCGAGTGCACCTCCGAGACCTGCTCGATGTCCTGCACCAGTTCGTCGGCCACGGCATAGGCCTTGCCGAGATCGCACTTGATCATGATGAAGATGGTCTGCATGGCACCCTGTCGTGTTCGGCCGCTGGGCAAGACGGGGCGACTCCCCGGCACGTCATCATAGCCGCTTTAGGCGTGGCGCCAAACCGCCCGCGAACGAAAAACGCGCGGACCGGGATTGCGGTCCGCGCGTTGCGCAAGGCTGGTAGCCGTCTCGGAAACCGGTCAGGCGACCTTGGCCGGACGCAGCATGAAGGCGGGGACGTGGTCGCCGAAGGCCGACTGGCCGGGCCGCGGCGCGTTGTCGTCGTCCTCGTCGTCGTCGCGCCGGCGTGAGCGGCGGCCGCGCTTGTCGGCCTTGTCGCCGCCGCGGGCCGCGGCCGGCTTCTTCTCTTCCCGGCGCTCGCGGCGCAGGGGGACGACCTCCTGGCTCGCGTCCTCGGCCTCAACCTCGGCCTCGACCTTGGCAGCGGGCTCGGCGGCGGGCTCGGCGGGTTCCGCTGCCTTCGGCGCCCGCGCTTCGGACCGGTCGGAACGCCGGCTGTCGCCGCGCCCGCGCCGGCCGCTCTCGGCGGAACCGCCGTCGCGGCGGCGTCCGCCCCGGCCACGGCCGCGGCCTTCGCTTCCGGCGTCTTCGGCGCTCCAGGATTCTTCGCCTTCCAGGGCGACCGCGGGAATCTCGCGACCGAGCATGGACACCACATTCGCCAGGTACTTGTTCTCTTCCGGCAGAGCCAGGGTAAAGGCCTTGCCGCTGCGCCCGGCGCGGCCGGTGCGGCCGATGCGGTGCACGTAGTCCTCCGGGTTGGAGGGCACGTCGAAATTGAACACGTGGGAGACGGCGGGAATGTCGAGGCCGCGCGCGGCCACGTCGGAGCAGACCAAGAACTGCACCGTGCCGTCCTTGAACTTCTGCAGCGTCTCCATCCGCACCGGCTGGGCCATGTCGCCGTGCAGGGCGGCCACCGAATAGCCGTGGCGCTCCATGGAACGGAACACGATGTCGACGTCGCGCTTGCGGTTGCAGAACACCAGCGCCGACTTGACGTCCTCGCTGTTGGCCAGCTTGCGCAGGGCGGCGCGCTTTTCCTTGGCCGCGCCGCGCAGCTTGACCAGGCCCTGGGTCACCGTCTGGGCCGCCGAGGCCGGCGGGTCGACGGAGATCTCCTTGGGGTTCATCAGGAACTTGTCGGCCAGACGGCGGATCTCCGGCGGCATGGTGGCCGAGAAGAACAGGGTCTGGCGGATCTTCGGCAGCAGGCCGACGATGCGCTCCACGTCGGGCATGAAGCCCATGTCGAGCATGCGGTCGGCCTCGTCGATCACCAGGATCTTCACGTCGGCCAGCAGGATCTTGCCGCGCTCGAAAAGGTCGATCAGCCGTCCCGGCGTGGCGATCAGCACGTCGACGCCGCGGTCCAGCTTCTGCTCCTGCTCGACAAAGGACGAGCCGCCGATCAGCAGCGCCATGGAAAGCTTGCCGTGCTTGCCGTAAAGCTCGAAGTTCTCGGAGACCTGAGCCGCCAGTTCGCGCGTCGGCGCGATGATCATCGAGCGCGGCATGCGGGCGCGCGCCCGCCCGCTCGACAGGATGTCGATCATCGGCAGGGTGAAGCCGGCGGTCTTGCCGGTGCCGGTCTGGGCGCAGCCGAGGACGTCACGTCCCATCAGCACCACAGGGATGGCCTTTTCCTGAATGGGGGTCGGCGTGGTGTAGCCCACGTCCTGAACGGCCCTAAGGACCTCTGGACTCAGTCCAAGATCTTCGAACGTCATGTAATCCGTTTCGGTTTGAAGTCGCTTCAGTCGATTGAACTACTGGCAATCGAACTTTTGCCGGGATGATATGAATTAGCTCTGCTTTGTCAATGAGAACTGGCGATTAACTGACGAAATTCTTTGACAAAACACGGTCTCGCGGTTGGCCGGGAAATATTCTTCCTATATCCTGCGACTTATATGGTTAATATTTCGAGAAGCAAATAGTGCAGCCTGGGAGCACATTCAAGGGCGCCGGTCTACTTCTGGTCGATCTGCAGGCCCGCCTGGCCCCGGCGATCCCCGAAGCGCCCCGTGTCGTCCCGCTGGTCGCCGGGCTTCTGGCGGCCGCGCGCCGCGCCGGGCTGCCGATACTTGCCACCGAACAGTATTCGCAGGGCCTCGGACTTACGGTGCCCGAGCTGCGCGAGCGCCTGGACCCGGCGGAGATCGTCGAGAAGATCCACTTCGCCGCGCCGCGCGAGCCGGCCTTCCGCGCCGCCCTGGCGGCGCGCGGCCTGACGCGCTGCTACGTCGTCGGCATGGAGGCCCACGTCTGCGTGCTGCAGAGCGTGCTGGCGCTGCTGGGGCAGGGCACGGCGGTCACGGTGATCGCCGATGCGGTGGCCTCGCGGGTCGACCTCAACCGGCGCGTCGCCCTGGCGCGCATGGCGCGGGCCGGGGCCGCGCTGCTCGACGGCGCCGCCCTGCGGCGCGGGCTGGACGAGGCGTTGTCCGGCTGAAGCCTTTGGCTCACAATGCGCCGCCTTTGCGAGTCCCTCTCCGCCCGAGCGAACCCCGCCGCCGATGACCGACAAGACCCCGCTTGCCCTGCTGCCCGGCCTGCTGTGCGACGCCGCCCTGTGGCAGCCGCAGGTCGAGGGCCTCGCCGACCTCGCCGATCCCTGGGTCGCCGACTTCACCAGCCAGGACTCCATCGCCGCCATGGCCGAGAGCGTGCTGGCCGCCATGCCGCCGCGCTTCGCCCTGGCCGGGCTCTCCATGGGCGGCTACGTGGCGCTGGAGATCATGCGCAGAGCGCCCGAGCGGGTCACCCGCCTGGCGCTGCTCGACACCCGTCCGCAGCCCGACGACGCGGAAACGCTGGCGCGCCGCCGCGGCCTCATCGAGCTGGCCCGGAAAGGCCAGTTCAAGGGCGTGACGCCGCGCCTGCTGCCGCTCTTCCTGCACCAATCGCGGCTCGCGGACAGGGCGCTTACCGACACCGTCCGGGCGATGGCCGAGCACGTCGGCAAGGACGCCTTCATCCGCCAGCAGCAGGCCATCATGGGCCGGCGCGACCAGACGGCGACGCTGGTCACCATCCATGTGCCGACCCTGGTGCTCTGCGGCCGCGAGGACGCGCTGACGCCGCTCGAGGATCACAAGTTCATGGCCGCCGGCATCGCCGACGCGCGCCTCGTGGTGATCGAGGACTGCGGCCATCTGCCGACGCTCGAGCGCCCGGCGGAGGCGACCGCGGCGCTGCGCGCCTGGCTCACCGCCGAGGCCTGAGCGCGGGTGCCCGCGGCTACTTGGCGGCTTCGCTTTTTGCGGCCGGCTGCTGGGCCGCCGGGCCGTGCTCGCCGGGCAGCACGTCGACGGTGGAGACGGTCTGCGCCAGGTTGAGGGCTTCGCCGAAGGTGACGTGCTCTTCGAGCGGTGCGGTCTTGCGCCGGCGCATGCGGTGCAGCGCGAAGGCGGCGAGGCAGAGCTGGGTGGCCGCGGTCACGGCGAAGAGGGCATCGGGGCCGAAGAAGCGGGTCAGGGTCGAGGTGACCAGCGGCCCGATCACCGCGCCGATGGCAAAGACCAGCAGCAGCCCGCTGGCCGCCTCGACATAGCCGTCGGGCGCGACGAAGTCGTTCATGTGAGCTACGCAGAGCCCGTAGATCGGAAAGGCGAAGAGCCCGAAGCCGAACACCAGGGCGAGCAGCTGCGGCACGCCCGGCGGCGCCCAGAACACGAAGGCCAGGCCGGCGAGGGCCGAGCCGCAGGCCGCGGCGATGATCACCCGGCGCCGATCCATCTTGTCGGAGAGCCGCCCCAGCGGCCACTGGCCGAGGGCGCCGGCGATCACCGCTGTGCTCATGAACACGGCGACGCCCCAGGTATCGGCCCCCTTGTTCTGGGCGAAGACCGGCCCCAGCGCCCAGAAGGAACCGTTGGCCAGGCCCACCACCAGGCAGCCGATGACCCCGACCGGCGACAGCTTGTAGAGGTGAAACACGCGGATCCTCACCGACTGCGGCGCGGCCGGCGCCTCGGCCTTGGTCATGGCCACCGGCACGGCGGCCAGCGACACCAGGATCGAGGCCAGGATGAACAGCTGGAAGTCCTCCGGCCGGTCGAGCACCAGCATGAGCTGGCCGATGGTGATGACCGTCAGATTGATCATGGTGTAGAGCGAGAAAACGAAGCCGCGGGTCTCGTTGGTCGACTTCTCGTTCAGCCAGGACTCGATCACCATGTAGAGCACGGCAAAGCAGAAGCCGGTCAGCGCGCGCAGCCCCCACCACAGCGCCGGCGAGAGAAACAGGGAGTGCAGCAGCACCACGCAGGAGGCGATGGCCACCAGCGCGGCGAAGGTGCGGATGTGCCCGGCGCGGCGGATCAGCCGCGGGCCGTAGAGGCAGCCGCTGAGGAAGCCCAGAAAGTAGGCCGAGCCGAGGATGCCGATGTCGATCGAGCTGAAGGCCTCGATGTTGGCCCGCACCGGCAGCAGGGTGCCCTGCAGGCCGTTGCCCATCAGCAGCAGGGCAACGCTCAGCAGCAGCGCGGTAATGGGGGCGAAGGCTTTGGTCATTTTCCGGCGCGATCACATTGCATGGCCCGACCTCTAGCACATCGGGCCGGCGCTTTCGAGAGACGGTCGAAGGCAACGCGCTGTCCTCGCCCCATCCCGACCTGTCATTACCGGGCTTGTCCCGGTAATCCATGTCTCAGTCGGACCTGGTGGAGCCGCCGGAGTAATGGACCCTCGGGTCAAGCCCGAGGATGACGATCTGAGTTGGTGGCGCCCTAAACGTCCAGCTCTGCCACGAAGCGGGCGTTTTCCTGGATGAAGGCGAAGCGCAGCTCGGGCTTGCGGCCCATCAGGCGCTCGATGATGTCGGCGGCCTTCTTCTCCTCGGCGGCGGGGTTCTTGTCCTCTTCGCCGACGATGGTGACGCGCAGCAGCGTGCGCCGGGCCGGGTCCATGGTGGTTTCCTTGAGCTGCCGGGCCGGCATCTCGCCCAGGCCCTTGAAGCGGCTGACCTCGATCTTGCCGCGGCCCTTGAAATGCGACTTGGTGAGCTGGTCCTTCTCCTTGTCGTCCATGGCATAGACGCTCTCGCCGCCCTGGGTCAGGCGGTAGAGCGGCGGCTGCGCCAGGAACAGCCGGCCGCTTTCGATCAGGCCCGGCATTTCCTTGTAGAAGAAGGTGATCAGCAGCGAGGCGATGTGGGCGCCGTCGACGTCGGCGTCGGTCATGATGATGATGCGCTCGTAGCGCAGCTTGTCGAGGTCGAAGCTGCCGCGCGTGCCGCAGCCCAGCGCCAGGGTGATGTCGGCGATCTCCTGGTTGCCTTTCAGCTTGTCCTGCGAAGCGGAGGCGACGTTGAGGATCTTGCCGCGCAGCGGGAGCACCGCCTGGGTCTCGCGCGAGCGCGCCTGCTTGGCCGAGCCGCCGGCGGAATCGCCCTCCACCAGGAAGATCTCCGTGCCCTCCGAGCGGTTGCGGCTGCAGTCCGACAGCTTGCCCGGCAGGCGCAGCTTGCGGGTCGCGGTCTTG
Organism: Kiloniellaceae bacterium; assembly: GCA_041565695.1. Taxonomy (GTDB): domain Bacteria; phylum Pseudomonadota; class Alphaproteobacteria; order Kiloniellales; family Kiloniellaceae; genus Pelagibius. The sequence goes on from JBFGUI010000046.1 coordinate 10,261, forward strand.
CGGTTCTGCTCCTTCTCCTCGCGCCGGCGGCGGCGCTCCTCGGAGCGCTCGACGATGCGCTCCAGCAGCATGCGCGCGCGGTCGGGATGGCCGGAGAGCCAGTGGTCGAAGTGATCCTTGATGGTGGTCTCGACCAGCCGCGTCGCCGCCCCAGTGGCCAGCTTTTCCTTGGTCTGGCCCTGGAACTGCGGGTCGCGGATGAACAGCGACAGCATGGCGCAGGCGCCGCCCATGATGTCATCGGCATTGACGTTGCCGGCCTTCTTGTTGCCGACCAGATCGGCGTAGGCCTTGATCGACTTCAGCATGCCCGAGCGCAGGCCCGCCTCGTGGCTGCCGCCCTCGGGCGTCGGCACGGTGTTGCAGTAGGAGTTGAGAAAGCCGTTTTCGTCGGTCGGCCAGGAGATCGCCCACTCGAGGCTGCCCTGCTCGTCGGCGAACCTGGCCTCGCCGACGAAGGGGTCCGGCGTCAGGGTCTTGCGCTTCTCTAGGGTCGCGGCGAGGAAATCCTCCAGCCCGTTGGGGAAGTGCAGGTTGTCCTTCTCCGGCGTCGGGTCGCCCTTGGCGATGAGGCCCTTGGCGCAGGACCAGCGGATCTCGACGCCGCGGTAGAGATAGGCCTTGGAGCGGGCCATGCGGTAGAGCTGCGCCGGCCGGAACTGCGCGTCCTTCTCGAAGATCGCCGGATCGGGGTGAAAGCGGAGCGTGGTGCCGCGCCGGTTCTTCACCGGCTTGCCCTTGCTCAGCTTGGTCTTCGGTTTGCCCTTGGCGTAGCTCTGCTCGTAGAGCTTCTGGTCGCGCGCCACCTCGACGGTCATCTCGTCGGACAGCGCATTGACCACCGAGACGCCGACGCCGTGCAGGCCGCCGGAGGTGGCATAGGCCTTCTGCGAGAACTTGGCGCCGGAGTGCAGGGTGGTGAGGATCACCTCCAGCGCCGACTTGGTCTTGAACTTGGGGTGCGGGTCGACCGGGATGCCGCGCCCGTTGTCGGTCACGATGACCACGTTGTCCGGCAGCAATTCCAGCTCGATGCGGCTGGCATGCCCGGCCACGGCCTCGTCCATGGCGTTGTCCAGCACCTCGGCCACCAGGTGGTGCATGGCGCGCTCGTCGGTGCCGCCGATGTACATGCCGGGGCGGCGGCGCACCGGCTCGAGGCCTTCGAGGACCTCGATGTCCTTGGCCGAGTAGCCCGACTGCCTGCCTGTGGGCGCCTTGCCCTTGGTTTTCCCGGAAGCTGCTTGGAAGAGGTCCGCCATCTTGGCCTGTAGTGTGAAGGGACTGTCGGTGAACGAAATCGTGATGCAGGAGGCCGATTCCGCGATCCGGCGACTCGGGACAAGCGAATCGCCGATGAAGTAGGGTAGCTATTTAGAGGCCCGATATCTAGCGAGCGAGAGGTCTTCTGTCCATGATCCGCGAGCCCCGTTATGGCGAGTGACAGCACGCAGCAACCCGGCGATCAACCGCCCCTTGAGCAACCGCGGGGCGAACTGGCGACCCGCACCCTGGCGATGCCGGGCGACGCCAACCCCAGCGGCGACATCTTCGGCGGCTGGGTGCTGGCGCAGATGGACATCGCCGGCGGCATCACCGCCGGCCAGCGTGCCGCCGGCCGCGTCGCCACGGTGGCGGTCGACGCCATGACCTTCCACCGGCCGGTCTACGTCGGCGACGTGCTCTGCGTCTATGCCGACATCACCCGCATCGGGCGCAGCTCCATCGCCATCCACATCGAGGCCTGGGCCCTGCGCGGGCGCCAGGGCGAGCGGGTCAAGGTGACCGAAGGCTGCTTCACCTTCGTGGCCATCGACGAGGCCGGCAAGCCGCGCCCGGTACCGGCCGAGGGCAACGCCGCGTTTTCCCGGGAAAAGGAGTCCAACGCATGAAAGTCCTGCCCGCCGCCTGCCTCGCCCTGTTCCTCCCCGCCGCCGGCGCGCTGGCCGGCGAGGCCGACGTGGTCGGCGCCGAGGCGGCGCGGGAGAGCGACGGGACCTGGCGCTTCCGCGTCACGGTGCGCCACGCCGACACCGGCTGGGAGCACTACGCCGACCGCTGGCAGGTGGAGACGCCGGAAGGGCGCGTGCTGGGCAAGCGGGTGCTGCTGCACCCGCACGAGGCGGAGCAACCCTTCACCCGCGCACTCGGCGGCGTGGTCATCCCACCGGAGGTGACGGAAGTGATCATCCGCGCCCATGATTCCGTGCACGGCGACGGCGGCGAGGTGTTCCGGGTCAAGCTGGCCAACTGAATACCTAGGCCTTGGGCGTGTAGAGCGCGCGCCACAGGCGGAAGGGCGCGCCCGGTTCCTCGCGGGCGACCCAGCGGTAGGGCAGCTGGCGCCACGGCATAACCCGGTAGGTCAGGTTGTCGAGCACGTAGACGCCCCTGTCGCTGTGTACCAGCAGCACGGCGTGGCCGCGCCCGTAGTCGAGCCGGCAGGCCGCCAGGGTCAGCGCGCCGCGCGGGAACCCGTGGTCGCGCACCAGCGTCTGCAGCTTGCGGATCGCGTAGTCCTCGCAGTCGCCCTCGCGGTCGCCGACCTCCCAGACGTCGGCGCCCTGGTCGTCGCGGAACTTGATGCGGGCGTTGATCTCCTTGTTGATCTTGATCAGCCGGGCGGCACGGCCGGCCGAGAGGTTCACCGGCTCGAAGCGGGCCGGGGCGGGGTCGAGCTCGGGGTGTTTCTGCAGCAGGGAAAACCACGCCGAGGGCGCCGGGATCAGCGGGCCGGCGGACATCCGGGTGGACCGGGGCAGGGGTCCTTGCAGGCCGGTCATGGCCGCTTGTACGGGGGCCGGGGTGGCGATGCTGACGGCAAGGCCGCCCAGCCCCTGTAGAAGGTGTCGTCGTGACAGCACAAGCTACTCCAGAAGTGGCGATTTCCTGGCCAGAGGAGTAGCTCGTTACTTGTTGTCGCGGCGTGAATTATTTGAGATGTTTGTATGTTATGAAAAAGAGAAAGGCGTGATATTTAAGCTGTGTTAATAGAAAATTAGTTTTCGCGCGATAGGTTAGGCCAATACTTCATTTCTTATCAATCTATCTTGAAGAATCGTTGCCGTCTGCGGGAGAGGCCGAGCCTCTCCGCTGATTGCCCTGCGCGAGCCTAGCCAGGAGCGTCGATTCGTTCTTGTGTCGGCTGCGTGATCCCTGCGCGGCAAACGTGTGGTGGAAATGAAGCTGTTCTGTGATTTCGACTTTCTTTTTACTTGCCGTTAATCAATCCGGCCTTGGCGCGAGTCGCTGCCGTTTCATCCGGCCAAAGAAGCGAAAATGCCCCCCCCGCGTTCTGCCGGCGGGGCCCTGTCGATGGCATGGCGGGGCGGCGGTGTCGCCCCCGAGGCGCATCAGGACGAGTAGTACATCTTGAACTCGACCGGGTGCGGCGCGTGCTCGAACTCGTAGATCTCCTCCCACTTCAGATCCATGTAGCCGTCGATCTGGTCCTGGGTGAAGACGTCGCCGGCCAGCAGGAACTCGTGGTCGGCCTCGAGGGCCTCCATGGCCTCGCGCAGCGAGCCGCAGACCGTCGGCACGCCGGCCAGCTCCTCCGGCGGCAGGTCGTAGAGGTCCTTGTCCATCGGGTCGCCCGGATGGATCTTGTTCTTGATGCCGTCCAGGCCGGCCATGAGCATCGCCGAGAAAGCGAGGTAGGGGTTGGCGGTCGGATCCGGGAAGCGCACCTCGACACGCTTGGCCTTGGGGCTCTCGCCGTAGGGGATGCGGCAGGAGGCCGAGCGGTTGCGCGCCGAGTAGGCGAGCAGCACCGGCGCCTCGAAGCCCGGGATCAGGCGCTTGTAGCTGTTGGTCGAGGGGTTGGTGAAGGCGTTCAGCGCCTTGGCGTGCTTGATGATGCCGCCGATGTAGTGGAGGCAGGTCTCCGACAGGCCGGCATAGCCGTCACCGGCGAAAAGCGGCTTGCCTTCCTTCCAGATCGACTGGTGGGTGTGCATGCCCGAGCCGTTGTCGCCCGAGACCGGCTTCGGCATGAAGGTCGCGGTCTTGCCGTACTGGTGGGCGACCTGCTGGACCACGTACTTGTAGATCTGCATGCCGTCGGCGGCCTGCACCAGCGGCGCGAACTTGATGCCCAGCTCGTGCTGCGAGGGCGCCACCTCGTGGTGATGCTTCTCGACCGAAAGGCCCATCTCGCCCATCACCTTCAGCATCTCGCCGCGCAGGTCCATGGCCGAGTCGACCGGCGGCACCGGGAAGTAGCCGCCCTTGATGCCGGGGCGGTGGCCCAGGTTGCCCTGCTCGAAGATGGCGCCGGCGTTGTAGGGGCCTTCCTCGGAGTCGAGGAAGTAGAAGGTCTGGTGCGAGCTGATTTCGTAGCGCACGTCGTCGAACACGAAGAACTCGGCTTCCGGGCCCCAGAAGGAGGAGTCACCGATGCCGGTCGACTTCAGGTGCTCCACCGCCAGGACCGCGGTCGAGCGCGGGTCGCGGTTGTAGAACTGGCCGGTCGACGGCTCGACGATGTTGCAGAACACGATCAGCTGCGGAAGGTTGCAGAAGGGGTCCATCACAGCGCTGCTGAGGTCCGGACGCAGGATCATGTCGGACTCGTTGATCGCCTTCCAGCCGGCGATCGACGAACCGTCGAACATGATGCCTTCCACCAGGGCGTCTTCGTCGATGGCGTCGACGTGCATGGCGAGGTGCTGCCACTTGCCGCGGGGGTCCGTGAAGCGGTAGTCGACGTAGACGATGTTCTTCTCTTTGATCATCTCGAGGATGGTTTGTGCGTCAGACATGGATGCTCTTTCCGTTTTTTCTGAAACCGTGATTGACGTGTGCTCTCGGCCGGCTCTGCCTTGCCCTGGATTGCGCCCGGCGGTCGTGCGCTAGACAGCCGCCGCGCCGCGCTCGCCGGTGCGAATGCGGATGGACTCTTCGATGGCGCTGACGAAGATCTTGCCGTCGCCGATGCGCCCGGTGTGGGCGGCCTGTTGAATGGCTTCGACGGCGCGCTCGACCAGATCGTCCTCCAGGACCACCTCGACCTTAACCTTCGGCAGGAAATCGACAACATATTCGGCGCCGCGATAGAGCTCAGTGTGGCCCTTCTGGCGCCCGAAGCCCTTGGCCTCGGTCACCGTGATGCCCTTGATACCGACTTCGTGCAGCGCTTCCTTCACCTCATCGAGCTTGAACGGCTTGATGATCGCTTCGATCTTCTTCATTGCGTGTTCGGGCCCCGTGTTCGTAACTGGGTATCTGCTACTCGAAAGCCGCCGTCGGCCCGGCCAGGTCTCGCTGCTGGTCCCGCGCGCCGGCAAAGCGCTCTCCACCTCCGCGTAAGCATGTGCCGTGCCAAGTCGCCGCAGCGCCCGGATTCCGGGGGTTTCCGCGGAAAGAGGCTTGCCGCTGCCGGGCCATTGCATCCTGGTTTGCACAAGACTTGGGCAATTTGCATACGAACTAATCAGGCGGAGCGGGCCACGCGGCCGGCGAGGTGCTCGGCCATGCGCCCCAGGGCGGCTTTTATGTTGTCCTGGGAATTGGCGTAGGACAGCCGCAGGTAGCCCTCGCCGTAGCTGCCGAAGGAGGTGCCGGCGATGGTCGCCACCCCGGCCTGCTCCAGCAGCTCGACCTCCAGAGTCTTGGCGGGAATGCCGGTGCCGGAGACGTTGGGGAAGGCGTAGAAGGCGCCGGCCGGCTCGACGCAGGAGATCCCGGGGATGTCGTTGAGGGCGCGGTGGATGGTGCGCCGGCGCATGTCGAAGGCGGCCATCATCTCCGCCACGGCGTCCTGCGGGCCGCGCAGCGCGGCGATGCCGGCATACTGGGCGGCGGCGTTGACGCAGGAGTGGCAGTTGATGGCCAGCCGCGTGGCGTGCGCCACCAGGGCCTTGGGCCAGACCGCGAAGCCGAGGCGCCAGCCGGTCATGGCGTAGGTCTTGCTCCAGCCGTCGAGCATGATGACGCGGTCGCGCAGCTGCGGGTACTGCAGCAGGCTGACGTGCTCGCGCCCGTCGTAGAGCATCTGGCTGTAGATCTCGTCGGACAGGATGGCGACCTCGGGGTGCGCCTCGAGGCCAGAGACCAGGCGCTCGACCTCCTCGCGCGGCGTCACGCCGCCGGTCGGATTGGCCGGGCTGTTGAGAATGATGAGCCGGGTCTGCGGCGTGATCAGGCTCAGCACCTCCTCGGCGGAAAAGGCGAAGCCGTTGTCCTCGCGCAGAGGGATCGGCACCGCCTTGGCGCCGGAGAACCGGATCACCGACTCGTAGATCGGAAAGCCGGGATTGGGATAGAGGATCTCGGCGCCGGGCTCGCCGAACATGAGAACGGCGAAGAACATGGTCACCTTGCCGCCGGGCACCACGACGACGCTGTCGGGACTGACCCGGACGCGGTGGCGCAGCTCCAGGTCCTCGGCCACGGCTTCGCGCAGCTCCAGGATGCCGTTGGCCGGGGTGTAGCCGTGGTGGCCGTCGCGCAGCGCCTTGACCGCGGCCTCGACCACGTGATCCGGGGTCTGGAAATCCGGCTGGCCGATGCCGAGATTGATGATGCTCTTGCCCTGCGCCTCGAGCTGCTTGGCGCGGGCCAGCACCTCGAAGGCGCTCTCCGTGCCCAGCCGCGCGAGCGCCGCCGCGGTTTTCAGCATTTGCGCCCCTCCTGGCATTCCTGTCGTCGGAAATTCGGCTGCAGACTAGGGCACAGGGGGCGGCGCCCGCAAGCCGCGCACAGGCTGGCGCCGACCGGCCGCAGCGCGCTCTTGACGGCTGCCGGTCCGAGGTCTAAACACGCCCATCCGGTGCGCCGCGAAAGCAGAGCTCGCCTGGCTTTCCCCGTGGTGGCTGTAGCTCAGTTGGTTAGAGCGCCTGGTTGTGGTCCAGGAGGTCGTGGGTTCAAATCCCATCAGCCACCCCAAGCTTCCCGGAAGTCCTCATCGCCACAGCACAACCTACGGGGCGGCCGCGCCGGGACGGCTCAGCTGTGACGCTTATGTGGAATTTCGCGCCGCCGCCGGGCGCGCGGTTGACATCGCCGGGCACAAACCTATGGTGCGGCCACACCCAAATCGACCGTCGCTGCGCGATCCATGATGCTCGTCATGGTCGACGCGACGGCATTCAGACGGGCCGGCGGTCTTCGCCGTTCCGGCGCCGAGCGGAGGACAGAGCCATTATTGAAGAGCACTTCGAGAACGACAGCCCGGATCAGTCCGACACCATCGGCGGCCGCATTGCCCGCGCCCGCGAGGCGGCCGGCCTCAGCGTCGCCCAGGCGGCCCGCCGCCTGGGGGTCAAGACGATCACCTGGCAAGGCTGGGAAAACGACCGCGCCGAGCCGCGTTCGAACAAGCTGACCCTGATCGCCGGCACGCTCGGCGTCACGCCCACCTGGCTGCTGACCGGCTTCGGCGAAGGGCCCAGTGAGGGCATGGACGACGAGGTCAACCTACTGCTCCAGGAAGTGCGGCTGATCGCCCGGGATGTCGCGGCGGCCCAGGGCCGCCTCGATGCGGTGATGAAGCGGCTGGAGACCTTTCACTCCTACCATCACGTCGAGCCGAACTGAGCGGGCCGTCGAGCCGCACTGAGCGGGCCGCCGCTGCCCGTTAACCGGTCATTAAGAAAAAGCAAAATAAAGCACTTAGTATACCGCCGACCAAGTCTGATCCGCGGCGTTTCACGTGAAACACGTTATTTGCGCTCAATAGACAAATCGCCGGATCCAGGAAAAATGAAAATACTATACAAGAAAAATACTGGCGTCAGTTCCTGTTACTTGGCCTCCGTCAAATAGCGAATCGGGAAATCCGGCCTGTGGCATGCTTGTGGCCGGCGAAGCTTTTCCCATTGTTGTTGCCGCGCGCCGGCTTTTGCTTGCCGGCGGCCGGCCGCGCGGGCAGGGGATCCGCGGAGTCGCTGCGGCGTGAAGAAAAACCCGGTATGGCAGGTCAGCTTGCGCGGCCTCCTTTTCCCGGCAGGCGACTAGGATCGCGGGCCTATCGCGCGCCGGTCGCTTGGCGCTAAGCTGCGGCTCGACGGGACCCGGCGGCAGCCGGACCGCTGTCGCCGTTCAGCTGACCGGGAGGATAGGCGGCTTTGAGCCAGTCATTGAAAGCGAAGATGCGCGCGGGGCTTGCCGCCAACGGCTTCTGGTCGGAGCTCTACAGCCCCGCGGCGGCGGAGATCATGGCCGCTGCCGGCTACGACTGCGCCATGATCGACCTGGAACACGGCGCCGGCGACCTGAGCGACGTGGTCGCGGTCATGCGGGCCATGGCCGGCAGCGGCTGTACGCCTCTGGTGCGCGTGCCGGCCAACGACCCGGCCTGGATCAAGCGGGTGCTGGATGCCGGGGCGCAGGGCGTCATGGTGCCGGCGGTGAACTCGGCGGTGGAGGCGGCGGCGGCGGTCGCCGCCTGCCACTATCCGCCGCGCGGCCTCCGCGGCATGGCCGCGCCCATCGTACGTGCCGCCGGCTATGGCCTGGACTGGCGCGGCTACGTGCGCGACATCGGTGAGGACCTGCTGGTGATCTGCCAGATCGAGACCCGGTCCGCGGTGGAGGCCGCCCGGGACATCGCCGCCGTCGACGGGGTCGACATGATCTTCCTCGGGCCCTTCGACCTCTCCGCCAGCCTCGGCCACATGGGCGAGCCGGACCATCCGGACGTACGCGCGGCGATCGACGGGGTGGAGCGGGTGGCCAAGGCCGCCGGCTGCCTGCTGGGCGCGATCCCGACGCCGGAGCGCGCGCCCCAGGCCCTCTACGCCGCCGGCTACGATTTGGTGCTGGCCGACATCGACCTGGTGTTCCTGCGGGAGGGCGCCCTGGCGGGCGTGGCCGCCCTGCGCCAGGCGGCGGGGCGCGAATGACCGGCCTGTCGGGCGCGGCGGCCGATCTGGCGGTCCTCACCACGGCTGAGATGTACCGTGCCGACAGCCTCGCCATGGCCGGCGGCGTGCCCGGGCCGGTGCTCATGGCGGCGGCAGGGCGGGCGGTCGCCGCGGCGGTCATGGACCGGCGGGCGTCGGGTCCGGTGCTGGTGCTCTGCGGGCCCGGCAACAACGGCGGCGA
>JBFGUI010000047.1:0-19062 GCA_041565695.1 Kiloniellaceae bacterium
CCGGGAAAGGCACGAAGGTTGTGATTGCGCTGCCGCCGGAACGGTTGGTAGCTCCGGCTTCTTCCTCGTCAGTGGCGTGAGAAACTGCCCGTTTAGGTCGCGGAACGCCCGGTTCTGAATGCGATCCAGGGACGACGGCTGTCGCCTCTCCTCAGGCTTTCTTCACGCCCGCTTCCTAGCGCGCCCGCTTCGCGTCTTTGATCGATCAGGGGACGGGCAGCTTGGCGCCCTGCCGGACCTCGCGCATGAACAAGCCTTCCAGGCGCCGTTGCTCCAGGCCCCGTTCCGCGACTTCCGCGACCAGGTTCTGGGCAGCGGCGAGGCGGGCCAAGCGCTGTGCGATGATTGGGGCCACGATTTGGGCCGCGCAGGTCAACGCTGCGCAGACGCGTCCTGGGTCAAGACCGATGCGTGTGAGATCGGGCCAAGCGTCCCGGAACTTCCTTGGCTTCCCCTGCGGGTGCCGGCGCTTCGACGGCCGCGGTCGGCGCGCCCTGCTGTGGCGGCTCGTTCTCCTCGGCTGCGGCCTTATCCGCCGCTTCCTTGGCAAGACGCAGTTCGCGCAGTCGTGCCATACGCACATCCCGCTCGCGCTGCGTCTTCTCCTTCTGACTGATGAGCGCCTGGTCCTTCTTCTGAGCCGCGGCGAATTGCTGCTCGGCGCGTGATTTTGGAGTTTTCCACATTTCGATGATCCTCAATCCAGGAGAATGGCGTCTTGGCCGGCCGATGACCGTTTCAAGGCGGTGGCCAAGAATTGTTCCTGTGTTCAATTCCAAAAAACATTTCTTTTCTATTGGGCAGACTAAAATATACCGCAGATGACATTAAAAAACAGAATTTCAGAGCTCGTAATTTCGTAAATAAAAAATGCCGCTTCTCATTGAAAAATACTTTATACAACCCCATGTAATTGTCTGTATCGCTTGCAGCGCATGGTCTTCAGCGGCCCGCGAAGGCGGCGGTCAACCGCGATGGAGAAGTTCGGGCTGCGCACGAAACCGGCCTGGCATTTAACGGGGAGCCACCCAGTCAACATGCACCGGATCTACCTCAAGGGCCTGACCCTGCGCATCATGCGTCGCACCGTTGCAGGCCTGCCGTTCGCCCTCTCGCTGCTTGTCCTTCTGGCTGTTACGGGCGAATCCGCACGGAGCCAGACAGACCGCGCGGCTGTTCCTGCAAACGCCACCGAGAAGACCTACGGCACCGGCTGGGACTGCGACCGCAGCTACCGGCTGGTCGACGGTGGCTGCGAAGCGATCCAGGTCCCCGCAAATGCCGTCGCGATCAAGACATCTTTCGGGCGCGGCTGGGAATGTCGACACGGCTATCAAGAGGTCAGAGAATCCTGTATCGCCGTGGAGGTGCCCGAGAACGCCTATCTGGACGCTTCCGGTCTGCGCTGGGACTGTCGCAGGGGCTTTCGGGAGGCCGATGGCACCTGTGTCGCGATCGTCGTTCCCCGCAACGGTTTTCTCACGGAATCGAAACACGGTTCGGGCTGGAAGTGCGAGCGCGGCTACCGGGCCGTCGGCGGGGATTGCATCGCGGTGGAGATACCGCAGAACGCCCATCTGGACTATTCCGGAAACGACTGGGAGTGCGACCGCCCGTACCAGAACCGTGACGGCAAGTGCATCCTGCCGTGACGGCTGTGGGCACCCTCCACGTAGCCTGCATGAAGAAGGGGCGCGCGCGCCATGACTGACGATCCCGTAGACCTTGATGCTCACCGCGGCATGGGCGGCTTGAAAGCCGCCGACATGCGCCGGCAGCAACTTCATGACTTCCAGGCCGACCTGGATGCGCTGCGCGATCGCCAGGAGCAGCTCGAAAAGCTCTTGGCAGCGCCGGCGCAAACCTGGCCGGAAGCCGCAGTGAAGGCGCAGTACGTGATCCAGCTCTTCGCTGCTACGCCACAAGCTCAGGATCCGCGCCGGAAGAGGCTCGTTGCTTTTACCCTCGAGGACCTCGGCAGGTTGAGCGACAGCACGAAGGACCCTTCATGACCGGACTCCCAAAAACAGACGCCCGCAACCGCGGCGATGTCGAAGACGAGCTGCATCGCGGGTCTCCCAAGCTGCGCCTCTGCCTCCGGTGCCAGAACAGCTTCCAAAGTGAATGGGCCGGCGAGCGGATCTGCGCCCGCTGCAAGTCCTCGAGTGCCTGGCGCAGCGGCATCCCGGTGCGCGCTTCGGCTTCCGGGAAACGCTAGCAGACCACGGGTGGTGGCGCTGCGAGCCGCCGGCGACGAAGCTGCCGAGCGCGGGCCGTCCGGCACCGACTTCCAGAAGGGTTTCGACTGAGCAACGGGCCTAACGGCTTTTCTGCACAGCTGCGTTCCGCAGTCGGGCCGCAGGCCTACATATCGGCGCCGTGAACGAGGCCGTGGACGAAGCGCAGCTTGCCCATGACCCTCGGTGCGAGGACGAAGGGATAGAGGTCCGGCTGGCCCATGCTGTGGTTGAGGCTGTTGACCGCTGACGTGAGTGGCATCCAGGCCGCCATCAGCGCGTCGAATTCTGTGTGACGATAGGGATCGAAGGCGATCTCCATCTCCAGCGGCGCCTCGGCGGCGATTCCGGCGTGGATCGTCAATCCGAAGGCTGCCGCCGTTTCCAGGGTATCGACGATGTGCATGTAGTGAGCCCAGGTCTCGGCGAAATCCTCCCAGGGATGCGCACTGGCATAGCCGCTGACGAAGTCCTGCCGCCAGTCGGCCGGCGGCCCTTCGGAGTAGTGCTCCGCCAGGGAGGCGGCATAGTCGGCGCGCTCGTCGCCGAAAGTTTCCCGAAATGCCTCCTGCCACACCCCGCCGCGCACCAGCCGCTCCCAGTAATGGTGGCCGATCTCGTGGCGAAAATGTCCGAGCAGCGTGCGGTAGGATTCGGCCATGTCGCGCCGGTGGCGTTCGCGTTCGACGTCGTCGGCCTCGGCGATATCGATGGTGATGAGGCCTTGGGCATGCCCGGTAATCACCTGCGGGCCTTCCCGAAACGTTGGTCCCGAACCGGCGAGAAAGTCGAAGGCGAGGCCCTTTTCGGGGTCGTCGTGCTTGCTGATCAGCGGCAGTCCAAGGCGCAGCAAACCGTAGACGAGGCGGTGCTTGGCCGCTTCGAGGCGCTGCCAAAGCATGAGGTTCGCTGACACGTCGAGGTCGGGGATGGTGCGATTGAGGCGGCAGGCCCGGCAGAAGGCATCCCCGCTTTCGGCCGCTACCAGCCAGTTGCAGGCGTCATAGGCGCTGTTGGCACAGAAGCGAAAGACATCGCCAGGTGCAGCCAGTGCATGCCAGGTGTTCTCGCCTGTCGCGCTCAGGGCGCTAAGCATGGACTTTTCAGCAATAAAGCCGAGCAGGCAGCCGCAGCGCTCGCAGTGCGTGTTGTCAAAGTAGAGCAGCTGCCCGCAGTTCTGGCATTCGAACAGCTTCAAGGCACGACGACGTGACTCAACTCAGCCGCCTTTCTTGATGTCCGCTTCGTAGCGGGCCCGGTTCTCGTCGTTGATCGGGTAGAGGCCGGGCAGCTTGGCGCCCTGCTGCACCTCGCGCATGATCCAGCCTTCCAGGCGCTCCTGCTCCAGACCCTGTTCCGCGACTTCACCGATGAGATCCTGGGGCACCAGCACGGCGCCGTCGCGGTCGCAGACGATGAGGTCGTCGGGGAAGACGGCGACGCCGCCGCAGGCGACCGGCTGCTGCCAGCCGACGAAGGTGAGCCCGGCGACCGAGGGCGGCGCGGCCACGCCGCTGCACCACACCGGCAGGCCGCTGGCCTCGACGCCGTCGACGTCGCGCACCACCCCGTCGGTCACCAGGGCGGTGACGCCGCGCTTGTGCATGCGCGCGCAGAGGATGTCGCCGAAGATGCCGGCGTCTTGGGTGCCCATGGCGTCGACCACGGCGATGACGCCTTCCGGCATGGCCTCGATGGCGGCGCGGGTCGAGGTCGGCGAGGCCCAGGAAGCCGGGGTCGCAAGGTCCTCGCGCGCCGGCACGAAACGCAGCGTGAAGGCGGGGCCGACCAGCCGTTCCCAGGCGCGCAGCGGCTTGGGGCCGCGCAGGCCGACGTTGCGCAGCCCCTTCTTCAGCAGGATCGTGGTGATCGTCGCCGTGGTGATGGTCTCATAGGCTTCGCGCAGGGCGGGGTCGAGTGTCATGGGGTCGCTGCCTTCTTCCTCAGTAGCCCAGCGCGCAGCCGTCCTTGCGCGGGTCGGAGCCGCCGGCCAGGGTGCCTTCCTCCCAGTCGATGAGGATCGCCTGGCTGCCGCCGATCGGCTTCGAGGGCGGCTTGAAGCTGTGGCCCATGTCCTCCAGCCGGCTGAGCACGTCTTGCGGCACGCCGCTTTCGGCCTCGACCTCCTCTTCGTCCGGCTGCGGAAAGATGCGGGCCAGGTCCTGGGCCTGCTGCACGTCGAGGTTGAAGTCGTAGATGTTGGTCAGGAAGCGGGCATGCCCGGCGGCCTGGTAGTGGCCGCCCATCACGCCGAAGGGCATGACGGTGTGCTCGCCCCGGGTCACCATGCCCGGGATGATGGTGTGCATCGGGCGCTTGCCCGGCGCGATGCAGTTCGGGTGGTCGGGGTCGACCGAGAAGGCGGCGCCGCGGTTCTGCAGTACCACGCCGCTCTTCGGGCCGGTGATGCCGCTGCCGAAGGAGCTGAAGGTCGAGTTGATGAAGCTGACCGCGTTGCGGTCCTTGTCGACCACCGTGATATAGACCGTGTCGGCGTGCACCGCGACCGGGGCCGGCGCCGCCTGCACCGAGGCGCGGTCGAGGCGGATCCGGGCGCGCAGCTCGGCGGCGAAGTCCTGCGACAGCAGCTGCTCGACGGGCACTTCCGCCTGGGCCGGGTCGGCCACGTGCGCGTCGCGGGCCTGGTAGGCAAGGCGGGTGGTCTCGATCTCCAGGTGCAGCCTTTCCGCGCTCATCGGCTGCATGGCCGTCAGGTCGTAGCCGGAGAGCATGTTGAGCAGCAGCAGGGCGATCACGCCCTGGCCGTTGGGCGGGCACTCGTGGATGTCGTAGCCCTTGTAGCTGGTCTTGATCGGATCGACGTACTCGCCGCAGGCCGCCGCGAAGTCCTCCAGCGTGTGCAGGCCGCCCAGCTCGCGCAGGTGATTGACCAGGTCTTCGGCGACGGGCCCCTTGTAGAAGGCGTCGCGGCCCTCGGAGGCAATCTTTTCCATGGTCGCGCCGAGCAGCGGCTGGCGGTGCACCGAGCCCAGCGCCGGCGCCGCGCCGTCGTTGAGGAAGATGGCGCTGGTCGCCGGGTCGTGCGACAGGGTCTCGATCTCACTGTTCCAGTCGCGATACACCCGCTCGGTGATGGCATAGCCGTCGTAGGCGAAGCGGATCGCCGGCTGCAGCAGGTCGCCGAGGCTGCGGCTGCCGTGGTCGCGCAGCAGCTGCGACCAGGCGTCCACGGCGCCGGGCACGGTCACGGCATGGGGCGTGTAGCGCTCGATCTTCTCGATGCCCTGTCCGGCGTACCAGGCGGCGGTGGCGGCCTGGGGCGCCCGGCCGGAGCCGTTGAAGGCGATGATCTCGGCGCCGCCGCGCGGGGCATAGAGCACGAAGCAGTCGCCGCCGAGACCCGTCGATTCCGGCTCGACGACGCACTGCACCGCGCAGGCCGCCACCGCCGCGTCCATGGCGTTGCCGCCGTCGCGCAGCACGTCGACGGCCGTCAGGGTCGCCAGGCTGTGGGAAGTTGCCGCCATGCCGTTCAGCGAGCGGGCGACCGAGCGGCCGGGCAGATCGAGATTTCGCGTCACTTTGCAGAGTCCTTCGTATGGAGATCCGGGTGTGGGGGCGCAGGCCGAAGGCCCCGAGCGGCTGGCCTGCACAGCAGACCAGCAGTCTGATTCGATTGACTCTTCATGTAGCGGGCCAGACAGCCCTTGGAAAGGGTTCAGTGGCCCTCGACGGCGGTCAGCGGCCCCCCAGGCATCCGCCGCGAGCGATTCTCACGGGCTAGCCCGATTTTTTCGTCCCGCCGCTTCAGCACATCGATTATAGTGGTTCCGCGAAATCGCGAGCCACGGCTCCTCCTGCAGGCGTTGTCGAAAATCGGGCTGCGTCGGGATGCACGGTCTCAAGAACTATAACCTCGTCGTCGAACCCTGGCCGGGGAACCCCGGGCCGAACGGGCCGCGTGGCCGTCCCGGCTACCGCTGGCGCGTCACCTGGAAGCTGCAGGGCGAGTTCTATGCCGAAGGCTTCGAGGACTCGCACTCCACGGCGCGTGCCGCCGCCGAAGCCTACCTCGCCAAGCAGGGCATCGAGATCATGTCTCTCAGCCGGCCGGCCCTGCGCCCGCCGCTCGACCTGCAGCACGCACCTTCGAAGCAGGCCAGCCAGCGCAACTGAATTGCAGTATGATCCCCTGAGGGACTCGGGGCGCGGCTTCGCCGTGGCCGCGCCCGATCGGTTTGCGTTGTCGGCGTTGCGAGAGACCGCGTTCATGGAAGTCGTCAGTCTGGATATCCCCGAGGTCCGTCTCCTCTGTCCGGTCAAGCACGGGGACCACCGCGGCTTCTTTTCCGAGACCTACAACAAGCAGGCCTTCGCCGCGGCCGGGATCGACATCGACTTCGTGCAGGACAACCACTCGCTCTCCGCCGAGGTCGGCACCCTGCGCGGCCTGCACTTCCAGGTGCCGCCGCGCGCCCAGGCAAAGCTGCTGCGGGTGGTCAGCGGCGCCATCTTCGACGTCGCTGTCGACCTGCGCTGGGGCTCGCCGACCTACGGCCGGCACGTCTCGGCCGTGATCTCGGCGGAGGCCTGGAACCAGATCTTCGTGCCCGAAGGCTTTGCGCACGGCTTCTGCACCCTGGAGCCGGACACGCAGGTGCTCTACAAGGTCAGCGACTTCTACGCGCCGGAGGCCGAGCAGGGCCTGCTGTGGAACGATCCGGAACTCGGCATCGACTGGCCCTCGGCGGCCGGCGCCGTCCTCTCCGAGCGCGACCGGGGCTGGCCGGCGCTAAGGGATTTATCAAGGGTTTTCCAATATGAACAAGGGCTTTAGCACGGTTTTTCAAGGCAGAATGGCAACCTGAAGGGAAGCCTCCCATGAAGATCCTGGTCACCGGAGGTGCCGGATTCATCGGCTCGGCCGTCATCCGCCATCTGATCGCCGACGGCGAGACGGCGGTGGTGAACGTCGACAAGCTGACCTACGCCGCGACGCCCGAGGCCCTGGAGGCGGCGGCGGAGAGCCCGCGCTACGCCTTTGCCAGGATCGACATCTGCGACGGCCCGGCGCTGCGCGGCGTCTTTGCCGAGCACCGGCCCGATGCGGTGATGCACCTGGCGGCCGAGTCCCATGTAGACCGCTCGATCGACGATGCGGCCGACTTCATCCAGACCAACGTTGTCGGCACCTGGCGCCTGCTGGAGACGGCGACGGACTACTGGCGCGAGCTCGAGGGCGCGGCGCGGGAGTTCTTCCGCTTCCACCACATCTCCACCGACGAGGTCTTCGGCGCGCTGGGTGCCGAGGGCTGCTTCACCGAGGAGACGCCCTATCGTCCCAACTCGCCCTATTCGGCGAGCAAGGCCGCCTCGGACCACTTCGTGCGCGCCTGGCACCAGACCCACGGCCTGCCGGTGGTGACCAGCAACTGCTCGAACAACTACGGCCTCTACCAGTTTCCCGAGAAGCTGATTCCGCTGATGATCATCAATGCGCTCTCCGGCAAGCCCCTGCCGGTCTACGGCAAGGGCGAGAACGTGCGCGACTGGCTGCATGTCGAGGATCACGCCCGCGCCCTGGTCGCGGTGCTGACCAGGGGCCGCGTCGGCGAGACTTACAACGTCGGCGGCGACAGCGAGATGCGCAACATGGACGTGGTCTGCATGATCTGCGACCTGCTCGACGAGCTGCGCCCGCGCCCGAAGACGGGCGACGGAGGCGGGTCGCGCCGCGAGCTCATCACCTTCGTCACCGACCGGCCGGGCCACGACCTGCGCTATGCCGTCGACGCCGCCAAGATCAAGCGCGAGCTCGACTGGGCGCCGCAGGAGACCTTCGCCACCGGCCTCAGGAAGACGGTCGAGTGGTATCTCGCGCACCAGGACTGGTGGCAGGGCATCCTGGAGCGGCGCTACGGCGGCGAACGCCTGGGACTTTCGAAAGCCCAGAAGGCCGGCTGAATGCCAGCCGCAGGAGATCGCCCCGCGGGGCCGCTGCTGCTGGTCGGGGCCGACGGCCAGCTGGGCCGGGAAGTCTGTCGCCTGGCCGCGGCGCAGGGTCTGTCGCTGACTGCGCTCAACCGCAAACAGCTCGACATCACCCGGCGCGCCGCCGTCAACCGGGCGATCGACCAGGGCTACGCCACGGTGATCAATGCCGCCGCCTACACCGCGGTCGACAGGGCCGAGAGCGAGGAGAGTGCGGCGCTGGCGGTCAACGGCGAGGGGGCCGGCTACCTGGCCGAGGCCTGCCAGGACTCCGGCGCCGCGCTGATCCACGTCTCCACCGACTACGTCTTCGACGGCACGAAGGGCGCGCCCTACCGCGAGGCCGACCCGGTCCAGCCGCTGAACGCCTACGGCCGCAGCAAGCTGGCGGGCGAGCGGGCGGTGCGCGCGGCGCTGGATGCGCACGTCATCCTGCGCGCCTCCTGGGTCTTCGGTGCGGCCGGTGGCAACTTCGTCAAGACCATGCTGCGCCTCGGCGCCGAGCGCGACGCGCTCTCCGTCGTGGCTGACCAGTTCGGCTGTCCGACACCGGCGGCGGCGCTGGCCGAGGCGATCCTGCAGGTCGCTGCGCAGCGCCGCCCGGCGATCTACGGCACCTATCACTGCGCCGGCGCGGAGCGCACCTCGTGGTACGACTTCGCCCACGCGATCTTCATCGAGCAGGAAGCCCTGACCGGCCAGGCAGGACCGAGGCTCAGTCCCATCGCCACCGCGGACTATCCGACCGCGGCGCGGCGGCCGATGGATTCCACCTTGGACTCGAGCCTGTTTCAGGCGACCTTCGGGCAGGGGCCGATCGACTGGCATGCGGGCCTGCGCGCGGTGCTCATCGAGCTGCTGCTGGCCGGCAAGTAGAAGAAGGGGGTCTGGGAGTAGCATGAAGGGACTGATCCTGGCGGGCGGCGCAGGCACGCGGCTGCATCCGGTGACCCTGGCGGTCAGCAAGCAGCTGCTGCCGGTCTACGACAAGCCGATGATCTACTATCCGCTGTCGGTGCTGATGATGTCCGGCATCCGCGACATCCTGATCATCACCACGCCGCACGACGCGCCGCTGTTCCAGCACCTCTTGGGCGACGGCAGCCAGTGGGGCCTCAACCTCTCCTTCGCGCAGCAGCCCAGGCCGGAGGGCCTGGCCCAGGCCTTCCTCATCGGCCGCGACTTCATCGCCGGCGACAAGTGCTGCCTGATCCTCGGCGACAACATATTCTATGGCGTGGGCCTGCAGGAGCTGCTCATGCGCGCCGCGGCGATCCGCCAGGGCGCCACGGTGTTCGGCTACCAGGTTTCCGACCCGGAGCGCTACGGCGTGGTCGAGTTCGACGCCGCCGGCCAGGCGGTCAGCCTGGAGGAAAAGCCGCGCAGGCCGAAGTCGCGCTTCGCCGTCACCGGGCTCTACTTCTACGACGAGCAGGTCTGCGACATCGCCGCCGACCTGAAGCCCTCGGACCGCGGCGAGCTCGAGATCACGGACCTCAACCGCCGCTACCTGGAGGCGGGCCAGCTGCAGGTGGTGCGCATGGGTCGCGGCTACGCCTGGCTCGACACCGGCACCCACGACAGCCTGATCGACGCCGCCCAGTTCGTGCAGACCATCGAGCACCGCCAGGGCCTGAAGATCGCCTGCGTCGAGGAGATCGCGTTCCGCAAGGGCCTGATCGACAGGGATCAGCTGGTCAGATTGGCCGAGCCGCTCAGCAAGAACGACTACGGCAGCTACCTGCTGCGCATCGCCGAGGGCCTGGGCTGACTAGAGTGCGACCGCGCCTCATCCTTCGCCACAGCCGCTGCGCGGCTTCCTCAGGATGAGAAGGTTTTGGTGCCAGTTCACGTCTACCTCATCCTGAGGAGCACGACCGGACGACTGTCCGGGCGTGCGTCTCGAAGGGCGCACCCTGCTGACGCAGCACCCACTTTTTGTCAGTGTCTTGGCAATTGAAATCCGCTGCGGCGGGGCGCAGGCTTGCGGCAGAGGAGCGGCGCCATGCCACGGGTCACCTTCACGGCCAACCTGCAGCGCCATCTCGACGTACCCTCGTTGGATGTCGAGGGCGCGCGCGTCGCTGATGTGCTGGCGGCGGTGTTCGAGGCAAAGCCGCGGCTGCGCTCCTATATCGTGGACGACCAGGGCCGCCTGCGCCGCCATGTCAACGTCTTCGTGAATTCGCAGATGGTCGCCGACCGCAAGGCCTTGAGCGATGCCGTGCGGCCGGACGACGAGGTCTTCGTCTTCCAGGCACTCTCGGGTGGGTAGGCACGATGGGTGAGCATATCTTTGTGGCGACCCGCAAGGGTCTCTTCGATGTGGGGATCGCCGGCGCGGCGGGCGCGCCGCGGCCCATCGCCTTTCTCGGCGATCCGGTCTCCGCGCTGCTGCAGAACGAGCATGACGGCGCGCTCTACGCGGCGCTCAATCTGGGCCACTTCGGGGCCAAGCTGCACCGCTCCGACGACGGCGGCCAGACATGGCAGGAACTGCCGCTGCCGACCTATCCGCCGGACGCGGGGGAGGACGCGCCCAGCCTGAAGTTCATCTGGACCCTGGCCGGCGGCAGCGCGAAGCAGCCGAAACGCCTCTGGGCCGGCACCCTGCCGGGCGGCCTGTTCCGCTCCGACGACCGCGGCGACAGCTGGGAACTGGTCGAGAGCCTGTGGAACCAGCCCTCGCGCCGCGACTGGTTCGGCGGCGGCTACGACGACCCGGGCATCCATTCCATCATCGTCGACGACCGGGACCGGATCATCGTCGGCATTTCCTGCGGCGGCGTCTGGATCAGCGAGGACGACGGCGAGACCTGGTCCCTGGGCGGCAAGGGCCTCGCCGCCAACTACATGCCGCCGGACCGGCGCGACGACCCCTCGATACAGGACCCGCACCGCCTGGCGGTCTGCCGCGACGCGCCGGACACCGTGTGGTGCCAGCACCACTGCGGCATGTTCCGCTCCGAGGACGGCGGGCGCAGCTTCACCGAGATCAAGGACGTAAAACCTTCGGCCTTCGGCTTCGCGGTGGCGGCGCACCCCAGGGACCCGAAGACGGCCTGGTTCGTGCCCGCGGTCAAGGACGCGTGCCGCGTGCCGGTCGACGGGCGCTTCGTGGTGACCCGCACCCGCGACGGCGGCCGGACCTTCGAAGCCCTCTCCAAGGGCCTGCCGCAGGGAGCCGCCTACGACCTGGTCTACCGCCACGCCCTGGCGGCAAGCAACGACGGCAGGTCGCTGGTCATGGGCTCGACCACCGGCGCCCTCTGGCACAGCGACGACGCCGGGGACAGCTGGCGGCTGCTCAGCGCCCATCTGCCGCCCATCGCCCAGGTCTGCTTCGTCGGCATACCTTGATCGGCTTGGCAAATTGGGGTTCGCTGGCGGGGTCGCCGCCGCCGGAGGACCCGAGTCGTGAGCGAGGACAAGCAACCGCTTTACTACGCCGACTACCTGCAGCTCGACCGGCTGCTCTCGGCCCAGGCGCCGGAGAGCGTTAAGCAGGGCAGCCCCGCCCACGACGAGCTGCTGTTCATCATCGTGCACCAGGCCTACGAGCTCTGGTTCAAGCAGATCCTGCACGAGATGGGCCGCATCGACGCCATCTTCGCCGCCGCGCACCTGGACGACCGCGACATCGGCCGTGCCGTCGCGGCGCTGGAGCGCATCGAGCAGATCCTCAAGCTGCTGATCGCCCAGCTCGACGTGCTGGAGACCATGACGCCGCTCGACTTCCTCGAGTTCCGCGACCTGCTGTTTCCGTCCTCCGGCTTTCAGTCGCTGCAGTTCCGCCTCATCGAGGTGGGGCTGGGCCTGCGGCGGTCCGACCGCATCGGCTTCGAGGCCAAGCCCTACGACGCGCGGCTCAGCGCGGCCGACCGGGCGATCCTGCAGGCGGCCGAAGCACGCCTCAGCCTGAGCGACCGCATCGAGGCCTGGCTCGAGCGCACGCCCTTCGTCGAGGCCGGCGGCTACCGCTTTCAGGAGAGCTACCGCGCCGTCGTGACGCAGATGCTGGAGCGGGACACGGCGATCCTCAGCGGCAACCCCCAGCTCGGCGAGGCGGAAAAGGCATCCGGGCTCGCCGGCCTGGAGGCGGCGCGGCGCAGCTTCGAGGCGATCTACGACGAGGCGCGCCACGGCGAGCTGGTGAAGGAGGGGGCCTGGCGTCTCTCCTGGAAGTCCCTGCAGGCGGCGCTCTTCATCAACCTCTACCGCGACGAGCCGGTCTTGCAGCTTCCTTTCCGCCTCTTGAGCCGGCTCATGGACATCGACGAGACCATGGCCGCCTGGCGCTACCGCCACGCCCTCATGGCCCAGCGCATGATCGGCCGCAAGCTCGGCACCGGCGGCTCCTCGGGCCACGACTACCTGGCCGAGGCGGCGCGGCGCTACCGGGTGTTCGGCGATCTCTTCGCGCTCTCGACCTTCCTCATTCCGCGCTCCGAACTGCCGCCCCTGCCGGAATCCCTGCGCCAGGCCATGGGCTACCGCTATGCGACCGGCGAGGCGCCGTCCTCGTGAGCGCAGAAGTCTCCTACAAAAAGCACTTCCGCCGCTTTCTCGAGGCGGACCCTGAGCGGCTGCACTTCGCCGCCCACAGCCACCACTACTGGCCCGACGTGACCTTCGAGGCGCAGCAGGACTGCTGGCGCGACGCGGCCCGGCTGGTCGATCGCAAGTGGACGCACGTGCTGGGCGAGGTGGTGCCGGAGGTGCAGGGCCTCATCGCCCGGCACCTGGGGCTCGACGACCCGGCGACGCTCACCTTCGCGCCCAACACCCACGATTTCCTGCGCCGCCTCTTGTCCTGCCTGCCACCGGGCCGTCCGCCGCGCATCCTGACCAGCGACGGGGAGTTCCACAGCTTCGCGCGCCAGACGGCGCGCCTCGAGGAAGACGGCCTGGTTGCCATGACGCGGGTGCCGGTCGAGCCCTTCGCCGACTTCGCCGCGCGCTTTGCCGCGGCGGCGCGGGACGGGGACCACGACCTGATCTTCTTCAGCCAGGTCTTCTTCAACTCCGGCTTTGCCCTGCTGGACCTGGATGCGCTGGTCGCCAGGCTGCCGGCGCAGCCGCTGCTGGTGATCGACGGCTATCACGGCTTCCTGGCGCGGCCGAGCGATCTCGGCTGCATCGCCGCGCGGGCCTTCTATCTGGCCGGCGGCTACAAGTACGCCATGGCCGGCGAGGGAGTCTGCTTCCTGCACGCGCCGCCGGGGATCGCGCCGCGGCCGCGCGACACCGGTTGGTATGCCGCCTTCGGCGCACTCGAGCAGGCCGCCGGCGGCGGCGGTGTCGCCTACGCCGCGGACGCCCGGCGCTTTCTCGGCGCCACCTTCGATCCCTCCGGCCTCTACCGGCTGCGCGCCGTGCTGCGGCTGCTCGACGGCATCGGGGTGGACGCCGCCGCCATCCACGCCCACGCGCGCGCCCTGCAGGACCGCTTCCTCGCCGGCCTGCGGGCGCGGCCTGCGAGGCTGCTGCCGCCGGAACGCCTGCTGGTCGATCCGCAAGCGCTGCCCTGCGGGAACTTCCTCACCTTCGATCTCGGCAGCGAAGCCGCCGCCGAGGCGGCGCACGCCCGGCTGCGCGCCGCGGAGGTGGTCACCGATTTTCGCGGCACGCGCCTGCGCATCGGCTTCGGCCTCTATCAGGACACGGCGGATGTCGCGGCGCTGCTGAAGCGCCTGGCAGCGCTCTAGACAGTCATAGGAGAGCGATTCAGCCGGCTTCTTCCCAGCCGTCCGAGCCGTCCAGCGGCAGCAAGCAGGTGATGCGCCGGGCCTGCTCTTCGGCTTCGAAGCGGCTGCGGAAGATCTGCTTGCAGATGGTGATGCCGACCAGTCCCTCGGGCTGGTGGTCGCCGTCGAGCAGCGGCAGCAAAAGGCGGTCGCCGTAGCCGGGCTTTTCCCATTCGTGATAGAGGCGCCCGACGGCCAGCGCGATCGCCGGCCCTTCGACGCAGGGCAGGAAATAGCGCAGCACCACGTCCTGTGCCGAGGGCGAGAGGATCTCGTCGAGGTACTTGCCGACCAGGGGAAAGTCGTAGCGTCCGCGGACGTTCTCGCCGGCCAGCCGGTAGCGCAGCCGCGGCGGCGCGCGCTCGTAGTCCATCAGCCAGATGTCCGCGAGGATCCTGGACAGCCGTTCGGGCCGCAGGTCGCGCCGCGCCGGCGGGCGGTCGCCCTCGGAGGCCGCGAGCCAGGCTTCGAGCAGCGCAAGTGCTTCTGCACTGACCAGATAGCTCTTCGCCCGCTCGGCGACCGCGCGCCAGGCAGGGTAGGGGGTCGGTGTGGTCATCAGTGATGATAGTGATTTCTGATGGCGACCTGCAATCGGTCCGGAGTGCGGTTCTGCTGGTCGGTCGGATTGCGGCGCCGGCGACGACCGCACGGCGAAGTTGCGGTATCGTGGCAGGTTGCCAGTTCCCGCTCGGCCGCGCCGACCCGCGACCTGGCAACCTGACTCAAACCTCCCCTGCCGCGGGGCCGTCTTTAGCTGCTGGCTTTTGCTGCGGCCTTGCGCGCCGCCTTTCTGACGGCGGCTTTCTGCGCCGCTCGCTTGCTGTCGGCGATCTTCTTGGCGCCGGCCTTCCTGGCGGCCGCCTTTTTCTTGACCTCGCTCTTCACCGCGCCACTCTTTGCCGCGGTGGAACGCTTGCCCGCCGACGTGGTGGCGGCGATCTTGCGGGCGCCGACCTTCTTGGCGCCGGTCTTCTTTGCCGCCGCTTTCTTGGCGGCGGCTTTCTTCGCGACCTTCTTCTTGGCCGCGACCTTCTTGGCGGCCGTCTTGGTCGCCGCGATCTTCTTGGCCGCCACCTTCTTGGCGGCGCTTCCCTTGCTTGCCATGCAGGTCCCCCTCAATGGTCCTACGGACGGTTCATGTTGGAGGCACAGCAGCGGCGGTCGCTGCTCGCGCCCGGTGGTTCTCCCCAATCGTGAGGCGAAGTGCTTCGACTCCGCTCGCGACAGAAACCATATTGCATCTTCGAGCAAAACGAAGCGCAACGACAAGGGGCAAGAACAGCGGTGAGGCCGGCGCGCGCGCAGCTGTGACAAGATCGACGCAGCCTTGCGGCGCTGCCGCGATGGCCGCAAACAAAAGGGGCCGACCGTAATCCGGCCAGCCCCTCTTTCGAATTGGCTCCGCGGGCAGGACTCGAACCTGCGACCCGGTGGTTAACAGCCACCTGCTCTACCAACTGAGCTACCGCGGATCAGGATGTCGGCGCTGCGCCGGGTGCCCCGGCGCGGCGAAGCGGGGTTATAACAAACCGCCGCGAGGGCTGCAAAGCATTTGCGGCGGAAAAATCGCCCCTGCGAAGCGGTCCTCTGAGCGCCCGCGGGCGCCGGTTTTCAGGCTCCGGCCACCACCGCCAGGACGCACTCGGCGACCGGCAGGTAGGCGGAGTTGGGCATGTGAAACCAGCGCAGGAACTCCGCCGTCGACATGTCGCCGGCCAGCCAGTTCTCCAGAAACATCCGGCTCACCGGGTGCAGACGCTCCGGCAGGCAGACGAGGATATCCTCTCTGATGGTCCTCACTCCTTGCAGCTGAACGGCGGTGCCGCCGGTTTCCCCGGCAAGGGGACGGCGCCGCCCGACACCGGGGCCGAGGATAGGCGCTGCGGATTAAGGAAGATTGTAGGGCGCGTCCGCGCGCTGCGGCAAGCACCGGTCCGCCAAAATGTTCTTGTTTTGTTCTTGCCATGACCGGCGGCTTGGCCTAGGCTTGCCGCTCTTGAACGAAGACGCCCGCAGCGGGCGCAGATGGGGAGACCGACTATGCAGCGATCGGACCTGCGGGGGATTCAGCCGCCGATGTGGGAAAGACTGGCCAGCGGCCTGGCGGCGCTCGGCACCTTCACCTTCTTCTTCGCCGCGGTGGGCTATGGCTGGTACAGCCTGTTGCTGGCCATGGCGCACTAGGCGCCGGCAATCGCTCGCGGCCTGCCGGCCGCTGCGCCGCGCCGGAGGCTTGGAGGCCCGGGCCGGATTCGAACCGGCGTGCAAGGATTTGCAGTCCTCTGGATAGCCACTCTCCCACCGGGCCGTGGGCGAAGGGGTCGAAGCTATACTGCCGGCTCTGGCCCGGGTCAAGCTGACTGCACAGGTCCCCCGGCTGTGTCGGGCGGATGCGCGCGGCCGTGCCATAAGGGCGGGGACCCGTGGCCGCCGGCGACGCGAAGCTGCGTTGTTTTCGCCCGCCCGGACGCTTATAAACCAAAGCCGTAACGGCCTTTGGGCCGCAGCAACGCGGACGACGGGTAAGATGACGGACTTTGCAGCAGCGCGTCTCAACATGGTGGAGAGCCAGATCCGCACCAACAAGGTGACGGATCCGCGGGTGATTGCGGCCTTCGAGGCGGTGCCACGGGAGCTCTTCGTCAGCGAGGCCGGCCGCGGCATCGCCTATATCGATGAAGACCTCGAGATCGCGCCCGGGCGCTACCTGATGGAGCCGATGGTGCTGGCCCGCCTGCTGCAGACCGCCGCGCCGCAGCCCGGCGGAATCGCCCTCGATATCGGCTGCGCCACCGGCTACTCCACGGCGGTGCTGGCGCGGCTGGCCGAGACGGTGGTCGGGCTCGACTGCGACCGGGGGCTGGTCGAGCAGGCGAACAAGACTCTCAATGCGCTCGACGTGGACAATGCGGTGGTGGTCGAGGGGCCGCTCGAGGCCGGCTGCCAGAAGCAGGCGCCCTATGACGTCATCGTGTTCCAGGGCGCCGTCGCCGAGGTGCCGGATGGTATCAAGCGCCAGCTCGCCGACGGCGGCCGCCTGGTCGCCGTGGTCGTCGACAGCGCCGGCATCGGCCGCGGCACCCTGGTGCAGCGGAGCGGCGAGACCTTCTCGTCGCGCACGCTGTTCGACGCCGCGACGCCGCTGCTGCCCGGGTTCGCCCGCGAGGTCGGCTTCGTCTTCTAGGCGGCCGCGGTGCACCATGGCGGCGCGCCCCGGCGGTGCCGGACCGGGGGAGACCGGGAGAGCGATGCCCTCACCCGGCCAAGGCGGGTAGGGTTCAGAACAACGGGGGAGCAGGCCCATGCGATCGATGAAAGCCGTGCAGCGAACCGGGATCCTTGTCGGCACCCTGGCCATGATGGCCGGGCTGGCGGGCGTGCTGCCGGCCGCCGCCCAGTCGCTCGACGAGGCCCTGGTCCAGACCTACCAGTCCAACCCCACCCTGCGGGCGGCGCGGGCACAGCTGCGGGCGACCAACGAGCGCGTGCCCCAGGCGCTGTCGAACTGGCGCCCGCGCGTGGAACTGGAGGGCAGTGCCGGGACGGCCTATGACGACCGTGACAAGCCGATCGACGACGGATCGAGCCGCACCCCGGCCGGCGGCGACCTGGTGGTGACCCAGCCGCTCTATCGCGGCGGGCAGACCATCGCCGGGACCGAGCGGGCCGAGAACGAGGTGCTGGCCGAGCGGGCGCGCCTCGCGGTGACGGAACAGAACGTCCTGCTGAACGCGGTGACGGCCTACGCGGACGTGTGGCGCGACCAGTCGGTGCTGGCTCTCAACATCAACAACGAGCAGGTGCTGGCCCGCCAGCTGGAGGCGACGCAGGACCGCTTCGACGTCGGCGAGCTGACGCGCACAGACGTCGCCCAGTCCGAAAGCCGCCTGTCCAGCGCGACCGCCGACCGCATCGGTGCCGAGGGCAACCTGTCGACGAGCCGCGCCACCTTCGAAAACATCGTCGGGATCTTTCCCGGCGAACTGCAGCCGCCGCCAGTGCCGCAGGGCCTGCCGGCGACCAAGGACGCGGTGGTCGAGGCAGCCGAAGCGGCCAATCCCTCCGTCGTCGCGGCGAACTACGACGAGCTGGCGGCGCTGCGCAGCGTGCGCGAGGTCGAGGGCGAGCTGCTGCCCAGCTTGAACCTGCAAGGCTCGGTCGGCTACCAGCACGAGCGCGGCAGCCGCGGCAGTGCCGGCAGCAATGCGGAGGTGCTGGCCGTCGTCTCGGTGCCGCTTTACCAGCAGGGCGCCGTGTCGAGCCGGGTGCGCGAATCCAAGCAGGTGGCCAGCCAGCGCCGCCTCGAGGTGCGCGAGGCGGTCCGCCAGGCGCGCGAGGACGCGATCTCCGGCTGGGAAAGGCTGCTGACCGCGCGGGCCCAGATCACCGCTTTGAAGGAGAGCGTGCGGGCCAGCGAGATCGCCCTGGAGGGCGTACGCCAGGAAAATGCCGTGGGGGCACGTACGGTTCTCGACGTGCTCGATGCGGAACAGGAACTGCTCGATGCGCAGGTCAACCTGGTCAGCGCCCTGCGCGACGAAGTCGTGGCCAGCTACCGGGTTCTGACGGCGATCGGGCGCATGACGGCGGCCGATCTCACGCTCAACACCCCGGTCTACGACCCGGACAGCGACTACCGGTCCGTGCGCGAGAAGTGGTTCGGCCTGGATGCGCCCGGCATCGAGCAGAAAAACGGCTACGAATAGCGCCTGGCCTTCGGTTGTTTGGTTAACAGAAAATTTCCGCTTTCCGGCTATGCAGTGTTACAAGATCGTCGATTGAAGGGGCGATCTGCAGCCTAGGGACCTGGATGGCCGGAGTGGCATGAGCAAGCCGGAAGCGCAAAACGAACCGACAATGGAGGAGATTCTCGCCTCCATCAGGCGGATTATCTCCGAGGACGAGCCCGAGGAGGGCAAGGAGCCGAAGGCGGCGCCTGCCGAGGCCGAGAAGCCCGCCGCCCCGGCCGAGGCCCCGAAGCCGGCCGCCGCACCTGCGCCCAAAGCCGCACCCGCGTCACAGCCCAAGGGCGCCGACAACATTCTCGATCTGACCAAGATGGTGGCCGAGGACGGCACCATCGTCGACCTCGAGGCGGAAAAGGCGGCCATGGCCGCCGCCGA
>JBFGUI010000048.1:0-18896 GCA_041565695.1 Kiloniellaceae bacterium
CCTGCTTTGGTGTCGTTCTGTGATTTGTTCAGTGCAAGCAGAGAAGTTCTGTACTGCGCGTCAAGAAGCGGTTCCAATCGGCCAAGCTCAGTTGTTCTTGCCCGCAGTATGGCGTTCACACAAGCATGAAGCGGGACTATCGCCGCAAAAGGAATGGTCAGCATTGCAAAGAGTGCCAACGCCCATGCTAAGGGCGTCTGCTCAAGGCCTAAATATCCAACGCCCATAGCGACAAAAATTGACGCCGCGAGAACAAGCGCAAACACCCAAAGAAAGAAAATCAGGCTCCCTACCGGTCTTAGCCCGTTGCAGCCGTCGGCGTGAAACGGACGAAGATGGAGGCCTTGTTTGAACAAACCTGCCAGCATCATCGAGCCGCTCACAACCAAGATCATTCCCTGAGTAGCATAGTACACCATCATAAATTCGATGAACGCGAAGGCGAGACCAGCGTAGCCATTTGCGGACGATCCCCATTAGTAACTGTATTTATCATTGAAATAGAAATTCAAGAAGAGTGCGAGGGTGATTGACGCTAGAACAAATGAGGCCACTCGTCCTGCCCAATGATTCCCGTATCCCCTAAAGCGCCTATAGGTATCTAGAGTGAAACCAGTATCCGAAGTCGGCAGCCGTTCGGACTGCAAGGCCAAAGGTGCCTCCCTCAGCCGGCGCAGAATTGTTACAAGTATGCTTCCCTCCACGAGCAGTAAGATCGAGAAAAGCAGATGGGAGCGATCACCTAGGTACGCTAAGCCGTCATCTATTTGAGGGGCTGCAGGGACGGCAAATCGCAACCAGTTCCAATGAGTCTCCACCCAAATGTACTGTTCTGCTGAAACGACCGTCCCATCGATCGTTGAAAGCAATAGCGGCACTCCCCAGTAACCGATAAATCCACTCAACCCCACCAAGTACGGCCTGGTTGAAAACCGATCCATAAGCCATTTCAGGATCAAGCTGTCCACCCAGACACTCAGGTGGCAGTCAACATCCTCCGGCGCAGCACTTGTAGTTACGGCCTTTGAATCGGAGTTCAGGCTTTCTTGAGTGTCGTTGTGCATAGCTGTCTCCAATACAGCTCCTTGCCCACTCTCCCCTTGAGCTGACCTGAACGTCACTGGAGTTTGCGCATCAAGGCACCTTCGCGGGCGATCGGCATTACCTTTCAGTGCTCGTTGCCGGTGAGAAGGCTCACCGTCCTGCCATGCTGCCTGTCTATGTCGACCTTCTACGGAGCGGGCAAACCTGCAAGAGGCGGGAGCACGGAATTCGCCGGGTTACGCGCTCATGAATTTCCTGCCTTTACTTGTTAGCGCTCGGGCGCAGCCTTCCTAGTGTTTCAACTACTCGCCGGCAGTAAAACATGATATACAGATAACCAGAAGCTCTACCCGTTATGAGAGTGGACTCATCATCCAGAATTAATGAGCGAGCCTTGATTGCGACCTTTCCAGCCCAAAGGGTCTTGAGGAGATCGCATTAATGTCAGAACGGGCGGAGCAGGCCGGCCGCCTGAAGCTGGCGACCTGGAACATCCACTACGGCATCGGCAGCGACCGGCGCTTCGATATCGACCGCATCATCGCCGTGCTGAACGCCATCGACGCCGATATCGTCGGCCTGCAGGAGGTCGGCTGGCACCGCCGCACCCATCACCGCATCGACCACTTCGCTTACCTGCGCGACCACACCGGCTACACCGTGGTCGAAGGCCTGGTGCGCGACCCCCTGCGCAGCCGCTTCGGCAATGCCCTGCTGACCCGCTTTCCGGTGACCGGCACGCAGTGGATCGACCTCAAGATCAGGGGCCACGTGCCGCGGGCGGCCTCGCTGGCCGAGCTGCAGCACGCGGCCACGCCGCTGCGGGCCGTCGTGCTGCACCTGGGGCTGGCGACCTGGGAGCGCGAGCGCCAGGCCCGGCGCCTGATGGAAACCCTCTACGGCGGGGCGGCAACGAAGCAGACGTCGACGGCGCCGCCGACGGCGCTGCTGGGCGACTTCAACATGCTGCGGGCCCGCTCGCCGGTGACCGACATCTTCGCCGATCGCTTTCCCTTCTGCGTGCGCCTACCCACCTATCCGGTGCGCCGGCCGCGACTGAGCCTCGACCGCATCTATCTCTCCGGCGAATGGGAGATTCAGGACGCGCGGGTCTTCGACGAAGGGCCTGCCCTGCACGCCTCCGACCACCTGCCGCTGGTGGCCGAGGCGCGGCTGGCACTCTGAACCTCATACGGCGAGACGGATCAGCTCCAGGGTGAACACCCCGCCGCAGACCAGGAAGCCGCAGAGGCTGATCCAGCGCGGATAGATCACCGCCCCCGCCGGCCGCGGATCGCGGGCCTTCAGGCGCCACAGGGCGAGGTTCACGAAGAAGAAGATCGACAGTGTAACCAGAGAGCTGCCCCGCGCCAGGGTCTCCAGTGGCAGCAGCAGGGCGAAGGCCAGCACCGCGGCGCAGATGGTGAAGGTGGCGAAAACCGGGGTGCGGCGCCGCGGATGTACCCGGGAAAAGCGGCGCGGCATCCAGCCCTGGGCGGCGAGGCCGTAGAGCACCCGCGCGGCCATGATGATCTGGATCAGCATGCCGTTGAGCACGGCGATGACGGCGACGAGGCTGATCCAGGCGCCGGAGCCGCCGGTGGTGCGCTGGATGATCAGCGCGAGCGGCGCGTCACTTGCCGCCAGGTCATCGACCGGAACCGCCAGCACCGCTACCAGCCCGACCAGGAAGTAGAGCAGCGAAGTGAGCGCCAGGGTCAGCAGGATGGCCCGCGGCATGTTTCGCTCGACGCCCTGTACCTCCTCGGCCACGTTGACCATGTCCTCGAAACCGATGAAGGCGTAGAAGGCGATGACCACGGCGGAGAGCAGGCCGAGCCAGACGCCGCCTTCCAGCGGCGGGAGAAGCTGCGGCCAGACGTCCGGCAGGGTGGTGAGCGCGCCGCTGCCGCTCCACACCACGTAGACCAGCCCGCCGCCCTCCAGCAGGGTGACCAGGGCGGCGAGCACCGCCGACTCGGTGATACCCCAGGCGGCGACGGCGCCGAGCAGCAGCACCACCAGGGCGATGCCCAGCCAGCCGGGCAGGTCGACCAGTTCCTGGAAGTAGCCGATGAAGCCGCGCGCCAGGGTAGCGCAGGACACCGTGCCGGCCAGGATCACCAGCAGGCCGACCAGCAGCGCCAGCCAGCGCAGCCCGAGGCCTGCCTGCACGTAGACCGCCTCGCCGGCGCTGCGCGGCAGGCGCGAGGCCATCTCGGCAAAGGAGAAGGCGGAGAAGGCGACCAGAGCCGCCGAGAGCAGGAAGGCGAAGGGCGCGTGCAGCCCGGCGCTGCCGGCGACCTTGCCGACCAGGGCGTAAATGCCGGCGCCGATCGTGGTGCCGAGGCCGTAGAGCACCAGCAGCGGCAGGGTGAGGCCCCGCTTCAGAGAAGGTTCTTCGGCCATGCTTCGCGCCGTCGCCGCTCGTGTCTGTATCCGACGGCGCGCAGTCTAGCGCAAGTCGCAGCCGCTGTTCCGCAGGTTTCGGCCCTAGCCTTCCGCCTGCGGCAGGCTGCAGTCCAGGTTGCGCAGGCGGCCGTCGGTCAGGCCGTAGACCAGGCCGTGCACCAGCAGCCTCTGGCCCCGCTTCCAGGCGTCCTGCACGATCGGAGTCTCTGCCACGCGTTCGACCTGGGCCATGACGTTCAGCTCACAGAGCCGGTCGAGGCGCCGGCCCTCGTCGGCAAGTCCAGCCAGCTCCTTGGCGCGCTGCGCCGCGGTGTCGCGGATCGGCTGCAGCCAGTGGTCGATGATGCCATGCCGCTCGCCGTCGACGGCGGCCTTGATGCCGCCGCAGCCATAGTGGCCGCAGACGATGATCTGGCCGACCTGCAGCGATTCGACGGCGAACTGGATCACCGAGAGGCCATTGAGGTCCGCCGGGTGCAGCAGGTTGGCGACGTTGCGGTGGACGAAGACCTCGCCCGGCTCCAGTCCGGCGATGACATTGGCGGGCACCCGGCTGTCCGAGCAGCCGATCCAGAGATAGCGCGGCCTCTGGATCTCGCTCAGCCGCTTGAAGTAGTTCGGATCCTGGGCCACCCGCTCGGCTGCCCACTCCAGGTTCTGCCTGATCAGCGTCTCAACCATCTGATCCCCCTCTGCCGCACGGAACCGCGCGGCATGACCCAACGGTTTGCTCTTCAGCGTTGAGCCTAATCCCTTCGGCCCAGGCGATCCAGCAGGCGCAGCAGGTCGCGCTGCTCCGTTTCGCTGAGGCCCGTCAAGGTCTCGCTGGAGATCTTCGGGCCGATGGCGACCAGCTCGCGGGCCAGCTCGTGCCCGTCGTGGGTCAGCTGCACCAGCCGCCGGCGGCCGTCTTCCGGATCGGTGCGCACCGCGACCAGGCCGCGCTGGGCGAGGCGCTGGACCACACCCAGCACCGTCGCCGGATCCATGGCGACGAGATCCCCCAGCCGGGTCTGGGCGATCTCCCGCTTCTCCAGCAGGGTGACGAGGACCGAGAACTGCTGCGGCGTCAGGTTGCGCGTGCCGATCTTCGCCTGGAACACCTCGGTCGCGTACTGGTGCGCGCGGCGCAGCAGAAAGCCGATCTGCCGCTCCAGGCGGTAGTCCGCGGCCGGAGCCTCGTTCTCGCGGCTCCTGGTATCCGGGGCGGGCGGCAGCGTCACGGCCGGCACCTCCTGCGGCGGCGGGGCATCACACGACCTCCGCCAGGGTCTCGGCAGGCGGCGTGTTGCGCGACCGTCCGCAGCGCACCACCCCGTCGATGATCACCATGGAGACGCCCGGCAGGTCGCCGAGGCGCACGGATTCCAGGATGTCCTTGCCGGCGCTGTGCTGGGCCCGGTCCATGATGACGAAGTCGGCCGCGCGGCCGACCTCGATGAGGCCGCAGTCGAGCTCGCGCATGCGCGCGGTGTTGCCGGTGGCAAAGCAGAACACCGTCTCCGCGGGCACCTCGCCCACCGACGACAGCAGCGCGATCACGCGCAGGATTCCCAGCGGCTGTACACCGGAGCCGGCCGGCGAGTCGGTGCCGAGGATGATGCGTTCCGGTTGGCCCAGCTCCATGGCGGTGCGCATGGCGTAGAGCCCGGCCAGCTCGTTGCCGTTGTGGACGATCTCCACGGCACGGCTGCAGCTCTCGCAGAGGCAGCGGATCTGGCTCAGCGGCAGCGCCGTGTGGCCACCGTTGATGTGGCCGATGACATCGGCATCGGCCTCCAGCACCACATCGGCATCGATCAGGCCGGAGCCGGGGATCGAGGGACCACCGGTGTGGATGGTGCTCTGGATGCCGTACTTGCGGGCCCAGGCGACCATCTTCTTGGCTTCCTCGCCCTGCTTGACCCCGCCGAGCCCGACCTCGCCGAGCAGCTTGACGCCCGCTTCGGCCAGCTGCCTGAAGTCCTCCTCCTCCATGCCCTTCTCGATGACCGGGGCGCCGGCGTGCACCTTGACGCCCGAGGGCTGCATGTTGGAGAAGGCGCGCTGCGCGGTGATCGCCAGCGCCTTGAGGCCGACGATGTCCTTGGGCCGCCCCGGCAGGTGCACCTCGCCGGCGGAGATCATGGTGGTGACGCCGCCGTTCAGGAAGGAGTCGATCCAGTTGAGCTGGCTCTGGCGCGGCGTCCAGTCGCCGAACACAGGGTGGACGTGGCTGTCGATCAGCCCCGGGGCCACCGTGGTGCCCTTGGCGTCGACGGTCCGCGTCGCGCCGGCGGTGTCGACCGCGCCGGCCCTGCCGACCTCGGCGATGCGGCCGTCGACCGCGACGATGGTATCGGCATCGAGAATCGGCTGCTTCAGATCGCCGGACAGCAGCAATCCGATGTTCTTGATGACCAGCTTGTCGCTCATCGCACGTCTCCCTATACCACGCAGCCTAGACAGCAAGGTACTGCTGGCGGACCTCGTCGTTGTGCTGCAGTTCGCTCATCGCGCCCTCGTAGCGGATGTGGCCGGTCTCGATGACATAGGCGCGGTCGCTCACCAGGCCGGCGAAATGCAGGTTCTGCTCCGACAGCAGCACCGGAATGCCCTGGGCCTTGATCTCCTTCACCACCTTGATGATCTGTTCCACCACCACCGGGGCGAGGCCTTCCGAGGGTTCGTCGAGCAGAATGCAGCGCGGATTGCCCATCAGGGTGCGCGCAATGGTCAGCATCTGCTGCTCGCCACCGGAAAGCGTACCGCCCAGGCGACTGCGGGCTTCTGCCAGATTGGGAAAGAGGTCGAAGAGGTCGTCGGCGCGCCAGCTGCGCGTGTCTTCGCGCGGCGGCTGCTGGCCGCAGTCGAGATTCTCCTGCACCGTCAGGCGGGTGAAGATGCGGCGCTCCTCCGGCACGTAGCCGATGCCGCGCCGCGCGATGCGGTTGGGCGGCTCGCCAAGAATCTCCTCGCCCTCGTAGGCGATGGAGCCCCGGGTCACCCGGACCATGCCCATGACGGACTTGATGGTGGTCGACTTGCCGGCACCGTTGCGGCCCAGCAGCACGACGATCTCGCCCTTGGAAAGTGTCAGCGAGACGTCGGTCAGGATGTGCGCCTGGCCGTAGTAGCTGTGAATGCCCCGGACTTCTAACATGGGACCTCCGGCATCACAGCGCCTCCTTGCGGCCCTTATCCCTGGCGTACACCTGGCCTTCGCCCAGGTAGGTCTTCAGCACCAGGGGATTGCTGCGGATGGCCTCGGCATCGCCCTCGGCGATCAGCTCGCCGCGACTCAGCACGATGATGCGGTCGGCATGGCCGAAGACGATGTCCATGTCGTGCTCGGTAAACAGCACGGCGACGTCCATCTCGTGCGCCAGACGCGCGGCAAGGCCCATGAGTTCGACCCGCTCGCGCGGCGCCATGCCCGCCGTGGGCTCGTCCATGAGCAGGACCCGCGGTTCGTTGCCGAGCGCAACCGCCAGTTCCACGCGCTTCAGATCGCCGTAGGCGAGTACCCCGCAAGGCCGGTCTACCTGACCCGCCATGCCGACCATCTCCAGCAGGGCGAGCGCCCGTTCGCGGTGCCGGTTGACGGCGCTGCGGGTGAAGGAGAACAGCTCACGACCCTGGCTCATCAGCACCATGGCGACGGTCTCGGCCACGGTCATGGAGGGAAAGGTCGCGGTGATCTGGAAGGTGCGCCCGACGCCGCGGCGCCAGATCTGCGCCGGGCTGCGGCCGACCAGTTCCTCGCCAGCCAGCCTGACGCTGCCCCGGTCGGGGCGGATCTGCCCGTTTAGCATGTTGAAGCAGGTCGACTTGCCGGCGCCGTTCGGCCCGATCATCGCCAGCAGTTCGCCAGCGGCCACCTGGAAGCTCACGTCCTTCACCGCCTGCACGCCGCCGAATGCCTTGCTGAGGCCGGTGACGGCGAGGCTCGGAACCGCCGCTGTCTGCGCAGCCTGGCTCATGCGCGCTGCTCCCTGCCGGCGCCCGCCGAGGGCAGCTCGCCGGGCGAGGTCTCGAGCTTTAGGTAGCGCCCGAGGTAGTGACGCGCGGCACCGCCCAGGCCCTGCGGGAAGAGCAGCACCAGCGCGACGATGGTAAGGCCGACCAGGAGACGCCAGTACTCGAAGGTGATCAGCTCGTCGTGCAGCCAAGTGAAGGCTGCGGCGCCGACCACCGGGCCCGACAGCGACTCGACGCCGCCGAGCAGCACCATGAGCAGCGCGTCAAAGGAACGCGGGATCGACATTTCGTCGGGAAAGACCGAGCCTTTGGAGAAGGCGAAGAGCCCGCCGGCAAGGCCCGCCATGGCGCCGGCGAAGATGAAGGCGGCAAGCTGCTGGCGCTTGATGTCGATACCGATGGCCGCGGCGCGCAGCCCCGAATCGCGCGTCGCGCGCAGGCCGTAGCCGAAGGGCGCGAAGATCACGCGGCGGATCAGGAAAATGCCGGCCAGCGCCAGCACCAGGGTCAGGTAGTAAAAGGTGAGCGAGTCGGAAGCCCAGGGCGACGGCCAGATGCCGAGCAGCCCGTCGTCGCCGTTGGTGACATCGGACCACTGAAAGACGATGGACCAGGCGACCTGGGCGAAGGCGAGGGTCAGCATGGCGAAGTAGACGCCGGAAAGCCGCACACAGAACCAGCCGATGATCAGTGCCAGGAGCCCGGCGCCCAGCGGCGCGAGCAGCACGGCCAGCTCGAAGGGCGTTGCCGCGTAGGTGACCAGCAGGGCTGCCGCATAGGCGCCGCCGCCGTAGAAGGCCGCATGGCCGAAGGACACAAGGCCGCCGGTCGACATGAGGAAGTGCAGCGAGGTGGCGAAGAGCGCCAGCACCAGGATGTCGGTGATAAGTACCAGGATGAAGTCGTCGACCAGCAGCGGCGTGGCCGCCAGCAGGGCGAGCAGCAGGGCGACGAAGATCTTGTAGTGCGCGCCGGCCGGCAGCACGACCTGCACCGCGCCGGTCTCCGCCTTCTGTCCGATGGTCTCCGGCCGGCCGAGCAGACCGGTGGGCCGCACGACGAGGATCACCGCCATGAGGATGAACATCAGCACCAGCGTGCCGCCGGGCCACACCAGGATACCGAAAGTGTTGAGCTCGGAGATCAGCACCGCCGCCAGAAAGGCCCCGAAGATCGAGCCCATGCCGCCGACCACGG
Organism: Kiloniellaceae bacterium; assembly: GCA_041565695.1. Taxonomy (GTDB): domain Bacteria; phylum Pseudomonadota; class Alphaproteobacteria; order Kiloniellales; family Kiloniellaceae; genus Pelagibius. The sequence goes on from JBFGUI010000048.1 coordinate 8,614, forward strand.
TGACCACGAAGACCTCTGCCAGGATGCCGAAGTCCATCAGCAGGTTGGCGTCGCCCTTGGGCAGCTGGATGGCACCGCCGAGCCCGGCCAGCATGGAGCCGAGCACGAAGACGCCGGTGAACAGCAACGACTGGTTGACGCCGAGCGCGCCGACCATCTCGCGGTCCTCGGTCGCCGCGCGCACCAGCACGCCCCAGCGGGTCCGGTTGAACAGCAGCCACAGGCCGCCCAGCACCAGCGGCCCGATGGCGATCAGCGCCAGGTCGTAGGTCGGCATGGGCACGCCGAAGATGCGCACGATGCCGGTAAGACCCGGGGCGCGCGGCCCCAGCAGGTTCTCCGCGCCCCAGGTCAGAAACGCGAGGTCCTGCACGATGAGGATCACGCCGAAGGTGGCGATCAGCTGGAACAGCTCCGGCGCGTGATAAAGGCGGCGCAGGATGACGAGTTCGACGACGAGGCCGACGAGTCCGACGGCGAGCGAGGCGAGCAGCAGCGCCGCCCAGAAACCGAGCGCGCCGCCCCCCAGCTGATGCACCAGGCTGTACCCGAAGTAGGCCCCCAGCATGTAGAAGGAGCCGTGCGCGAAGTTCACCACGCGGGTGACGCCGAAGATGATCGACAGGCCGGAGGCCGCCAGGAACAGCGCCGAAGCGCTGGCCAGCCCGGAGAGAAACTGCACCAGGTAGACGCCCATCAGATGGTTCCGATCATTTCGAGCTCACGCAGGGGAAGACCGCAGCCCTCGGGCCGGGCGCCTATTGATGCGCCCGGCCCGGGCCGTCTTCCGGCATTCAGCCGCCGTTAGCCGGACGCAGCTTCCTCACCACGTCGTCCGGCGGCAGGTAGTCGGCTCCCTTTTCGTAGGTCCAGTCCACCATGACACCCTTACCGTCTTTCACCGCCGTGACGCCGACCCAGGCCCCCATGGTCGACTGGTGGTCGATGGCACGGAAGGTGATGGGGCCCGAGGGGCTGTCGAGCTCGAGGTCCTTGAAGGCCGCAACAAGGGCCTCAGTGTCGGTGCTGCCCGCCTTTTCCAGGGCCGCGGCGATGGACAGCATAGCGTTGTAGCCGACCAGGGAGCCGATGCGCGGATAGTCGTCGTACTTGTCCTGATAGGCCCTCAGGAAGGCGTTGTGCGCCGGCGTGTCGATGTCGTACCAGGGATAGCCGGTGACGATCCAGCCGACTGGCGCCTCGGCGCCCAGCGGATCCAGGTACTCCGGTTCGCCGGTCAGCAGACCCAGGACGGTGCGATCCTTGAACAGCTCGCGCAGCGTGCCCTCACGGACGAACTTGGCCAGGTCGCTGCCAAAGGTGACGTTATAGATGCCGTCCGGCTTCAGTGCTTCCAGGGCCTGCGCCTCGGCTGCCGCATCGATCTTGAACAGCGCCGGCCACTGCTCCCCGACGAACTCTACGTCGGGCACCTTGGCCTTCAGCACTTCCTTGAAGGCGGCCACAGCGTCCTTGCCGTAGGCATAGTTCGGCGCGATGGTCGCCCAGCGCTTGGCGCCGCTCTTGGCCGCGGCCTCGGCCAGCATGGCGGCCTGCATGTAGGTGCTGGGGCGCAGGCGGAAGGTGTAGCGGTTGCCTTCTGCCCAGACCAGCGAATCGGCCAGCGGCTCCGCCGCCAGGTAGATGCGCTTCTTCTGGCCGGCATAGGCGCCAAGCGCCAAGCCGACGTGGGAGAACAGCGAGCCGGAGACCAGCACCACCTCCTCCTTCGAGAAGAGCTCCTCGGCGTAGCGCACCGCTTCGCCCGGCTTGCCCTGGTCGTCGCGCGAGATCAGCTCCAGCGGCTTGCCCAGCACGCCGCCCTTCGCGTTGATCTGTTCGATTGCCAGCTCCGCGCCCTGCTTGTAGGGAATGGTGTGCGCCGGCAGGCTCTTGTAGCTGTTGATATCGCCGATGCGGATGGTCTCCTGCGCCCAGGCCGCACCCGATATCGCAAGAGCGGCGGCCAGCACCGCCGTCCCCAAAAGATTCTTCATCCCCATTTTCTGCCTCCTGTTTCTCTTCTCTCTGTCACCTTCGGGCTTGACCTGAGGGTCCCTGCCCGCAAACACGCCAAGCAGTGCCGTGGCTGCCCCGGTCCAGTCCGGGTACGGCGAGTGGCAAGGACGCATTGACCGCACCACCCTTCAGCTGTCATTGCCGGGCTCGTCCCGGCAATCCATCGTCCCACAGGCACGGGCCCCAGCGAACCGGTCAATAGGTCCTCGGAACGAGTCCGTGGGTGACGATCCTGATGCTGGAGCATCTTTTTCACTACGACATCGCCTGGACCGACGGCTTGGTTTCCTCCTGCGGAGCTTCCTCCGCGATCATCTCGGCGATGATGCGACGCAGGTAGTTGGGTCCGCGGTCGACCGCCAGCTTCACGCCGCGCCGGGCCGGCGGCCTGGCCTCGCGTTCCTGGATGGCTTCCAGGATCTGCTTGTCCTCGTCGAAGGCGAGGCGGAACTGCTCGTTCATGCGCTCGCCCAGGTCCGCATCGTCGAGGCCGATATTGCGCAGGTGCATCCAGTGATCGATGGTGCGCGTCTCGCTGACCGGCGTCAGGAAGTGCAGGGCGAAGAGCCGCACACCCCGGTCGCGCTCCGCCTCGCCGAGCGCTTCCTCCGTCGCCGCGCTGCCGAAGTCGATGACTGCGACGTTGGGCGCGTGCAGGTAGTAGTAGTGCCAGCGGTCGACGTTACCCTGGAGATTTCCGAAGGCCCTGAAGAAGCCGACCGGCGGCGCATTGCGGATCCAGCGCGAGGTGATCACGCTGCGACCCTCGCGCCGGCAGTCGATGGGCACGTCTTCGCTGGCGGCGTTACCCAGAGTGGTGGGGTGAACGAAGCTGACGTGCGCCGGGTCGCAGAGATTGTCGGCCACCGGCAGGTAGTTGCTCTCCAGCTGCAGCGCATCGCCATAGTGCACCGCCCAGCGCGGATTCTCGAACTCCGCCATGTCGAAGACCAGGGCCGGGTCGGCTTTCTCGGCTTCGCCCATCCAGATCCACAGGATGCCCCGCGCCTCGTGCAGGGGATAGCTGCGCACCCAGGCGGAGGACGGCAGGTTGCTCTGGCCGGGAATCCGCACGCACCTGCCGTCGCAGCCGAAGGTCATGCCGTGATAGCCGCATTCGACGGCGTCGCCCTTCAGCCGCCCCATGGAAAGCGGCAGGCGCTTGTGCGGGCATTCGTCGGTGAGCGCCACGGCGCGTCCTGCTTCCGTGCGATAGATGACGATGTCCTCGTTCATGATGGTAATCGGCGTCAGCGCGCGGCCGAAGCGTGCTGACCAGCCGGCGACGTACCAGGCATTGCGGACGAAGGACATGGTTGTTCTCCTTTACCTGGCGGCCGGTCAGTCCCAGTCCGGCGCCACGGTGACCGCCATGCCGTCGAGCTCGGCGGTCATCGAGATCTGGCAGGACAGGCGGGACCCTCGGGCCACCTCGAAGGCGGTATCGAGCATGGCTTCCTCGTCCTCGCTCTGCGCCGGCAGGCGCTCCAGCCAGGGCGAGGCGACATAGACGTGACAGGTGGCACAGGCGCAACAGCCGCCGCATTCGGCGCGGATGCCCAGGTCCTCGGAGGTCAGCACCTCCATGAGGGTATCGCCCTCCTCGAAGGACAGCTCGTGCCTGCCGCCTTCGCGATCGGTTGCCAGGACCTTCATGCCACCTTCAGCCTTTGCTGCAATTCGCTGGACGAGGTCGTGTACTGGAAGCGCAGCTTCTTGTCCGGGTGGACGTAGTGAAAGGCCTGATGGGCCATGAGCGCGGCTTCGTGGAAACCGGAAAGGATCAGCTTCAGCTTGCCGGGATAGCTGTTGATGTCGCCGATCGCGAAGATCCGCGGCACCGAGGTCTCAAACTTCTCGGTGTCCACCGGAATGAGATTCTCGTGCAGGTCCAGCCCGAAGTCGGCGATCGGCCCCAGCTTCATGGTGAGGCCGTAGAACGGCAGCAGGGTGTCGCAGGGCTCGGTCCACTCGCCCGCTTCCGGCGACTTCAGCCTGACACCGGTGAGCCTGTCACTCTCGCCTTCCAGGCCGGCGATCTGCGCCACCTTGAACTTGATCTTCCCGGCCTCGGCCAGGGCGTGCATCTTTTCCACCGAGTCCGGCGCAGCGCGGAACTCGGGTCGGCGGTGCACCAGGGTCACGCTGGCGGCCACCGGTTGCAGGTTGATGGTCCAGTCGAGCGCGGAATCGCCGCCGCCGGCGATCAGCAGATGGCGGCCGCGGAAAGTCTCCATCTTGCGCACAGCATAGAAGACGGCGCTGCCTTCGTAGGCATCGATCCCGGGGATGGGCGGCTTCTTGGGCACGAAGCTGCCGCCCCCGGCGGCGATGACGATGACCGGCGCCTCGAGCTCGAGGCCCTGGTCGGTGGTCAGAAGCCACTTGCCGTCGTCGAGCTTGTCCATCTTCTCGGCCATGTGCCCCAGGTGGAAGACCGGATCGAAGGGCTTGGCCTGGGTCAGCAGGCGCTCGACCAGTTCGCCGCCAGTCACCACCGGCAGGCCGGGGATGTCGTAAATCGGCTTTTCCGGATAGAGCTCGGCGCACTGCCCGCCGGGCTTGTCGAGAATATCGATGAGATGCGTCTTCAGGCCCAGCAGTCCCAGCTCGAAGATCGCAAAGAGGCCGACCGGGCCGGCCCCGATAACCACCACGTCGGTGACAATGCGCTGTTCCGTCATGTCAACAAGGCCTCCTCCCCGGTACCGCTCAGCGCAGCCCGTCCTCGCCCTTGATCTCGTCCTTGGTCAGTCCGCCGACCCGCGGCAGCGGCCGTCCGGAATCGGTGACCGCGATGGCCACCACGATCTCGCCGTGGCGTGGCGCATCGGGCACGCGCACCTCCATGCCGTCGAAGTGGCTGCGCACATAGGCCGCGTCCTTGTGGCCCAGCGGCACGTCGATGGCCGCGCCCATGCCGCCCATCTTCTTCGAGGAAGGCACCAGGGCCGCGCCCTTCTCCACCGCCTGGCGCAGCGGCTTGCCCATGCGCGGATGCAGGATGGCGGCGGCATGCTCCAGCTCGCCGCCCTCGCCGACGATGGCCGCCTTGCCGTAGCTTTCGATCCGGGACGGCGCCACGCCGAGCGCCGCCACGGCCTTCTCCCCCAGGGTCCTGCCGAGTTCCTCGCCCGCCTGCATGAGGACCTCGAGATCTTCCTCGTAGCGGTCGGCGAAGGGATTCTCGATCACCGCCAAGGCGGCGGCACGGCGGGTCGGCGGCGCGATTTCCCGCCCGCTCTCCTCAAGGGTTTCCTCGACGACCACCACGAACTTGCGAATCCTGACACTCATCTCAAGACATCCTCCCCCTCTAGGCCGCGCTGGACAAGCCAGATGGCAGCAGCGCCCGCCCCTCGTCAACCAGCTCCGCCTGACCGTGCAGGAACAGGACCGCCGCCTCGATCAGGCCGGCGGTCCGCATTTTTTGGGCCGCCGACCGGCCCGCAGCCAGCGCCGCTGCGATTTCCGCCGCCTGCAGCGCGCCGACGGCGAGGGTCACCGAGCACGTGCCGAGATCGCTGTCCGGATCGATCTCGACCGCCGGCCGCCGGGTGATCGCCGGGTGCCCCGGCAGGTCGACGGCGTTGGCAATCAGGGTCGCCGCCACGTCGGCGGCCGCGGCGCTGCGCGCGAAAACCGTCACCGCGTCGGCGATGCCGAGGGAAAAGCTGCGCCCCCCCTGGCCCAGGGTGGCGCGGCCAGAGGTGGCGATGCCGCGGATCGGCGTCTCCGCGGCGATCACCGCGCGGCCGCCAAGCGCCAGCGGTTGGCGCGGATCCTGCAGCTCGGGCACCAGGCCGCAGGCCAGACGCTCGCCGGGGGCCAGGTGGAGCGCGATGTCGCCGCCGTCGTTGACGTAGGCGCGCGAAAGCTCGGCGGCGGCCGTCATGGCCGCCAGCACGTGATCTGCCACCGCGCCGGCCACCGCAGCCATGGGCGTGACGAAGACGCCGCGCTGCGCCGCACAGGCGGCGGCCATGCGCCGCGCCACCGGGCCGCCGAAATCGAACTCCGCGGCCAGGGGGCGCCGCAGTGCCGGCAGCTCGGCGACCAGGCCCGGCAGCACGTCATCGAAGCAGGCCGCCGCCGCGTCGTAGGCGCAGGCCACCGCGCCGGGCGCGCCGAAGGCCTCGACGATCAGGTCGATGGGCCCTTCCTGCAGGTGCAGGCGGCCGTCGGAGAGCAGGCGGCGGTGGAGGCTGGGGCGCGTCATTCGAACCCCGCCTTCTTCAAGGGGGAGAGCGGCCAGGGGTTCTCGGCCTTCCAGTCGGTCATGCGGATGCGCCCGCCGGTGCCGCGCTCGCGCACCAGCGCCTCCAGCGGGCGCACCGACTTCATGTGGCCGCCGAGCTCGCCATAGACCTCATGCGGCATGGTGAATTCGATGGGGCCGACGATGGCCGGAGTCGGCACGTAGCCGAAGGCGTTGTCCGGCATGTCGAGCACGTCGACCATGATGGTGATGCCGCCGCCGGGCCAGACGTAGCAGGGCGCGCCACCGGCGGTGACCCGGGTCAGCGCGTTCTTGACCGAGCGTGTCAGGCGCACCGGGTTCTCCGTCGCCCCCGCGCGCAGGCTGCCGCCGGCGCCGGCCATGAACAGCACCGAGGTCAGCGCCGGCTCGCAGTTCTCACCGATGCGCTCGACGACGACCTTGACCGACTGCGGCATCTCGGCCTCGCGCGGCTTCAGGTCCTCGTCCAGCTCGAACCAGGCGGCGTGTTCGCCGGTGGTGCTGACCATGAGCAGCCGAAGACCCGGCCAGGCGACCTTGGAATCGACCTTTTCGATGATCGACAGCGGATCGCTGATGTCGGTGCCGCCCCAGCCGGTGCCGGGCTCGGCCACCTGGAAGTAGCGCCCCGGCGTCGAGCGCCGGCCGCGCACGCGGATGCCGCTCGGCTTCATGTCGAGGAAACGGCCGGCCTGGTGCTCGCTCAGCACGCCGGTGATGTGGTCGTCGACCACGATGACCTCGTCAGCCTCGCCGATCCACTGCTGGGCGAAGATGCCGATGGTGGCCGAGCCGCAGCCGACGCGCATGCGCTCTTCCGTCACGCCGTTGATGACGGGCGCCCGGCCCGCGGCGATGTGCAAGGCGGCGCCGCCGTCAATCTCCAGCTCGACTTCCTGCTTGTTGCACAGCTCGAGCATCATCTGGCAGGTGACGTTGCCTTCCTTCTTGCTGCCGCCGGTCAGGTGCCGCACGCCGCCGAGCGCCAGCATCTGCGAGCCGTACTCCGCCGTGGTCACGTGGCCGACCTGCTCGCCCGCGCAGCGCACGGCGGCCTGCTCCGGGCCCAGGTGGCGGTCGGTGTCGATCTTCACCTTGACGCCGCAGTAGCTGAAGATCCCCTCGGTCACCACGGTGACCATGTCGACCCCTTCGACCTTGGAGGAGACGATGAAGGGGGCGGGCTTGTAGTCGGGATAGGTGGTGCCCGCGCCGATGCCGGTGACGAAGGCCTGGCCGTCCTGGACCAGGCTGCCATCCCATTCGGCGCCGCCACCTTCCGTCGCCAGGAAGGGCACCATATCCTGCGCCCGCTCCGCCGCCTGGCGCGCCAGCAGGAAAGGATCCATGCGCACCAGGGCGTTCTCGACGTTGCCGTAGCGCCCGCAGGCCCCGACCTTGTCCGGGCGGATGCGGCAGAGCACCGGACAGGCATCGCAGACCACGATGTTCTCTGCAGCGCCGCGCCGCTTGCCCTGGGTGTTGTCCGACTCTGCCATCGCGCCTGTCCCTAGCTTGCCGCCGCGCCGCGCAGGGCCGCCAGCACGCGGTCCGGCGTCGCCGGCGTCTGTGTGAGGCGCAGGCCGATCGCGTGGCGGATGCCGCCGAAGATCGCCGGCGCCGTAGCGATCAGCGAGTGCTCGCCCACGCCCTTGGCGCCATAGGGCCCGAGCGGCTCCGGGTCCTCGATCAGGATGCAGTCGATCTGCGGCATGTCGCCAAAGGTCGGGATCAGATAGTCGTGCAGATTCTCGCTGCGCCCGGGCAGGTATTCCTCCATCAGCGCCAAGCCCAGCCCCTGGGCGATGCCGCCGTGGATTTGGCCTTCCACCAGCGTCGGGTTGACTGCGCGGCCGACGTCGTGGGCGGCGGTCATGCGCAGAACCTTGACGCAGCCGAGTTCCAGGTCGATTTCGACCTCGGCGATCTGCGCGGCAAAGCCGTAGGTCGCATAGGGGCTGCCCTGGCCGTTCCCGTCGAGCTTCGTGGTCGGCGGATCGAAGCTGCCGCTGCCCGCGAGCACGTCGCCGCGCGCGTCCTCCGGCAGCCCTGCGAGATCGATCTCGCGCACCACCTCGCCGTCGCGCACCCGCAACCGGCCTTCGGCCAGTTCCAGACGCGCATCCTCGCCGGCATTGGCGAGACGCAGGACCTGCTGTCGCAGGTCGCGGCCTGCCAGCTCCGCAGCCTTGCCCGAGATGAAGGTCTGGCGCGAGGCGGAGGTCTTGCCGGCATCGGCGGTCAGCGCCGTGTCGCCCATGACGATGCGCATCTCGCCCGGCGAAACCCCCAGCGCGTCGGCGGCGATCTGCGCCATCACGGTGTTGCTGCCCTGGCCGATGTCCACCGCGCCGTTGTAGAGCGTGAGATGCCCCTGACGGTCGATGCCGAGCGCAAGCGTCGAGGGGTTGGACATGGAGGTGTTGCCGCAGCCGTACCAGATGCAGCCGATGCCGACGCCGCGGCGCGTTCGACCGGCGACCACCTCGGCCTCCGCGTTGAAGTCCTCGGCCGCTTGGCGCCAGTCGCGCCACACGGGGTGCAGCGCATCCAGACAGGCCGGCAGCCCGGCCGAGGCGGTCAGCACCTGGCCGGTCGCCGTGGCATCGCCGACCCGAATGGCGTTCAGCGCGCGGAGTTCCAGCGGATCCATGTCGAGCTGCGCGGCGAGGTCGTCCATCAGCGCCTCGTGGGCCAGCGCCGCCTGCGGCACGCCGAAGCCGCGAAAGGCACCGGCAGGCGGCGCGTTGGTGAAGCGCCCGACGGAGCGCGCCAGGACGTTGGGCACCTTGTAGGGGCCGCTGCAGTGCACCGGCACGCGGTCGGCAACGGTCGGGCCCCAGGAGGCATAGGCCCCGGTGTCGAAAGCGCCATCGAAGACGACGGCGGTGAGCTTTCCGGTCGCGTCGCAGCCGGCCCGCGCGGTGACGCGCGAGGCATGGCGCTTGGTGGTCGAGGCCATGGATTCCGGCCGCGTGTACTCGCAGCGCACCGGCCGCTCCAGCAACCAGGCGGCCAGCGCGATCAGCGGATGCAGAGAGAGATCGAGCTTACCGCCGAAGCCGCCGCCGCAGGCCGAAGGGATGATGCGCACCTTTTCCTTGGCCAGCCCCATGACAAGGGCGGTCTCGTCGCGGTCCATGTAGGGCGACTGGGTGGTCACCCAGATCTCGAGGGCATCCCCCTTGCGCTCGGCATAGCCGGCCTCCGGCTCGATGTAGGCGTGCTCGATGAAGGGCGTGGCGGTGCTGATCTGCGCCTTTACGGGGCTCGCCGCCAGCGCCGCCTCGGCGTCGCCCTTGTTGACGAAGCCGCGCGCCAGCACGTTGTCGGCGTGGTCCTCCTGCACCGGCGGCTGGCCTTCGGCGCAGAAGTCAGTGACGGGCTCCTCCACCTGCCAGGTGATCGGCAGGTCGGCCTCGGCGAGCGACCAGATCGCCCGGCGCGCGCCGACTAGGGCCAGCACAGCCTCGCCGCGGTAGCGCACCTGACCGTCGGCCAGCACCGGCTGGTCCTTGATGTGGGGATAGACGCCGAAGTGCTTATTGCCGGGGATATCGGCGGCGGTGAGGATACGCTCCAGCCCCGGCGTCGCCGCCACCACCGCGTCGAGGTCGCCCAGGGTGAAGCGGGCGCGGGCCTGCGGCGAGCGGATGACGCGCAGCCAGAGCGCGTCTTCTGGCGCCTTGTCGGCACCGTAGAGTTCCCGGCCGGTCACCTTGGCGGCGCCGTCGGTTCTGGCGAGGCGCGCGCCCACGGCACGGCCCACGGCCGGCTGGGTCGGCACGGTCGCGTCGCTTGTCTGCGCCGCGGCGCAGACCGCCTCGACGATCTTCTGGTAGCCGGTGCAGCGGCACAGCACGCCGCCGAGGGCGTCCATGACCTCCTGGCGGGTCGGCGCGGCGACCCGAGCCAGCAGGTCGCTGGCCGCCATCAGCATGCCCGGCGTGCAGATGCCGCACTGGGCCGCGCCGTGATCGAGAAAACACTGCTGCAGGCGCCGCCCCTCGGGCGCGGCGGCGAG
>JBFGUI010000049.1:0-18891 GCA_041565695.1 Kiloniellaceae bacterium
CGGCAGATCGACGCCTGGCTGCGCGGCGTGTTGGGAGACGAGAGACAGAATCTCTACATCGACTTTCCGCCTCAGGCCACGCCGCGCTACGGATTCGGCCGGCCGGCCCATGCCGAGCTGCACGACCTTATGGAGTCGAACCGAAACACCTATGCGGCGCTCTTGGCCGATACGCATGCCTTCACCGAGGACCTGCTCCGTATTCCGACCGAGGCCGCTGAGGACCCCGACACGCCCTTCTGGAACAATGGCTATTTTGCCGGCACGAATGCCGTGCTTCTCTATTGCCTGGCGGCGCGCCGGCAGCCGAAGCGATATTTCGAGATCGGTGCCGGAAACTCGACGCGGTTCATGCGGCATGCCATTAGGCAGCATGGACTGCCGACCAGGATCGTTTCGATCGAGCCAGGCTCGCGCGCCGGCGTTGCGGGCATCAGTGACCGATTCATCGCGGACAAGCTCGAGAACCTCGACCTCGCTCTGTTCGACGAGCTTTCGGGCGGCGATTTCCTCTTCATGGACGGCACGCATCGCTGCCTGCAGAACTCCGATGCCACGGTCTTCTTTCTCGAGATCCTGCCGCGGCTGGCGCCCGGCGTGCTGGTCTATATCGACGACATCTTCCTGCCCTATGACTACCCGCCCGAATGGGCCGACCGCTGGTATTCGGAGCAGTATATCCTTGCCGCCACGCTGCTCGCCGACCGCGGGCGACGCTACGAGATCGTCTTTCCCCATGCCTTCGTCTCCGCCGACGAGGAACTGGGGGCGGCGGAGCGCCGCCTCTGGTCCGCGATCGATTACCCAGGGACCGGAGCCGGGGGCATCTGGCTTATGATCAAGGACTGATGCAGTGGCGTGATGCCGAGGTCGCCCGATAGCTCGAGCGTTTCGCGCCCGGATTGAAGCGGTTCTGATTCCGGGCGGGACGACGATCCGTCAGGCGGTCGGCGTACCCGTCTCCCTTTCGCCCGGGCAACGCACCTATCCATCCGGTGCGATTGCTTTGCCTGGCTGTGCAGCAGGTCTCTTCCGGCGCTTTCCACTTCGCTTGTACTTGCTTTGGTAGTCGCGGCGCTGCTTGGTGATTTCATACAACACGATGCCTGACGTGGTCCCCAGGTTCAGGCTCTCGATCATCCCAAACATGGGAATGCCGACGCACATCGCACTGTGGTCGAGAACCAGGTCGCTTATGCCTCTCAATTCGTTTCCGAACCATACAGCCAGCTTGGTGTAAACGGTGTAATCCGCTTCATGAAGAATGAAGTTCCGTCTACCCTTGATGTGCGGCGACGTGGCGATCGATGTAAAACGATTCCTGTTCAGGTGCGCCAAGCATTCTTCCAAACTGTCGAACCGCTTAACGAAACTCCACTTAATGGCCGAGATAGAGGTCTTCGACAGGGACTTTCTTTCGCGCATATCCTGCCAGTCATCGGGTAGGGCGCGTCGCGGATCAACGATATAGGTCTTCTCGACACCCAGTGCGTTAACGTTGCGGATAACTGTGCCGATGTTCTTGATGTCGTTCGGGTTCTCCAGAACAGCGATGAGATTCTTACACCGGTAAGGCCTAACCTCATCGGCCCGTTGGCGGGCCGCAGTCCAGCTTTGAGCCTTTTCATCCGATTCCACTGGATCCCGCCTCAGCAACGTGCTGCCAGATAGGTCTCAAGGTCGTCGCATTGCCTAGTTGTGTCGAGAAGAAAGCGATTCTCCGCTTCGGATCAGCCGGCGACCATTACACTGCTTTTCACCGTCCCCCGCGCAGTTGGGTGATCGTCGTGTAGGCGGAGATCGCTTCCAGGCTGGCGTGCACGTCGACCACCACGGCGCGCGCGCAGGCCAGCGCCTGCTGCACGACGGCCTCGGCCTCTTCGGCGCGGGCGATGGTCAGGCCCTCGGCGCCGAAGGCGCGGGCCCAGGCGGCGAAGTCGGGATTGCGCAGGTCGGTGGCGATGCTGCGCTGCGGGTAGTCGCGCTCCTGGTGCAGGCGGATGGTGCCGTAGGAGCGGTTGTTCGATATGAAGATCTTGGGCGCGGCGCCGTGCTGAATGCCGGTCGCCAGCTCGTTGCCGGTCATCAGTACGCCGCCGTCGCCGACGAAGCCGAGCACGGTGCGGCCGGGATGGCGCAGGCAGGCGGCGACGGCACCCGGCACGCCGAGCCCCATGGCGCCGCCCACCGCGCCGATCGCGGTCTGGCTGCCGTCCCAGGGCCAGATGCGGTGCACCCAGCTGGAGAAGTTGCCGGAGTCGAACGCCAGGAGGGAATCTTTCGGCGCCTGCGCGGCCAGCGGGCGGATCACCGCGCCGAAGTCGACGCCGTCCGGAAAATCCTGCGGCTCGTAGCGGGCCAGGGCGGCGGCGCGGTCGTGCAGCGCCGCCGCCCAGCTGCGCCGCGCCTCGGAAACGAAGGCGTCGCCCTCGGCCAGGGCCTCGAGGAAGGCGGCGGCGTCGCAGGCGAGGCCCAGGTCGGTGCGGTAGACCGCGCCGATGGCTGCCGGGTCGGGGTAGACGTGGACCAGCGGCTGGGCCGGGCGCGGCGCGGCGGGAAAACTGTAGCCCTGGGTCGGCACGTCGCCGAGGCGCGTGCCCACCGCCAGCACCAGGTCGGCCGCCGCCATGGCCTCGATCTGCGGCTTGGGGATCTTGAAGCCGAGGTAGCCGGCGAAGAGCGGCGAAGCGTTGTCGAAGATCTCCTGACGCTTGAAGGAGAGCGCCACCGGCAGGTGATGCGCGGCGGCGGCCTGCGCCAGGGCCTGCCGCCCGGCCCGCTGCTCCAGCATGCCGCCGGCGATGAGCAGCGGGCGCTCGGCCTCCTGCAGCAGCGCCAGGACGTGCGCCACGTCGCCGGCGCCCGGCAGGCTGTGGGCCGGCGGCAGGGTCAGCGGTTCTTCCGCCATGACCTCGTCGCTCAGCATGTCTTCCGGCAGGGCCACCACCGCGGGCCCCGGCGTGGCGCTGCGCGCGGCGTGGAAGGCGCGCGCCAGGGTCTCGCCGAGCCGCTGGGCGTCGTGCACCTCCCAGACGCCCTAGGCCATGTCTGAAAAGGTCTTGCCGTAGTCGACCTCCTGGAAGGCGCGGCGGCCGCGCTCGCCGCGCGCCACCTGGCCGATCAGCACGACGAGGGGCACCGCGTCCTGCTGGGCGGAGTGGATGGCGACGGCGACGTTGGCGGCGCCCGGCCCGCGGCTCACCGCGACAACGCCGGCGCGGCCGGTCAGCTTGGCGTCGGCCAGCGCCATGAAGCCGGCGCCGCCCTCATGCCGGCAGGCGACGACCTGGATGTCGTTTTGGGGGGCGATGTCGTTCTGCCCGGCAAGGGCGTCGAGCAGGGCGAGGTAGCTCTCCCCGGGCACGCAGAACAGCCGGTCGCTGCCGTGGGCTTTCAGGCTTTCGACAAGGACGTCCGCTGCACGCATCGCCGCTTTCCCCTGCGTTCTCCCGCCCCGGCGGGGGCCGCCGTGACGAAATCCATCGCCCGCTAGGTCTCCTGCGCCAGCAGGGCGCGCGACAGCCAGACCGCGACCAGGGCGGGCGTCGCCGCGCCGTCGATCTCGACCGTCACCTCGTAGCTTAGCGTAAGTTCGCTCGGCTGCCGCTCCTCCACCGCGAGCAGGCGGAAGCGGGCGCGCAGCCGCGCGCCGGCCGGCACCGGCGCCAGGAAGCGGATGCGGTCGAAGCCATAGTTGATGCCTGCGCGCAGGCCCCGAAAGCCCGGCAGCGCGTCGTAGGCCATGGCCGAGAGCAGGCCCAGGGTCAGGAAGCCGTGCGCCACCGTGCCGCCGTAGGGCGATTCGCGGCGCGCGCGCGCCGGGTCGACATGGATGAACTGGTGGTCGCCGGAGACCTCGGCAAAGGCGTCGATCTTCGCCTGGTCCACCGTCACCCAGCCGGAGACCCCGACCTCGCTGCCGACCCGAGCCTTCCATTCTTCGACGGTCAACTGCCTTTCGGCCTCACCCATGCCTGCACCCTCGCTGTCGCGCCACAGTCTTAGGTCCCCCTGGTCAGGCGGCCCGCCGCCGCGCGATCACCCCGCCGCGCTGCGGTAGCCGACGGCGGCTTCCGCAAGACCGTCATCGCGATGCGCCGCAATGCATTCGAGGAAAGGCTCGGCGAAGTCGCGCAGCTTGGCTTCGCCGACGCCGAAGATGCGGGCGAAGGCGATGCGGTCGCGCGGCTTGTCGCGCGCCATCTCTACCAGCGAGCGGTCGCCGAAGACGACGTAGGCCGGCACGCCGCGCGCTTTCGCCAGTTCCAGGCGCAGGGCCTTGAGGGCTTCAAGCAGGGTCTCGTCGGCGGGCGTGAGCTCGGCCGCGCTGGCCGTGCGGCGGGCGCGCGCTTTCAGCGGGCGCGCGGTGTCGCGGCGGAAACGAAAGCTGCCGTCGCCCTGCAGCAGGGCGCGGCCGGCGTCGGTCAGGCTGAGGCCGCCGTGGCCGGTGATGTCGAGCCGCAGCAGCTCGGCGGCGGCCAGCTGGCGCAGCAGGGAACGCCAGGTGTCCTTGTCCTCCGCCCGGCCGCTGCCGTAGACCGCCAGGGCGTCGTGGCCGAGGCTGCGGATGCGCTCGCTGTCGGCGCCGCGCAGCAGGTCGACGATGTGCGCCGCGCCGAAGCGCTCGCCACTCTGCCGCACCGCGTCCAGCGCCTGGCGCGCCACGGCGGTGGCGTCCTCGGTGGCCGGCGGGTTGAGGCAGACGTCGCAGTTGCCGCAGGGCGCCGGGTTCTCGCCGAAATAGGCGAGCAGCACCTGGCGGCGGCACTGCGCCGTCTCGCAGTAGGCGATCAGCGCGTCGAGGCGCTTGTGCTCGCGCCGCTTGTGGTCGGCGCTTGAGTCTCCGTTGGGGCCTTCCTCCTGCTCGATGAACAGGCGGCGCTGGCGGATGTCGCCCAGGCTGTAGAGCATGAAAGCTTCGGCGGGGCGGCTGTCGCGGCCGGCGCGGCCCAGTTCCTGGTAGTAGGCCTCCATGTTGGCCGGCAGGTTGGCGTGGAACACGTAGCGCACGTCGGGCTTGTCGATGCCCATGCCGAAGGCGATGGTCGCCACCATGACGACGCCGGGCTCGGTCATGAAGACGTTCTGGTTGGCGCTGCGCTCGGCGCTGTCGAGGCCGGCGTGGTAGGGCAGGGCGCGGATGCCGTGCTGCACCAGCAGCGCCGCCGCGGCCTCGGTCTTGCGCCGCGACAGGCAGTAGACGATGCCGCTGTCGCCGGGGCGCGCCTTGACGAAGTCGACCAGCTGGCGCTTCCAGTCGCGCTGCGGCTCCACGGCGAGATGGATGTTGGGGCGGTCGAAGCCGGTGACGAAGGTCCTGCCCGCGCCACGGAACAGCTTGTCGGCGATGTCCCGGCGGGTCGATTCGTCGGCCGTCGCGGTGAAGGCAGCCAGCGGCACTTCGGGAAAGATCTCGCGCAGGCGCGCCAGGGCCTCGTACTCCGGCCGGAAGGAGGGGCCCCAGCGCGAGATGCAGTGCGCCTCGTCGATGGCGACGAGCGCCAGCGGCAGCCGCTTCAGCGCGGCGAGCATGCGCTCGGTCATCAGCCGCTCCGGCGAGATGTAGAGCAGGCGCAGGTCACCCGCGGCGACGCGCCGCCAGACGGCGACGTTGGTGTCGCGGTCGCGCGAGGAGTTGATGGTGTCCGCCGCGGCGCCGTCGAGCTTTAAAGCCGCCACCTGGTCCTCCATCAGGGCGACGAGCGGCGAGACGACCAGCGTCAGGCCGTCGCGCACCAGCGCCGGCACCTGGAAGCAGAGCGACTTGCCCGAGCCCGTCGGCATGACGGTGAGCACGTTCTGGCCGTCGAGGATGGTGGCGATGACCGCCTCCTGCCCGGGCCGGAAGGCGGTGTAGCCGAAGACGTCCTTGAGGACGCGAAAGGCCGGCGAATCGGGGGGCAGGGCGGACATGTCCGTTTGTGGCACGGCGCGCAGATTCGGGTCCAGGAATGAAGGCCTTGCGTCGGCCCGGCGCGGTCCGGCGGCGGGGAGGGGCTCGTTGCGGTGCAGCAGTTCAACCGGGAAGCGGGAAACCGGCCGCCGATTGGCCTGATCTTCAGTCCGGTCGGCGTTTTCAGGGGCTTGTGCCCTGTTCTCGAAGCGCCGGGGGGTGTAGCTTCGGGCTGCAGCTGCCGTGAGAGCAGCGCATTGGAACAAGCTGACAATCAAAAAACAATCAGGACGGAAAACGGGAATGTCTGAGAAAGCTCAGTACAACATCCTAATCTTGGGCGCCTCCTACGGTTCTCTCTTGGGAATAAAGCTGGTTCTGGCCGGGCACAACGTGCGGCTGGTCTGCCTGCCGGAAGAGGCGGAACTCATCAATCGCGAAGGCACCCGGGTGCGCATGCCGCTGCGCGGCCGCGAAGGCCTGGTAGAGATCGCCTCGCGCGACTGCCCCGGGCAGCTCTCCGCCTGCGGGCCGGAAGAGGTGCAGGTCGGCGACTACGACCTGGTCGGGCTCGCCATGCAGGAGCCGCAGTACCGTGCTCCGACGGTGCGCAAGCTGCTGGAGCAGGTGGCCAAGGCCCGCGTGCCCTGTATGTCCATCATGAACATGCCGCCGCTGGCCTTCCTGGCCCGGATCCCCGGGCTCGATACCGCCACGCTGCGCGACTGCTACACCGAGCCGGCGGTCTGGGATGCCTTCGACAGCAAGCTTTTCACCCTGGCCAGCCCTGACCCGCAGGCCTTCCGCCCGCCGGAGGAGCCGCTCAACGTGCTGCAGGTCAGCCTGCCGACCAACTTCAAGGTGGCGCCCTTCGGCGATGCCAAGGCGACGGCGATCCTCAAGCAGCAGCAGCAGGACATCGAGGCGGTGCGTTACCAGGTCGACGGCGAAGAGGTCGAGCTGCCGGTAAAGCTGAAGGCGCACGACTCGCTCTTCGTGCCGCTGGCCAAGTGGGCCATGCTGCTGGCCGGCAACTACCGCTGCGTCCAGCCGACGCAAGCCCGTGCCATCGCCGAGGCGGTGCACAGCGATCTCGACAAGTCGCGCCAGATGTACGACTGGGTGAAGTCGGTCTGCCTGAAGCTCGGCGCCTCGGAGGACGATCTCGTGCCCTTCGAGAAGTACGCCAACGCGGCCAAGGGGCTGGCCAAGCCCTCCTCGGCGGCGCGGGCGCTCTTCGCAGGCGCGCCCAACATCGAGCGGGTCGACAAGCTGGTGCAGACCATTGCCCGGCAGCATGGCATGCAGTCGGACGAGCTGGACGAGATCGTGCGGCTGGTCAACGAGCGGCTCGAGATGAACCGCAAGGCGGCCGCCGCTTAAGTCGCGACGCGGGGGCGCGGCTACTCCGCCGCGTCCTCGCCGGCCGGCCGGTAGGCATCGCGCTGCGCGCCGTCGAGATTGCGGCCTTCGATGCGGATCAGTCGGGTCGACCCGGCGCGCTGCGGCGAATGCAGCGCGTCCTCGTTGTAGACCACGGCCATGCCGGGTTTCAGCGCATAGGTCTTTGTCGGCGCGACGAGGCCCGGCCGGTCGCCATCCGGCGCTTTCAGTTTCTTCCACTCGGTCATCTCGGTGGTGCCCTGGGCCTGGCCGTAGATCGCCCAGGTGCCGGCATGGTCGTGCGGCTCGCCGCCCTTCGCGCCGCTGTAGACGTGGGCCATGATGCAGAAGCCGAAGTCGGGGTCTTCGTAGAGCTTCTCGCGCGGCGTGTCGTTGTCCGGGCCGAGATGGGTGCGGACGAAGTCGGCGTCCTTGAGCGCCCGTTCGAGGTGGCCGCGCATGACCTCGCGGCCGGCCGGGCCGGGATCGGCGGCCAGGGCCGCGTGGCAGTCGGCGGCCAGCTGTTCCAGGGTGTAGCCCATGGTTTCTTCTGTCTCCGGGATGATCGGGCGTCTGCCGACATGCTAGAGCGCTTTGTGCCCAAATTGAATCGATTCTGTTTCCGAGCGGTGCGGCGATCCGTCAGGAGGCAGGTGCAGCGCGATGCGGCGCATCGGGCAAGCCTTCCGACGCCGCGGGCGCCTGCCGCTCGGAAACCCTTCAGGGCCGGGCGGCTTTGCGCCATTGCCGGCGGGCTTCGGCTTGGCCATAGCGCCGCTATGCCCGGCGCCGAACCCCCAAAAGCCCCTTGGGACCCTGGCACAAATCCGCTCCGGCAGAATGGTTCAATTTGGACGCAAAACGCTCTAGGGCAGCGAAAGCGCTCCTGCCAAGCGGCCTGCGGTTGCAGCCTGGCGCCGCCGCGTTGAGCCCTCCGCCGCGCTGTGCGATGCTCGGGCATCGGGTTCACCAACCGGACAGCAAGGTCCGGGCAGGCAAGGAGGAGGTTTCTCGTGGGGGGGAATCGATCCGCGCTGGCTCTGGCGCTCTGTCTGGCCACGGCGGCCTGCGTCGCGCGGCCGGACGGCAGCGAGACCCGCACCCTCGAGAGCCGCAGCTACGGCTTCATCGGTGAACTTCTGGGCGGCGAGCCGGGCAGCCCGGTGACGGTGGAGGCCAGCCTCACCCTGCCGCCGCCCGGCGTCGGCGCGCCGCCCTATCCGGCGCTGGTGCTGCTGCACAGCTCCAACGGCCAGGGCTCGCAGGACTGGCTCTACGCGCGGCGCCTCAGCGAGGCGGGCATTGCCGTGCTCGCGGTCGACAGCTTCGACGGGCGCGGCGTCAGCCACACGGTGCGCGACCAGACCCTGGTCAGCACGGCCTCCATGCTTGCCGATGCCTTCGGCGGCCTCGATGTCTTGAGCGCCGATCCGCGCATCGACCCCGCGCGCATCGGCGTCCTGGGTTTTTCCAAAGGGGCCATCGCCGCGCTCTACGCCGCCTACCGGCCGGTGGCGGCGCGCGCCGCGCGGTCCAGCAGACGCTTTGCGCTGCACCTCGCCTACTATCCCTGGTGCGGGCTGCGGCTCCACGAGCCGGTGACCACCGGAGCGCCGGTGCTGATCCAGACCGGGGCGCTGGACGACCTGGTGCCGCCGGAACGCTGCGCCGAGCTGATCGCCGCGAGCCGGGGCGCGGCGGGGCCGCCGAACATGCGACTGGTGGTCCTGCCGGAGGCCCGCCACGCCTTCGACCATCCGATGCTGTCGATGTTCGGGAACTTGCCGATCAGCGCGCCGTCACCGGCCTTTTGCCGCCTGCAGCAGCAGGCCGACGGCAGCTTCGTCGAAACCAGCAGCGGCCGTGCGGTGAACGGCGCCAACCTGAACGAGGCGCTCGCCGGCTGCAGTCGCATGGGCCATGCCGGCGGCAACGAGGCAGCGGACTCCGCGGCTTTCGAGAACACCCTGGCATTCCTGAAGGCCGCGGAGTTTTAGGATCCGCCGCCACTCGAGGCGTTTTGGGACGCCTTACTTGAGCTTCTTCGAATGCTTCGCGGCCGCGTCCTTCAGGGTTTTGCCGGCGGTGAAGCGGGGCTGCAGGGTCGCGGGCTTGGCCTTGAAGGTCATCGGCTCGCCGGTGAAGGGGTTGGTCCCCTTGCGGGCCTTGGTGGCGGCCTTGTAGCGCATCTTCAGGCGGCCGAGGTTGCCCAGCGGCACGCTGCCCGGAGCGCTCTTCTTGGTGTCCTTGAGCGCGAGGTCGGAGAGCACCGGCCACAGGGCATCCATGAGGCGGCTCGCATCCCGGCGGCTGAAATCGTAATCCCATTGTTTGCCGAGAGACTTGTTCAGGGCCGCAGCATAAGCCTCGGCAAGCTGGGTCTTGGTGACGGTCATGGCTTTTCCTTTGCGGTTGACCTGGGAAAGCTTCCGAATCGGAATCGGGCGAATCAGTTCGGATACTGCCGCTGATATCCGGATTCGCGACGATAAGCAATACATGCACGCGCGACTCCGCGCTCCTTCCGGTGATCGATTTGAGCCTATTTCGGAGGGCCGGAAGGCTCCCGAAGCGATCTTGGGATGATATTTCAGAGGCATACCGGCCGCCCTGCTGGACGCGGCGGGTGCCCGGGCGGTGATCGCGGAACCCCTATTTTCTTGCGGCTTCGATCTCCTCGACGCTTCTTCCGGGCCGTCGGCGGTAGGCCGGCATGGACCAGTTGAAGCTGATGGCGAGGCCGCGCACGGCGAAGGTGACGGCGACTCCGGCGCTGCCGGCGACGACCTCCGGCAGCGCCAGCGCAGCCAGAATCACGTAGCTGCAGGCGCCGAGTCCGGAGGCCGTGACGTAGATCTCGCGGCGCAGGATGACCGAGGGCTCGTTGCCCACCAGGTCGCGGACGATGCCGCCTACCGTCCCGGTGACCACGCCCATGGCAACGGCGACCAGCGCGCCGGTGCCGTTGTCGAGGCCCTTGGCGGTGCCGGCCACGGTGACCAGCGCCAGGCCGAGGGCGTCGAACCACAGCAGCAGGCGGTAGCGCGACTCCACCAGGTGGGCGGTGAAGTGGACCGCCACGGCGGTCACCAGGCAGGCGATGATGTGGTGCGGCGCGACCATCCAGAAGACCGGCACGTCGAGCAGCAGGTCGCGCACCGTGCCGCCGCCGACCCCGGTCAGCACCGCCAGCCACATGAAGCCGACGATATCGAGGCCCTTGCGCGAGGCGACCAGCGCGCCGGAGACCGCGAAGACCACGGCGGCCAGGATGTCGACGGTGAGGATCAGCTGGGGCGGGGCGGTGAGCTCCATCATGGGGGACCTGCCTTGCGAGAGACTTGCCGATGGCGCCGCGGGACGGCGGCAGAGGGCATGCTAGCCAATCGCCGCCGGCCTGTCCCGGGCGCCGCCGATAGGCCGGTGCCGTGCGGCTGGACGGCCGCCTTCCGGTGGTGGATAAGGGCGCATGGACTGGACAGGAATTCTTCTCGGCGCCCTCGGCCTCGCCCTCGGCGGGATCCTGAAAGGCGCAACGGGTGCCGGCGCGCCGATCCTGGCGGTGCCGATCCTGGCGATGCTCTACGACGTGCCGCTGGCGGTGGCGATCTTCACGCTGCCGAACCTCATGTCCAATACCTGGCAGGGCTGGCGCTTTCGCGCGCACCAGGTCTCGCGCGGACTGACCTGGGTCTTCGCGCTGGCCGGCGCGGCGGGGGCCGGCGTCGGCTCGCTTATGCTGGTCGGCCTGCCCTCCGACTTCCTGCTGCTCGGCGTGGCCGGTGCCGTCTTCCTCTACATCGGGTTCCGCCTCGCCCGGCCGCACTGGGCGCTGGACCTCGGGCTCGCCACCCGGCTCGCGGCGCCGGCCGGCTTCGTCGGCGGCATGCTGCAGGGCGCCGTCGGCGTCTCGGCGCCGGTCTCGATCACCTTCCTCAACGCTACGCGCATGGCGCGGGAGTCCTTCATCGCAACGATCTCGATCTTCTTCGTCGCCATGTCCCTGGTGCAGATCCCGCTGCTCTCGGCCTGGGGCGTGCTGACGGCCGAGCGCGCCGTGCTCAGCGCCGCCGCGATCCTGCCGCTGATCGCCGCCATGCCGCTCGGCGCCTGGCTCGCCCGGCACATCTCGCGGGAGACCTTCGACCGCCTGATCCTGGCGATCCTGGCGCTGGTCGCCCTCCGCCTGGTGATCAGCGCCCTGTTCTGATCCCGCCGCCGACCGGCGGCCGGAGAGACCTGGAAGCTGCGAAAGGAGCCACAAGACATGACCAGCGCCGTCGTCAGACTGCTTTCGGAGGGCGACCCCGCGACCGGGATGGCGCCCTCCGACATCACCGCGCCCGAGCAATTCACCGGCGCCGACCGCAGCGAACTGAACGCCACTTTCTTCGAGACGGCGGACGGGTCCATCTCCACCGGCGTGTGGCTCTGCGCGCCCTGTCGCTGCGACATTCAAAGCTATCCGGTGCACGAGATGATGACGATCATCGAAGGCTCGGTGACCGTGACCACGGACGGCAAGGCGGAAACCTTCACCGCCGGCGACACCTTCTTCATCGCCAAGGGCACCAAGTGCACCTGGGAGATCACCGAGACGCTGCGCAAGTTCTACATGATCGCCGCGTAGCCCGGACCGGCGCTGAACACCGCCGCCTTCGTATCGGGCGGGACTGCGCCTGCTTAACGCGGATCGGCCGATGCGCTACTCTGGCCTCAGCCGAAAGATCAGGTCGAGGAGAGGCTTTGCCGCTGCCCCGAAGTGCCAGGCTGAAGTTTCTCAATCTTTCGCTGGTGACCGCGATCACGGTCTCGGTGGTCCACCCGGCGGTGCCGGCCGCCGACTTCCCGGACCCGCCGGGGAGCGCCTGGGAGCGCGCGCCTGGCGAGCCGCCGGCGTCGGGCGTCTGTCAGGAGATCGACTCCGTCTTCGTCATTCCCGTGCAGGCGGCCGAGCGAGCCGTGGCGGTTGCGCACCTGGAGCGCGTCAGCGCCAGCCCGGTCGATCTGGCGCAGGTCGCCAGGCTTGGCTTCGATGTTCCGCCGCCGGCCGAGACTTTGCGCTACCAGAAGCGGCTGCGGCGGGAAATCGATGACCTTCAGGCAGAGCGCCGCAGGGCCGTGGAGGACCAAGCCAGAAGCTGGACGCTGTCCGACGAGCAGCGGCTGAGAGGCCTTGTCGATCTCTACCACGACGATTCGGCGCCGCAGCTGTTTCCCTACCTCGTCCGGGCCGTCGCCCTGAAAGAGCGGACCGGAGAATTCTCCGCCCGCCTCTGCGCCGGCGATCTGTGGATCGATCATGCTTCGCGCGGCCGCGCCAATCCCCAGACGATCCGGCTGCCCGTCATCGTTTATCTGGCGCAGCGCCCGCGGGCCGTCTTCGCAACCTGGTCGCTTGCCAACTAGCCCCGTCCGGCGAGGCGGAACCTTCTAAGCCAAAGTGACGCTGTAGACCTGGTCACGGGTATCGCAGAGCGAGGTGCGCCACTCCACCGGGCGGCCGTTGAGGGCGAGCGCGATGCGGTCGATGGAGAGCAGCGGCGCGTCGCGCTCCAGTTCCAGGTGGCGCGCCGCCTCGGCGCCGGCGGTCACGGCCGAAAGCCTCTCCTCGGCGCGGGCCACGGTGATGCCGTAGTCGAGGGCGAACAGCGTATAGAGGGTGTTGGGCAGGTCGCGCTTGCGGTCGAGGCCGGGGAACAGTGCGGCGGGAAGCACGATGCGCTCGAAGATCGCCGGGCGACCGGCCAGGGTGCGCACGCGGGTGATGCGGGTGACGTCCGCCTTGCCGGCCAGTTGCAGACGCTCGGCCTCGCCGAGGCGGGCGGGGCCCCGGGCGATGCGCAGCACGCGGCTTTCCGGCACCAGGGGGTGCCCGGCGCGGTCGGTCATCTTGAAGAAGTGGAAGAGGGCGTGCTCCTGGTCGTGCTCGGCGACGTAGGTGCCGCGGCCCTGGCGGCGCACCAGCAGGTTGCCGGCGGTCATCTCGTCGAGCGCCTTGCGCACCGTGCCCTGGCTGACGCCGAGCTCCTCGGCCAGCTGAACCTCGCTGGGCAGCAGGTCGCCCGGCTTCCAGTAGCCGCCGATCAGCCGTTCGATCAGCAGATCCTTGACCTGCTGATACAGTGGCTTGAAGCCGGGAAGCGCCGAGAGTGGGGTGGTCATGCCGGGGTCCGCTGCGATCCGGGCGCGCACCAGCGGCGCCGCACACTTGGTTCTAGTGCGTCATCCACGGGCTCGACCCGAGGGTCTATGGCAAGGCCGGGCGCCTGGCACAGCCATGGATCTCCGCAACAGCTGCGCGGATGACAGTCGGTGTGGTGGCGCGGAACTGGGTGCATCTCGGGGTGGGAAAATCTCCTTGTCTTATATAAGACATAACATATAATTTTGGGATCTTGAACAAGAGATCGCGGAAGCTCCGCGGGCGACCCCCGGTGGTCGCAGCGGTGGCGAGAAGGCGCCGCAGGTCGAGGCGTCCCCCGCGCAGTCATGGGAGAACATCCACAGATGTCGGCACCTGATTTCATCGTGCACGATGCCAAGGACACGGTCGGGGTGATCGTGAAGGAAGGCGTCACCGCGCAGACAAAGCTCACCGGCTGGGTGATGGAGGATGACTCGAAGGTGGAAATCGAGTGCATCGATGCCATCCCGCTGGGCCACAAGATCGCCCTCGGCGAGATCGCCGAAGGTGATACCATCCTCAAGTACGGCCATGACATCGGCAAGGCCGTGGCGAGGATCGCCAAGGGCGGCCACGTCCACACCCAGAACGTCAAGACGAAACGCTGGTGACCGGGGAGATGATGAGATGAGTGCACAGAGATTTCTCGGCTATCGCCGCGAGAACGGCCGGGTCGGCATCCGCAATCATGTGGTCATCCTGCCGCTCGACGACCTTTCCAACGCCGCCTGCGAGAAGGTGGCCAACAACATCGAGGGCTGCCTCGCCCTGCCGCACCACTACGGTCGTCTGCAGTTCGGCGAGGACCTGGAGCTGCACTTCCGCACCCTGATCGGCACCGGCAGCAATCCCAACGTCGCCGCCGTCATCGTCATCGGCATCGAGCCGCAATGGACCGGGCGCGTGGTCGACGGCATCGCCAAGACCGGCAAGCCGGTCGAGGGCTTCGCCATCGAGGGCCACGGCGAGATCAAGGTGGTGGCCGACGCCTCGCGCAAGGCCAAGGAGTTCGTGCAGGCCGCTTCGGAGAAGCAGCGCGAGCCCTGCGACATCAACGAGCTCTGGGTTTCCACCAAGTGCGGCGAGTCCGACACCACCTCGGGCCTGGCCTCCAATCCCACGGTCGGCAATTTCATCGACAAGTTCGACGAGATCGGCGCCACCACCTGCTTCGGCGAGACCTCGGAGCTGACCGGCGCCGAGCAGATCTGCGCCACCCGCGCGGCGACGCCCGAGGTTGCGGAGAAGTTCCTCAAGACCTGGCAGGCCTACATGGACGAGGTCATCGAGCCGCACAAGACCAGCGACCTCTCCGACAGCCAGCCGACCAAGGGCAACATCGCCGGCGGCCTCACCACCATCGAGGAGAAGGCCTTCGGCAACCTGCAGAAGATCGGCAAGAGGACGAAGTTCATCGACGTGCTGCAGCCCGCCGAGGCGCCGGCCAAGGGCCCGGGCCTCTACTTCATGGACACCTCCTCGGCGGCGGCCGAGTGCGTCACCCTGCAGGCCGCGGCCGGCTTCGTGGTGCACCTCTTTCCCACGGGGCAGGGCAACATCATCGGCAACCCCATCGAGCCGGTGATCAAGCTGACCGCCAACCCAAAGACGGTGCGCGAGATGGGCGAGCACGTCGACTTCGACTGCTCCGGGATCCTGCGGGGCGAGATGAACTTCGACCAGGCGGGCGATGGCCTGATCGACATCACGCTGCGCACCTGCAACGGCCGGCTGACCGCCGCGGAGGCGCTGAAGCACCGCGAATACGTCATGACCAAGCTGTACCGCAGCGCGTGAGTTGAGAAGCGAGGTTGTCATCCCGGGGCTTGTCCCCGGGACGACGGCGCAGCGCACGGCGGATCGCGGGAAAAGGTAATCGCTTGGCCGACATCGTCATTTCCGAGTTCATGGACGGGGCTGCGGTCGCCGACCTGCGGCGGAACTACGACGTGCTGTATGACCCCGAGCTCGTCGACCGGCCGCAGGCCTTGACGGGAGCCTTGTCCGGGGCCCGCGCCCTTATCGTGCGCAACCGCACACAGGTCACCGATGCGGTGCTGGCGGCCGGCCCGCGGCTGGTCTGCGTCGGCCGCCTCGGCGTCGGGCTCGATAACATCGACATGGTGGCCTGCCGGGTGCGCGGCGTCGCCGTCTTTCCGGCGACCGGGGCGAACAACCTGGCGGTGGCGGAGTACGTCATCACCGCGGCGCTGGTGCTGCTGCGCGGCGCCTACCATGCCGCGGCGGAGATGCTGGCCGGCGCCTGGCCGCGCCAGGCCCTGATGGGCCGCGAGGCCGCGGGCAAAACCCTGGGGCTCGTCGGCTTCGGCGCCATCGCCCGCGAGGTGGCGGCCCGCGCCCAGGTGCTGGGCCTCACCGTGGCGGCGAGCGACCCCTTCGTCGCGGCCGAGGATCCCGCCTGGCGGGATGTCGCGCGCCACGAGACGCTGGACAGCCTGCTGGCCTCCGTCGACGTGCTGAGCCTGCATGTGCCGCTGACCGAGACGACGCGCGGGCTGATCGATAGGAACGCGCTGGCCAGGCTGAAGCCGGGCGCGGTGCTGATCAACACCGCGCGCGGCGGCGTGGTCGACGAGGCGGCGCTGGCGGAAAGCCTGCGCAGCGGCCGGCTGGGCGGTGCCGCTCTCGACGTCTTCGTTGAAGAGCCCTTGAGTGCCGAAGGCGCGGCGCTCTTCGCCGGCCTTTCCAATGTCATCCTGACGCCGCACATCGCCGGCGTCACGCAGGAAGCCAATGTGCGGGTGAGCGCCCTGACCGCCGATCAGGTGCGGCGCGCCCTGGAGGAACGTGCATGAATGCAAGCAGCGAAACCTTGAGCCTGGCCGAGGTCCACGATCTGGTGGCCCGCGCCCTGATGGCGGCCGGCACCTCGGTGCTGAACGCCGAGTCCGTGGCCGCCGCCCTGGTCGCCGCCGAGGCCGACGGGCAGCGCGGCCACGGGCTTTCGCGCGTCGCCGCCTACGCGGGTCAGGCCAGGAGCGGCAAGGTCGACGGCAAGGCCGAGCCGCTGGTCGAGTGGGTCTCGGACTGCGCGATCCGTGTCGATGCCGGGGCGGGCTTCGCCTTTCCGGCCCTCGACAAGGCCCGCGCGGGCTTGGCCGAGATCACCCGCAGCAACTGCATCGCTATCGCCGGGGTGCACCACTCGCACCATTTCGGCCAGGCCGGCTATCACGTGGAACGGCTCGCCGAGCGGGGCCTCGTCGCCCTCATGGTCGGCAACTCGCCGCAGGCCATGGCGCCCTGGGGCGGCAGCCGCGGGGTCTTCGGCACCAACCCCATCGCCTTCGCCGCGCCGCGGAACAGCGCTGCGCCGCTGGTCATCGATCTCTCCCTGTCCAAGGTGGCGCGCGGCAAGGTCATGGCCGCGGCCAAGGCCGGCGAAACGATCCCCGAGGGCTGGGCGCTGGACCCGCAAGGCCGCCCCACGACCGATCCCGAGGCGGCGCTGGCCGGCACCATGATCCCCATGGGCGATGCCAAGGGCGCCGCCCTGGCGATGCTGGTGGAGATCCTCTCGGCTGCCCTGATCGGCGCCAATTTCGCCTTCGAGGCCAGTTCCTTTTTCACCGCCGAGGGCCCGCCGCCCGGTGTCGGCCAGTTCCTGCTGGCGATCGATCCCAATCCGCTGTCCGAAGGCAGCTTCGCCGCGCGTCTCGAGGTGCTGATCGCCGCCGTCGCGGGTCAGGAGGGCGCCCGCCTGCCGGGCAGCCGCCGGCTGGCGAGCCGTGCCGCCGCGGCGCGCCAGGGTATTGAGGTACCGGTCGCCCTGCTGTCTGAGATCCGCGCCCTGGCCGGCTAGAAATTTTTCCTGGCCCCTTCCGCCGGGTACCGTTGTAAGCTTCTGAAATAATTATATATTCTTCGGCGTTACCTAAAATTTCCCGGCATTTTATCTAATCAACCTGTTGAAATTTCTGGGTATGACCATGCTATCCTGAGGGGTGCAGGGCGGCGCCTCGCGGTGCCGTACGGTCGCCTTTCGGGGGAGAGGCGCGGCGGGGTTGGCAGGTCGGAGTGCCGGGCTCCCCGCAGCGCTGGAAGAGACCTTTTCCGTGAAGCAGTTTCGCTTTTCCGGTCGCCTGCTCTAGCCTTTGGGCTGGTAAGGGAGCCGTCTGTCAATGGGGCCATTTAGGCTGTCGACAGCTGCGGCCGGGTGGGTCAGGAAAGGACTTGTCTGGCTGTCCTTTGTGGTGGTGATCGCGCTGCGGTTTGCCGACCCGGAGCCGTTGCCGACCTTCCGCAACGCCTTCTTCGATTTTGCCCAGGGACTGCTGCCGGCCGGCGCGCCCGAGGTCGTGCCGCCGATCACCATCGTCGACATCGACGAGATCAGCCTCGCCGAGCGCGGCCAGTGGCCCTGGCCGCGCGATATGCTGGCCGACCTGATCAACGTGCTGGCCGGCCATGCGCCCCTGGCCGTCGGCATCAACATCATCTTTCCCGAACCCGACCGGCTGTCGCCGGAGAACCTGCTGCAGCGCTTTCCCATGGACGCGCCGCTGCGCGAGAGCCTGGCCCAGCTGCCGTCGAACGACGAGATCCTGGCCTTCAGCCTGCGCCAGGTGCCGGCCGTCCTGGGCGCGGCGGTGACCAGCGCCCCAGCGCAGCCGGCGGACGCTTCGGCGCTCAGCGTGCCGATCCTGCTGCGCCTCAACCAGCAGGGGACCATGGAGATCCGCCGTTTCCCGGCATTGCTGCGCAACCTGCCGGTGCTCGAGGCGGCCAGCGTGGGGATCGGCGTGGTCAGCCAGGAGTTTCCCGGCGATGGCGTGGTGCGGCGCATGCCGATCGTCATGCTGGTCGGGGACGCCGTGCTGCCGAGCTTCGCGGTCGAGGTGGTGCGCGTCGCCAAGCAGGTTTCCGCCATCTCGGTGGAAATCGAGGGGCCGGGCATCTCCAGCGTGACCCTGGGCGATCTGGTGATCGAAACGGCTTTCTCCGGCGAGGTCTGGCTGCGCGAACTGCCGCTGGATCGCATTCCACGCATCTCGGCGGCCGGGGTGCTCGACGGCAAGGCCGACCCGGCGCTGCTGCAGGAGCGCGTGATCCTGCTGGGAGCGACCGGTAGCGGCCTGGCGCTGAGCTTTGTGCTGCCCAGCGGTGCAGGGGTCTCGGCACTCGACGTCCAGGCGCTTGCGGTGGAGAACCTGCTGTCCGACAGCTACCTGCTGCGCCCGCAGTTCGCGACCTTCTGGGAGGTCGCCTTTACCATCGCCCTCTGCCTGGTCTGCCTTTCCCTGCGCGAGCGCATGGCCGGCTATGTTGCGCCGCTGTCGCTGCTCGGGGTGGTGGTGGCGCTCTTCGTTGCCGGCCTCTATGCCTTCGACCAGCACGGTCTGCTGCTCGACCCGACCTACCCGGCGCTATTCGAGACCGCCTTCGGCACGCCCGACATCACCGCGAC
>JBFGUI010000050.1:0-18890 GCA_041565695.1 Kiloniellaceae bacterium
AACGGATGAGACTGCACCGCGACCCGCAGGGGCCCGTCGAGCAGCAGCTGCCCGACGGCCGCTGGCTGCGCATCGAGGAGCGCCGCACCCGCGACGGCGGCACGGTCGGTTTCCGCACCGACATCACCGAGCTGAAGCAGCGCGAACTCGAGCTCGAGCGCCTCGCGGCGACCGACCACCTGACCGGCGCGATGAACCGCCGCCGATTCCTGCAGGCCAGCGAGAGGGAACTGCGGCGCGGCCGGCGCTATGGCGTGCCGCTCTCCGTCCTCCTGTTCGACATCGATCGCTTCAAGCAGGTCAATGACACCTACGGCCATGCCGCCGGGGACGAGGTGCTGCGGCACGTCGTCAAGGTCGCGAAGGAAACCCTTCGCGAGCACGACCTGCTGTGCCGGTACGGCGGCGAGGAATTCGCCGTGCTGTTCCCCGAGACCGACAGCGCCGCCGCCGAGGTCGCCGCGCAACGCCTGCGGGTCGCGATCGAAAAGACCAAAGTCAAGACCGAGGCCGGCCCGGTCAACGTCACCGCAAGCTTCGGCGGCACTCAGATCGAGGTGCACGAGGATAGTCTCGAATCCGCGCTGTCGCGTGCCGACTCGGGCCTCTACGCGGCGAAGCACGACGGCCGCAACCGGGTCGTCTTCAAGGCCTCGCCCCCCCATTCCCTGTGCATCGCCGAATAAGCTGCTGCGCGCCGCCCGGCCATCTCGACGCCCCTGATCCAGACCCTGTCGCAACTTCTTTGAACCACCGCGGCCTGCGCCGCGACCCATGACCAGAGCCCTACAATCGGCCCCACAATCGCCAAGGAGCCCGTCATGGAATCGCGTCCCCGCCGCGGCCTGCTGGCCGCCGCCGGCCTCGCCGCCGCGCTCGCCCTGCCCGCCGGCGCCAGCGCGCAGCCCGACCTCGTGCCGCAGCTGAACTTCCCGATGAACGCCACCGTGGGGGTGCAGAACCTGGGCACCACCGCCTCCGGTCCCAGCCACCTGATCATCAACTGCACCGCCTTCGGCCAGGCCGACGGCGGCTGTCCCGATGCGCCGGGCATGGCGGCCTATGCGGATCCGGCCTTTCCCGACCGCGCGGTGATCGACGTGCCGGCGCTGCAGCCCAACGAGAGCTTCGGCCACGACCTGACCTTCTGGGACTCGATCCCCTGGGTACCGGGCACTTTCGTGTTTGATGCCGAGGTCGACCCGAACAACCTCGAGGCCGAATCGAACGAGGCCAACAACACCACCCAGAGCAGCCATACCGAGTTGCCGGCCGTGGGTGTGGCCCAGCCGGCACCGCTGCCGCTGGCGGCCCCCGACGCTGGCGCGAAGCCGGTCCGCCCGAGCATCGGAAAGCTTACCTCCCGCAACATCTTCCAGCTGAAGCGGCTCCGCGCCGTCGAGGCCAAGCCGAGCCTGCCCGCCACCCCGCAGCTGGGGGCGCCGCAGCAGCCCGCCGAACCCCTGCGACTCCTGCGCCGGCCGACGCGCTGAGCCCCCTTCCCCTAGCCTGCCTGCCAAGTCGACCTGCGGGTGGTCCCTCCACGGGGACCGCCCTTTCTTTTCGCGCCGGACGCTGCACGACAGGCCCGGCTGCGCTATGCTGCGCGCCCTTTGCGCAGCTTGCAGGTTTCCCCTATGCCCCAGCCGCCTCTCGACCAGGATCTCCTCGGCCGGCCCGGCAGCCGTCTCGACATCACCACTCCCGCCCTGGTGCTCGACCTCGACGTCCTCGAAGCCAATCTCGCGGCCATGACCGCCTGGGCGCGGTCGCAGAACATCGCCCTCAGGCCGCACGCCAAGACCCACAAGTGCGCGGCCATCGGCCGGCTGCAGATGGTCGAGGGCGCGCTCGGCCTGTGCTGCGCCAAGCTGTCGGAGGCGGAGGCCCTGGCGGCCGCCGGCCTCGACTGCCTGCTGCTGACCTCTCCGGTGGTCGGCGCGCGCAGGATCGAGCGCCTCATGGCGCTGGCCGCCCGCTGCACCGAGCTGATGCTGGTGGTCGACGACGCCGACAACCTGCGCGCCATCGCCGACGCCGCCGCCGCGCAGGGCCGCTCCCTCGGCGTCCTGATCGACGTCGACGTGGGTCAGCGGCGCAGCGGTATCACCGATCCCGAAGCAGCGCTCGCGCTGGCCGCCATCATCGCCGAGGCGCCGAGGCTGACTTTCAAAGGCGTGCAGGGCTATGCCGGGCAGGTGCAGCACATCGCCGACTTCGACGAGCGCAGCCGCGCCTCCGGCGAGAGCCTGGAGAAGCTCGCGGCGGTGCGCGACCGCCTGCTGGCCGCGGGCCACCCCTGCCCCATCGTCACCGGCGGCGGTACCGGCAGCCACGCCATCGATCCGGCCGGCGGGGTGTTGAACGAGCTGCAGGTCGGCTCCTACGCGGTCTGCGACGTGCAGTACGACGTCTGCGATCTGACCGGCGACGGCACGCAGCGGTTCCGCGACGGCCTCTTCGTCTACGCCCGGGTGGTCAGTGCCAACAACGCCGGCGCGGAAGGGGGATTCGTCACCATCGATGCCGGCTCCAAGAGCCTTTCCATGGACGGCCCGCCGCCGGCGGTCGCCTTCGGCGCCCCGCCCGGCAGCACCTATTCCTGCGTCGGAGACGAGTTCGGCCGCCTGACACTGCCCGCCGGCAGCGCGCCGCTGAAGCCCGGCGACCTGGTCGGCCTGGTGGTGCCGCACTGCGATCCCACCATCAACATGTTCGACTGGTACCACTGCGTGCGCGGCGACGAGCTGGTCGAGCTCTGGCCGATCGAGGCGCGGGGCTGTTCGGCCTGACCGAGCCTAGCGCTTTACGGGCATGCGCCGGCCGAGCGCAACGGTCGCCACCACGAAGACGGCAAAGCCGAGGGTCATGGCGTCGATGGCTTCGCCCAGCAGCAGGGCCGAGGCGCCGATAGTCAGGAAGGTCTGCAGCAGCTGCACCTGGCTGACCCGCGCGACGCCGCCCAGGGCGAGGCCGCGGTACCAGGCGAAGAACCCGAAGAGCTGACTGAGCAGCGCCACGTAGACGAAGGCGGCCCAGCTCTGCGGCGAGCCGGGCAGGCCGTGCGCCAGCGCCGCCGGGACCACCGGCAGCAGCAGGACGGGAAAGGAGATCACCAGGGCCCAGCAGATCACCTGCCAGCCACCGAGGCTGCGGCTGAGCCGCGCGCCCTCGGCATAGCCGACGGCGGCGCAGGCCACCGAGGCGAGCAGCGCCAGGTGGCCGATGTCGAGGCTGCCGCCGCCGCGCAGCAGGGAGAAGCTGACCACCGCGCCGCCGCCGACCAGCGAGACCAGCCAGAAGGCAAGCGAGGGCCGTTCGCGCAGGATCACCGCGCCGGCCAGAGTGGTTGCTAGCGGCAGGATGCCGAGTACCACGCCGCCGTGGGCGGCGGGCACCCGCTGCATGCCCCAGGCCGACAGCAGCGGGAAGCCGAAGACGACGCCGGCGGCCACCAGGGCGAGGCTGCCCCACTGGCGGCCGCGCGGCGGGCGCTGGCGGGTCGCCAGCAGGATGGCGCCGGCCACCGCGCCGGCCAAGAGCGAGCGTCCGAGGCCGAAGACCACCGGGTCGCTGTCGACCATGGCCAGGCGTGTCGCCGGCAGGGTGAGGCTGAACACGGCGACGCCGACGAAGCCGAGCAGCAGCCCCTTGGTTTCGGTCAGGGGGTCCTGGCCAACCGGCGAGCCGGCGCCGTCAGTCATCGCGCGGCGCAACGCTGTGAATCAGGCCGTGATCGATGATCTTGCGCATCACCGTGGGCAGCGCCTCGTCCGCCAGGGCGTCGAGCGCGACCCAGCGGCCGGGAAGGTCGCCCGGTTCCTCGATGCGGGCAGCCCAGACCGTCACCTCGAAGTGGAAGTGGGTGAAGGTGTGGCGCACCACGCCGGGCAGGGCCCGCCAGGGCGCGGCCAGGGGCGCGGCCCCGCCGGCCTCCTTGTCCGGCCAGGGCGCCTCGCGCCAGGGCGTCGAGGGCACTTCCATCATGCCGCCGAGCAGGCCCTTTTCCGGACGCCGGCGCAGCAGCAGCGCGCCGTCGGGGCGCATGATCCAGAAGGCCACGGCCCGGCGCGTCGGTCTGGCCGCCTTGGGCTGGCGCCGCGGCAGGTCCTGTTCCAGCCCCTGGGCCTTGGCGGCACAGAGCGACTCAAGAGGACACAGCAAACATTTCGGCCCGCGCGGCAGGCAGACCGTGGCGCCCAGGTCCATCATCGCCTGGGCGAAGTCGCCGGCGCGCTCGTCGGGGGTGAGGTCGGCGGCCAGGCGGCGCAGTTCCGCCTTGGCCGGCGGCAGCGGCGTCTCCACGGCGAAGAGCCGGGCCACCACCCGCTCCACGTTGCCGTCGACCACCACGGCGCGGCGCCCGAAGGCGATGGCCGCGATGGCCGCGGCCGTGTAGGGGCCGATGCCGGGCAGGCGCGCCAGCGCGGCCTCGCTGTCGGGAAAGCGGCCGCCCAGTTCTTCCGCTACCACGCGGGCGCAGGCGTGGAGGTTGCGCGCCCGGGCGTAGTAGCCGAGCCCGGCCCAGGCGGTCAGCACGTCGTCCAGCGGCGCGGCGGCCAGCGCCTCGACGCTCGGCCAGCGCGCCAGGAACGCGGCGAAGTAGGGCCCCACGGTCGCCACCGTGGTCTGCTGCAGCATGATCTCGCTGAGCCACACACGATAGGGCTCGGCCGGCGGCGCCCCTGGCGGCGCGCGCCACGGGAGCACCCGCGCATGGCGGTCGTACCAGGCCAGCAGCGCGCCGGCCGGACGGCTTCGGTCTGTCCCCTCAAGAGACGGTGAGCGGGCCTTTGAAGATGCGACAGGGGCCATGCCCTTCTCTATACTGGCGCGGCAAACCGCCGCAAAGCAGGGTTTTGTCACCGCTACAATGCCGCATCACCGTTCCCCCTCCGCCGCGCCCGAGCGCCGCCGGTCCCGCGCCGGCCTGCGCGCCCTGGGCAGCAGCCTGGCCGCGGTCACCAAGCGCGCCTTCGCCCGCCGCGGGCTGACCGGCGCCGATATCGCCCGGCAGTGGCCAGCCATCGTCGGGCGCGAGCTGGCCGCCCGGTGCCGCCCGCGCCAGCTGCGCTTCCCCAAGGCCGGGGAGGCCGTCGACGGGCGCCTCACCCTGAGGGTCGCGCCGGGCTGGGCGCTGGAGGTGCAGCACCTGGAGCCGCTGGTCCTGGAGCGCATCAACAGCTTCTTCGGCTACCGCGCGGTCGCCCGCCTGGTGCTGCAGCAGGGCCCGCTGCCGGTGCCCCGCGCCGAGGCCGGCAGGCGCGCCCGGCCGCCGGCCGCAGAGCCGCCGCAGGACCTCGACCGTGACCTGGCGGCGAAACTATCCACAGTCACGGATCCGGAGCTGCGCGCGGCCCTGGAGGGCCTCGGCCGCTCGCTCCGCGCCAAACGCGCCCGGCCCCCAAAAAAGCCCTAAAAAACCGCGCTCCACGGCCCCACATTGGCGAAGGCCGAAGGGCCAGCGGGACAGCCCGGAAGGAGCCGAAAAGGGCGCTTGTCGAATCAGAAACGGCTCACTAGCATGCACAACATATGGTAGGTTCAGCCATGAATAGACGGAACATTCTGATTAGTCTCGGGGTCGTCGCCGCCGGTGCCGCGGCGGGCGGTGCCTGGTGGCTGAACCGCGCCCCGGCGCCAGCGCAGAGCGCCTCGGCCGGCCCCGGCGAGGGCAGCATCGTGCTGGCCCAGGCCCCGGGCGACATGCCGATCTTCGCCGACGATCGCATCCTCGGCCAGGCCGACGCGCCGGTCACCATCATCGAGTACTCCTCGCTCACCTGCCCGCACTGCGCCAGCTTCCACAAGAACACCCTGCCGCAGGTGAAGCAGAACTGGATCGACACGGGACGGGCCCGCCTGGTCTACCGGCACTACCCGCTGGACCAGCTGGCGCTGCGCGCCGCGGCGCTGGCCGACTGCGTTAAGGGCGACGGCTTCTTCGGCTTCCTCGACGTGCTGTTCCTGAATCAGCAGAAGTGGGCCGGCAGTAGCGAACCCTTCAAGGTGCTGCAGCAGTACGCCGCCCTGGCGGGCATCGGTCCCGACGCCTTCCAGACCTGCCTCAGCGACGAGGCGGTCATCACCCGCATCCTGGAAAAGCAGACCAACGGCCGCGACACTTATAATGTTGCCTCGACTCCGAGCTTTGTGGTCAACGGCACGCCGGTCGTCGGCGCGCGCAGCTACGACGAATTCGACGGCATCCTGGAAAGTGCCGCCGCGAAGGCCTCGTAGAGTCTTGCGGCGCGCTGTTCGGGGAATCGGATCTGTTTTGATGGCATCTGAATTGATGGCACGGGGGGAATAGCCAGGCGTGGTGCAGTTCACCAAGCTTCGCTTGAGCGGCTTCAAGTCCTTCGTCGACACGACCGAACTGGCCATCGAGCCCGGTGTGACCGGCGTTGTCGGCCCCAACGGCTGCGGCAAGTCCAACCTGGTCGAGGCGCTGCGCTGGGCCATGGGCGAGACCTCGCCCAAGAGCATGCGCGGCAAGGAGATGGACGACGTCATCTTCGCCGGCAGCGCCAACCGCCCCTCGCGCAACGTCGCCGACGTGACCATCGTTCTGGACAACGGCCAGCGCAAGGCGCCGGCCATGTTCAACGACTTCGACGAGATCGAGGTGGTGCGCCGCATCGAGCGCGGCTGCGGCTCCACCTACAAGGTGAACGGCAAGGAGGTGCGCGCCCGCGACGTGCAGCTGCTGTTCGCCGACGCCGCCACCGGCGCCCACTCCACGGCGCTGGTCAGCCAGGGGCGCATCGGCGCCATCATCAACGCCAAGCCGGCCGACCGGCGCTCGCTGCTGGAGGAGGCCGCCGGCATCACAGGCCTGCACTCGCGCCGACACGAGGCCGAGCTGCGCCTGCGCGCGGCGGAGACCAACCTGGAACGCCTCGACGACGTCATCTCGACTCTCGAATCGCAGCTCCAGGGCCTCAAGAAGCAGGCCCGCCAGGCGACCCGCTATCGCAACGTGCAGGACCAGATCCGCCGCTCCGAGGCCATCGTGCTGCACCTGGAGGGCAACGAGGCCAAGGCCGCGCTGGCCCGGGCGGAGGCCGCCTTCGGCGAGGCCGAGAAGGCGGTCGCCGAGGCCACCCAGGCCGCCTCGGCCAAGGCCAGCGAACAGGCCGAGGCCGCCGCCGCGCTGCCCGGGCTGCGCGAGGCCGAGGCCCAGGCCGCCGCGGCGCTGCAGCGCCTCAAGGTCGACCGCGACACCCTGGACCGCGAGGAAGCCCAGGCCCGGGAAGGCAAGGCCCGCGCCGAGGAGCGCCTGGCCCAGCTGACCGGCGACCGCAGTCGCGCCGAGGCCCTGGCCGGCGACGCCCAGGCGGCCCAGCAGCGCCTCGACCAGGAGCGCACCGGCCTGCAGGCGGCCGCCGAGGGCGAGGCCGAGGCCATCGCCGCCGCCGAGCGCGAGCGCACCGCCGCCGCCACGGCCGCCGAGCAGCGCGAGCAGGCGCTGGCCGCGGTGACCAAGAAGATCGCCGAGGACGAGGCCCGCGCCGCCGCCCTGGAGCGCCGCATCACAGAGCTGGGCCAGCGCCTGCAGCGCCTGCGCCAGCAGCGCGCGGAGGCCCAGGCGCAGCGCCAGGCCCTGCAGCAGCAGACCGTGCCGGAAGCCGAGCTGGAGGCCGCCGCCCGGGCCCTGGCCGGCACCGAGGAAAGCCTGGCAGAGGCGCGCCGCGCCAGTGCCGCAGCCTCCGAGGCCACCGCCGAGGCCCGCGCCCGCGAGACCGAGTCGCGGTCCCGCCTGCGCGAAGAGGAAGCCGCCCAGGCCAAGCTGGAGGCGGAGATCTCCGCCCTCACGGCGATCCTGGAACCGGCCGAGTCCGACATGTGGCCGCCGGTGGTCGACGCCGTCACCGTGACCCCGGGCTATGAAGCCGCCCTCGGCGCCGCCCTGGGCGACGACCTGACGGTCTCCGCCGACGCGGCCGCGCCGGTGCACTGGCAGGCGCTGCCGCCGCTGCCGGCGGCTGCCGCCCTGCCCTTCGGCGCCCAGCCGCTGAGCGAGGTGGTGCGCGGCCCGGCGGCGCTTTCCCGCCGCCTGGCCCAGATCGGCGTGGTGCCCGACCGCGAGACCGGCTCCCGCCTGCAGACCCAGCTGCAGCCGGGCCAGCGCCTGGTCACCCGGGACGGCGACCTGTGGCGCTGGGACGGCTTCACCGCCCGCGCCGAGGCGCCGACCGCCGCCGCCCAGCGCATGGCGCAGCGCAACCGCTTGGCCGAGCTGCGCGGCCGCCTGGAGGACGTCGAGCGCGCCACCGCCCGCGCCGCCGCCGACCACGGCGAGCTGGAGACCGCGGTCGAGCAGGCCGCCGCCGCCGAGCGCGCCGCCCGCGAGGCCGAGGGCCGCGCCTTCGAGGCGGTGACCGCCGCGCGCCAGCGCCACGGCGAGCTGGCCCAGAAGGCCAATGCCGTGGCCTCGCGCATGGCCGCGCTGGACGAGAGCCTGGCGCGCCTGGGCAGCGACATCGCCGAGAACGAAACCAGCCTTGCCCAGGGCCGCGAAGAGCAGGCCGCCCTGCCCGACCTCGACCTGGCCCACCAGGAGGCCGACGAGCGGCGTGACGAGCTGGCCGCCGCGCGCGCCGCCCTGGTCGAGCGCCAGGCGCGCCTCGACCAGCTGCGCCGCGAGGTCGAGGCCCGCGGCCGCCGCCTGACCGACATCGCCACCGAGTACCAGTCCTGGCAGCGCCGCGCCGAAGAGGCCCGCGGCCACCTGGCCGAACTGGAGCAGCGCCGCGCCGCCACCGAGGCGGAGATCGAGAAGCTGGCGGCGGTGCCGCTGGCCCTGGCCGAAAAGCGCGAGGCCCTGGCCGAGCTGATCGACGAGGCCGAGGCCAGGCGCCGCGCCGCTGCCGATGCCCTGGTCGCCGGCGAGACCCGCCTCGGCCAGGCCGACAAGGCGCTCAAGGCCGAGGAGGCCCGCCTGACAAACGCGCGCGAGAACCGCATCCGCTGCGAGGGCGCGGTCGCCCAGGCGCGCCAGAGCCTGGACACGGTGATCGCCAAGGTGCGCGACAAGCTGGGCTGTGCGCTCGATTCCGTGCTCGAGGTGGCGGAGATCGGCGCGGACCAGGACCTGCCGCCGCGCGAGGAGGTCGAGACCAAGCTGGCCCGCCTGATCCGCGAGCGCGAGAATCTGGGCGCGGTCAACCTGCGCGCCGATGTCGAGGCCCGCGAGCTGGACGAGCAGATCGTCGGCATGCAGTCGGAGCGCAGCGACCTGATCAACGCCATCAGCCGTCTGCGCCAGGGCATCGCCAGCCTCAACCGCGAAGGGCGCGAGCGCCTGCTGGCCGCCTTCGAGGCGGTCAACACCCACTTCTCCGAGCTCTTCGTGCGGCTGTTCGGCGGCGGCCGGGCCCACCTGAAGCTCACCGAATCGGAAGATCCCCTGGCCGCCGGCCTGGAGATCATGGCGAGCCCGCCGGGCAAGCGCCTGCAGGTCATGTCGCTGCTGTCGGGCGGCGAGCAGGCGCTGACGGCGCTGGCCCTGCTGTTCGGCGTGTTCCTGACCAACCCGGCGCCGATCTGCGTGCTGGACGAGGTCGATGCGCCGCTGGACGACGCCAACGTCGACCGCTTCTGCGCCCTGGTCGACGAACTGACCAAGAGCACCTCGACCCGCTTCCTGGTCATCACCCACCACCGCATGACCATGGCCCGGGTCAACCGCCTGTTCGGCGTGACCATGGCCGAGCGCGGCATCAGCCAGCTGGTCTCAGTAGACCTCGAGGCCGCCGAGGGCCTGCGCGAGAGCGCCTAAGGGCCGCTAATCCCGAGGGTTTTTCGCAGTGCACCAAGGGGCTTTGCCGGGCCACCGGAAAAGCCGCCGAATCCGCGCGATTCCGCCGTCTTTCCCAGGGGGTTCTTCGCCTTGACACTCGGCAGGAGTCTACATACTGTGCGCGCGAATTCAGCTCAGACCACAGGAAATCCTTGGGGAGAACGGTCACCGGGCCAGGGGGAAAGGGCGCCTCATGAAAGACGACCGTCCCCTGCCATCCCTCGAAAAGCTGGACGAGAAACTCCGCGCGGCAGAAGCCAAGCGGCGCAAGACGAAGGCGGGCCCCGACGATGGGGGACAAGGACTGGCCTTCGCCATGCGGATCGGGGTTGAGATCGTTGCGGCGCTGATCGTCGGCGTTGCCATCGGTTACTTCCTTGACCAGTGGTTGGGAACCAAGCCCTGGTTCTTGCTGGTGTTTTTCGTTCTCGGGGCGGCCGCGGGGTTCATGAACGTCTTCCGGGTTGTCGGGGGTCTGGGCGGTCAGGTCGGCTACCGCAGGGTCGATAGACCCGAGGGCAAGGACGCCCGCAAGGCCGGCCAGGGGCGAGACGAGGAAGATAAGGGTTAGAGAATGGCTGAAGGCGGCGGCGGACACAGCCCCCTCGAACAGTTCGAGATCAAGAGCATCTTTCCGGCGGGCGGAGACGGCGAGATCGGCACCTTCGCCTTCAC
Source organism: Kiloniellaceae bacterium (assembly GCA_041565695.1). GTDB lineage: Bacteria > Pseudomonadota > Alphaproteobacteria > Kiloniellales > Kiloniellaceae > Pelagibius. The sequence continues at coordinate 10,481 of JBFGUI010000050.1, forward strand.
CAACTCATCGCTGATGATGGTGCTGGCCCTGGGCTTGGTCTCGGCCTTCCTGATCCTCGGCATGCGCCGCGGCGCCCTGGTTCCCGGGCGCATGCAGAGCCTGGCTGAGATGTCCTACGAGTTCATCGCGGGACTGATCGGGGACACCGTCGGCGCCGAGGGCCGCCGCTTCTTCCCGATCATCTTCACGCTGTTCATGTTCATCCTGTTCGGCAACCTGCTCGGCATGCTGCCCTACAGCTTCACCTTCACCAGCCACATCATCGTGACCTTCGCCCTGGCGGCGCTGGTCTTCATCGGCGTGACCATCCTGGCCATCGCCAAGCACGGGATGCACTTCTTCTCCTTCTTCGTGCCGCCGGGCGCGCCGATCGCCATGTGGCCGCTGCTGATCCCGATCGAGGTGATCTCCTACCTCTCGCGTCCGATCAGCCTCTCCGTCCGTCTGTTCGCCAACATGCTGGCCGGGCACACGCTGCTCAAGGTCATCGCCGGCTTCATCGGCGTGCTGGGCGTGTTCGGCGTGCTGCCCTTCGCGCTGGTCGTGGCGCTGACTGGCCTGGAAATCCTCATTGCCTTCCTCCAGGCCTACGTCTTCGCCATCCTGACCTGCCTCTACATCAACGACGCCCTGCATCTGCACTAGACAGGACGTTCACCCGTCAACCGTCATTCAGCTTTTTACGTCAAAGGGAGCTTTAACAATGGAACTTGAAGCCGCGAAAGTGATCGGCGCGGGCCTGGCCGTTATCGGCGTCATCGGCTCTGGTATCGGCATCGGCAGCATCTTCTCGTCCTTCATCGTCGCGGTCGGCCGCAACCCGGCGGCGCGTGGTGAGGTCTTCACCATGACCATGCTGGGCTTCGCGCTGGTGGAAGCCATCGCGCTCTTCGCCCTGGTCATCGCGCTGCTCATCCTGTTCGGCTAAGCGCCGTCCGCGGAACGCTCCCGGCCGGTAGCGGCAGACCGCCGCCGGCCTCCCGAACCTTTCCGCGGGCATCATCCCTGACAGAGTGAGAGGACGCGGGCCATGCCCCAACTCGATCCTTCCGTCTGGCCGACACAGCTGATCTGGCTGGCGATCACCTTCATCGCCCTCTACCTGATCGTCTGGCGCATCGCCCTGCCGCGCATCGCCGATGTCCTCGAGGCAAGGCAGCGCAAGCTGGACGACGACCTGAAGAAGGCCACGGCCCTCAAGGAAGAGGCCGAGACCATCCTGGCCGAGTACGAAAAGATGCGTGCCGACGCCCAGGCTTCGGCGCACGACGTGCTGCAGAAGGCCCAGGACGAGATGAAGGCCGAGGCCGAGCGGCAGGCCACCGAGACCGCGGCACGGCTGGCCGAGCAGGCCGAGGAAGCCGAGGCGCGCATCGCCGAGGCCAAGGCCGCCGCCCTGGCCGGCCTGGAGGGCACGGTCACCGAGGTCGTCGCCGCCGCCACCGAGAAGCTGATCGGCGTCAAGGCCGGCGACCAGGAGATCACCCGCGCCGTCGGCCAGGTAATGGGAGGCAAGCGCTGATGCTGAACGATCCCACATTCTGGGTCGCGGTCGCCTTCGTCGTCTTCGTCGGCCTGATGGCCTGGAAGGCGCGCAAGCCGATGCTCGACGGGCTCGACGCCCGCGCCGAGCGCATCAAGGCGGAACTGGACGAAGCTCAGCGCCTGCGCGAGGAAGCGCAGAAGACGCTCGCCGAGTACAAGCGCAAGCAGCGTGACGCGGCCAAGGAGGCCGAGGACATGCTGGCCAACGCCAGGCACGAGGCCGAGCTCTTGAGCAAGCAGGCCGCCGAGGACCTGAAGGCCACTCTGCGCCGGCGCGAGCGCGCCGCCCTGGAAAAGATCGCCCAGGCGGAGACCCAGGCGATCAACGACGTGCGCGCCCAGGCCGTCGACATCGCCATGGCGGCGACCGCCAAGCTGCTGAGCGAGAACGTCGACCCGCAGCGCGACCAGGCCATGGTCGACCAGGCGATCAAGGATCTCGGCCAGAAGCTACACTGAGCGGCGGCCGAAAGTCCCCGATACGACAGACGCCCGGCACTCTGACGAGAGCCGGGCGTTTTACTTTAGGGCCCAGCCCCCTATATCTCTGACAGAGACCGCCCACCGCAAGAGCCCTCTTCCCGACACCATGGATTCCCTGACCCAGTTCGTTCTCGGCGCCGGTCTCGGCGCGGCGGTGCTCGGCCCCCGGATCGGGCCGCGCCGGGCCGCCGTCGTCGGCGGCCTGCTCGGCACTTTCCCCGACCTCGACGTGCTCTATCCCTTCGACGATCCGATCGACGCCTTCACCCTGCACCGCGGCGCCACGCATTCCGTCATCGTGCAGGCCGTCGTGGCGCCGGTCTTCGGCGAGGCCCTGGTGCGCCTTTTCGACAAGCTGCGCGACCGGCGCCTGCGCGCCTATCTCGCCGTGTTTCTGATCTTCGCGACCCACGCCGTGATCGACGCGCTCACCATCTACGGCACCCGGGTGTTCTGGCCGCTCTCCCCCGCGCCGCTCGGCGCCGGCTCGATCTTCATCATCGACCCGCTCTATACCCTGCCGCTGCTCATCATCACCGTCTGGGCGCTCTGCCTTGCCGCCTGGACGGCGCGCTTCCGCCGCGCGGTGACCGCGGCCCTGGTCGTCTCCACCGCCTATCTCGGCTGGGGTCTGGTGGCGCAGCAGATCGTCGAGCAGCGCGCGGAAAGGATGCTGGCCGAGGCCGGTATCACGGTAGAGGCCCTGCGCGCCACGCCAACGCCCTTCAACTCGCTTCTCTGGAAGGTCATCGCGCTTTCCGGCGAGCGCTACGTCAACCTCTACGTCCCGGTCTTCGGCAGCGATGCGCAGGTGACCGCCTATGTTCACCCACGCGGCACCGAGCAGTTAACCTGTGCCAGCGAGATCGAGGCGGTGGCGAAGCTCAGCGCCTTCAACGGCGGCTACTTCCGGGCCGATGTCGAGGACGGGAAAGTCCTGGTCTCCGACCTGCGCATGGGGCTCACCCCCAACTACGTCTTCCGCTTCGCCGTCGCCGAAGAGACGCCCGAGGGGCTGGTGGCGATCCCGCCGGAGCGCCGGCGCAATGACCGCAGCGCCGACGGAGATCTCGACTGGCTGCTCGCCAATCTGTCGGGTGACCCGGCCCTGCGCCCGGCTGAGACTGCTGCCTATGCCGAATTGTCAGGGCCTTTCCAGCTTGCCGAAGAGCGAGCCGCAGCGGCCAACGCCTGCTGAGCGCAACACCGACAGCCCCCTCACCCAGCTCCGCCTAAGCTCACCCTTCGGGTTCGCTAAGGCTGCACAACCCTCTCCCCCGAGGGGCGAGGGATTTTCCTATGGACGCGAAAGACCGGCAAATGAGCCCCCTCTCCCCACCGGGGAGAGGGTCGGGGTGCGGGGAAATCTCTCCCCCTACTCCGCGGCCTGCTGGTAGGCCTCCAGCGGCGGGCAGGTGCAGACCAGGTGGCGGTCGCCGGCGACGTTGTCGATGCGCCCGACCGGCGGCCAGTACTTGTCGTCCATCTCGCCGCGCAGCGGGAAGAAGGCCTTTTCCTTGCTGTAGGGGCGGTCCCAATCCTCAAGGAAGAGGTGGTGCGTGTGCGGCGCCTGGTGCAGCACGCTGTCCTCGGCGCTCACCTTGCCGGCCTCGACCTCGGCGATCTCCTCGCGGATGGCGATGAGAGCGTCGCAGAAGCGGTCGATCTCCCGCTTGGCCTCGCTCTCGGTCGGCTCGATCATCAGGGTATCGGCCACCGGGAAGGACATGGTCGGCGCGTGGAAGCCGTAGTCGACCAGCCGCTTGGCCACGTCCTCGTTGGTGATGCCGCAGGATTCCTTGATGCCGCGCAGGTCGATGATGCACTCGTGCGCCACCATGCCGTTCTGCCCGGTGTAGAGCACCGGATAGTGCGGCGCCAGGCGCCGGGCCATGTAGTTGGCGCCGAGGATCGCCATCTGGGTGGCGCGGGTCAGGCCCTCGGCCCCCATCATGGCGATGTAGGCCCAGGAGATCGGCAAGATCGAGGCCGAGCCCCAGGGCGCCGCGGAGACGGCGCCGATGGTCTCGCCCTCGCCGGCCGCCGGGTTGACGCCCTTGACCACCGGGTGATCCGGCAGGAAGGGCGCCAGGTGGGCCATCACGCCGATCGGGCCGACGCCGGGCCCGCCGCCGCCGTGCGGGATGCAGAAGGTCTTGTGCAGGTTCATGTGCGCGACATCGGCGCCGATCTCGCCCGGCTTGCAGATGCCCAGCAGGGCATTGAGGTTGGCGCCGTCCATGTAGACCTGCCCGCCGTTGGCGTGAATGATGTCGCAGATCTCGCAGATCGCCGCCTCGAAGACGCCGTGGGTCGAGGGATAGGTGACCATGAGGGCGGCAAGCGAGTCCCCGTGCGCCTCGGCCTTGGCCTTCAGGTCGGCGACGTCGACGTTGCCCTTCGCGTCGCACTTCACCACCACGACCTTCAGGCCCGCCATGATGGCGGAGGCCGGGTTGGTGTCGTGCGCCGAGGAGGGAATGAGACAGACGTCGCGGTGCCCCTCGCCGCGGCTCTTGTGGTACTTGCGGATGGTCATGAGGCCCGCGTACTCGCCCTGAGAGCCGGCGTTGGGCTGCAGCGAGACCGCGTCGAAGCCGGTCGCCGCGCAGAGCATGCCCTCCAGCTCGTCGAACAGCTGGTGGTAGCCCTGCACCTGGTCGAGCGGCGCGAAGGGATGGATGTCCGAGAACTCCGGCCAGGTGACGGCGGCCATCTCCGTGGTCGCGTTGAGCTTCATGGTGCAGGAGCCGAGCGGGATCATCGAGCGGTCGAGCGCGATGTCCTTGACCTGCAGGCGCCTGAGGTAGCGCAGCATCTCGGTCTCGGCGTGGTAGAGATGGAACACCGGGTGGGTGAGATACTCGCTGCTGCGCTTGAGCTCGGCCGGGATGCCTCGCCTCGCCGTGCCGTCGAGATCGGCTACCTGCGGCGGCGTGATGCCGAAGCCGGCGAAGGTGTCGAACAGCTTCTGCACGTCGTCGCGCGAGGTGGTCTCGTCGAGTGAGATGCCGATGCGCCCGGAGTCGATGAGGCGCAGGTTGATGCCCGCCTCGCGCGCCTTGGCCAGCAGCACCTCGGCGCGGCCGGGCACCGAGAGTGTCAGGGTATCGAAGAAGGTCTCGTTCTCCACCGCGATGCCGAGCTCGGCCAGCCCCGTCGCCAGGATGCCGGTCAGGCGCTGCACCCGGCGGGCGATGCGCTGCAGCCCGTCGGGGCCGTGGTAGACGGCATAGAGCGCGGCGATCACCGCCAGCAGGACCTGGGCGGTGCAGATGTTGCTGGTCGCCTTTTCCCGGCGGATGTGCTGCTCGCGGGTCTGCAGCGCCATGCGCAGCGCCGGGCGGCCGGCGGAATCCACCGAGACGCCGATGATGCGCCCGGGCACCGAACGCTTGTAGGCATCCTTGGTGGCGAAGAAGGCGGCGTGCGGACCGCCGTAGCCCATCGGCACGCCGAAGCGCTGCGCCGAGCCGACCACCACGTCCGCCCCCAGCTCGCCCGGCGGGGTGACCAGGGTCAGCGCCAGCAGGTCGGTGGCGACCACCGCCAGGGCGTTCTGCGCATGCAGCGCCTCGACGATCGGCCGGATGTCGTGCAGATGGCCGCAGGTGCCGGGATACTGCAGCAGGGCGCCGAAGACCTCGTGCTGCGCCAGCTCCGTCGCCGGGTCGCCGACGACGATCTCGATGCCCATCGGCCTGGCGCGGGTCTCGACCACCGCCAGGGTCTGCGGGTGGCAGTCGTGGGCGACGAAGAAGGTCTCGGACTTCGACTTGGCGACGCGGTGGGCCATGGCCATGGCTTCGGCCGCCGCCGTCGCCTCGTCGAGCAGCGAGGCGTTGGCGATCTCCAGGCCGGTCAGGTCGATGACCATCTGCTGGAAGTTGAGCAGCACCTCCAGGCGGCCCTGGCTGACCTCCGCCTGATAGGGCGTGTAGGCGGTGTACCAGCCGGGGTTCTCCAGCACGCGACGCTGGATCACGCCGGGCAGGATGGTGCCGTAGTAGCCCATGCCGATCATCGAGGTCATGATCTGGTTGCGGCGACCCATGGCGCGCAGGGCCTCGATGGCGTCGAGCTCGCTGCGCACCGGCGGCAGGACCATCGGGCCTTCGCTGCGGATCGAATCCGGCACCGCCTTGTCGATCAGCTCATCGAGGGAGGAGAGCCCCAGGCTCTCCAGCATGGCCGCGATCTGCGGCTCGCCCGGCCCGATGTGGCGCCGCACGAAGTCGTCGCGCTTTTCCAACTCGGCAAGTGTCGGCTGCTCGTTACCCATTCCTGCTCTCCCGTTAACGGCCCCTGGACCCCAGGAACCCTCTAGCCTTCGATGAAGGCCTTGTAGGCGGCCGCGTCCATCAGCGCGGCGACCTGCGAGGCGTCGCTGAGTTTCATCTTGAAAAACCAGCCGCCGCCCTCGGCGTCGCTGTTGACCTTGGCCGGGTCGTCGCTCAGCGCTGCGTTGACCTCCAGCACCTCGCCGTCGGCCGGCGCATAGATCTCGCTGGCCGCCTTCACCGACTCGACCACCGCGGCTTCCTTGCCCTTCTCCAGGGTCTTGCCGACCTCCGGCAGCTCGACGAAGACGATGTCGCCCAGCTGCTCCTGGGCGTGGTCGCTGATGCCGACCACGGCCGTGTCGCCGTCGACCTGCAGCCACTCGTGGTCTTCGGTGTAACGCTTCTCGCTCATGTCTCTAAGAACCCCCCTATCAGCCTCTGAAGTAGTTGTGTTTGACGAAAGGCAGCGCCGCCACCGTGCAGGGCAGCGCCTTGCCGCGGACCACGGCCTGCAGCGGCGTACCCTCCGCCGCCAGCGCCGCGTCCACGTATCCCATGGCGACCGGGCCGCCGACCGTGGGCCCGAAGCCGCCGGAGGTCACCCGGCCGACTTCCTCGCCCTGCGCGTTCTGCAGCTCGGTGCCTTCGCGCATCGGTGCGCGACCCTCCGGCCTGAGGCCGACGCGGCGGCGTCCTGCGCCCTCGGCGAGCTGCTTCTGGATCACCTCGGCGCCGGGAAAGCCGCCCTCCTGGCGCCGGCGCTTCTGCATGGCCCAGACGAGATCGGCCTCCACCGGGCTGGTGGTGACGTCGATGTCGTGGCCGTAGAGGCAAAGGCCGGCTTCCAGGCGCAGCGAGTCGCGCGCGCCGAGACCCGCCGGCATGACCTCCTCCTCCGCCAGCAGGCGGCGCGCCAGCGCGTCGGCCCTGTCGGCGGGCACCGAGATCTCATAGCCGTCCTCGCCGGTGTAGCCGGAGCGGCTGACCAGGCAGTCGGCCTCCTCCAGGGTGACCGGCCGGCAGTCCATGAAGCGGAACTCGGCGACCGCCGGGGCGAGGCGCGCCAGCACGGCGGCGGCCTTCGGGCCCTGCAGCGCCAGCAGCGCCCGGTCGGTCAGCTCGGCCAGTTCAACGTCGCCCTTCAGGTTGGCGTTCAGGTGGGCGATGTCGGCTTCCTTGCAGGCGGCGTTGACTACGAGGAACAGCCAGTCGCCCTGGTTGGAGATCATCAGGTCGTCGAGGATGCCGCCGGCATCGTTGGTGAAAAAGCCGTAGCGCTGGCGCCCCTCGCTGAGGCCGGCGACGTCCACGGGAACCAGGGCCTCCAGCGCCGCCGCGCGGTCGGCCCCCGTCAGCTTCACCTGGCCCATGTGGGAGACGTCGAACAGCGCCGCGGCCTCGCGGGTCTGCTTGTGCTCGGCCATGATGCCGGAGGGGTACTGGACCGGCAGGGCGTAGCCCGCAAAGGGCACGATCTTGCCGCCGAGTTCCTCATGCAGGGCGAAGAGCGGCGTCCGCCGCGGCTCTTCCGGCTTCTGCGGAGGACTGGTCTGGTTCAATGCTCGGCTCCTTCGACAAAAGTCATCCCGCCAGCGCCAACCCTTGTTGGAGGGTGGCCCGGCCCCTTCTGTCGTGGATACCTGAGAGATTCATCGGCCCAACGGCGGCTTGCCGCGGCGATTTACTCCTTCGGTGAGACCCGCCCGGCCAAATGCCCGAACGCGACCGCTTTCCAGAAGCGCCTCTCCCCTGCGGTCCTTTTGCCTGAGAGTTTCCGGGGCGGTTGCTCCTTCGGCGCCGGTCCAGTGGTCGGACCAGTCTCTCCCGCAAGGGATCAAAGGCAGAAAGACGATCGACCCGCGACCGCCCGTCTTGCTTGTCAGGCAAGCTAGCCCGCCAGCGGACGGATTTCAACCGCCAGCCGCGCCGCGGCCCTCCCGCTGGCGATAGCGGGCCGTCAGGGCCTCGAAGTCGGCCGGCTGCGGCTGGCCGGCAAATCTCAGACCGCCGGGCAGCAGCGCGACCCAGGCCTGCTTGCTGGCGGTCCAGAGATCCCCGATGGGCTGCAGGCCGCCGGGGTCGTCCAGCGTGCCGGGCT
>JBFGUI010000051.1:0-18855 GCA_041565695.1 Kiloniellaceae bacterium
CCGGTGAGGCCCAGGGACACGCCGGGGGCGGCATAGCCGCGCGCCAGAGCCGCGCCGATGCCGCTGGAACCGCCTGTAATGACGATGGATTTCGGGTCCTGCATGGCTCTCCTGCCGGTGGCGGCGGTCGGCTCGCCGCTTGTTGAGACTCGGTCAGGCCAGTATATATGGGCCGCGCCCGGATGGGGGCAGGGCGAGACGGGGGATTTTCGGCACAGTGGCAGAGAGCAGCACAGCAGTGCACAGCATGACCGGCTTTGCCCGGCGCGACGGCGCCGACGAGGCGGCGAGCTGGACCTGGGAAGTGAAGAGCGTCAACGGCCGCAGCCTCGACGTGCGCGCCCGCCTGCCGGTCGGCTACGAGAGCCTCGACCCCGCGGTGCGCAGCGCCGTGGCCGGCGCCTGCGCGCGCGGCAACGTGCAGGTCAACCTGACCATCAAGCGCGGCAGCGCGCCCCTGCAGCTGCAGGTCAACGAGGCGCTGCTCGAGCAGGCGCTGCAGCTCATGGACAAGCTGGAGAACCGCACCACGGCGGCGCCGCCGCGGCTCGACGGCATCCTCGCGCTGCGCGGCATCCTCGAGGCGGTCGAGGAGGAGGAGACCGCCGAGCGCCAGGCGGCGCGTCTCGAGGCCCTGCAGAATGATTTGGCAGCGGTGCTGGCGGCGCTAGTCGCCATGCGCGCGGCCGAAGGCGCGCGCCTGCTGGAGCTGGCGCGCGGCCACCTGGACGAGATCGAGCGGCTCGCCGGGGCGGCGCGCGCCTGCGCCGCGACCCAGCCGGAAACCCTGCGCCAGCGCTTCAAGGAGCAGATCGCCCTGCTGCTGGAGGAGAGCACCGGCGTCGCCGAGGAGCGCCTCGCCCAGGAACTCGCCATCCTCGCCGGCAAGGCCGACGTGCGCGAGGAGCTCGACCGCTTGGCCGCCCACGTCGAGGCGGCGCGCGAGCTGCTCGCCAGGGGCGGCGCCATCGGGCGCAAGCTCGACTTCCTGTGCCAGGAGTTCAACCGCGAAGCCAACACCCTCTGCTCCAAGTCGGCCGATGTCGAGCTGACGCGCATCGGTCTCGACCTCAAGTCGTCGATCGAACAGCTGCGCGAGCAGGTGCAGAACATCGAGTAGCGTCATGGTCGACACCGAAATCAAGCGCCGCGGCCTTATGCTGGTGCTGTCCTCGCCCTCGGGCGCCGGCAAGACGACGATCTCGCGCCGCCTGCTGGACACCGACAACAACCTGTCGCTCTCGGTTTCCGCCACCACGCGTCCGCCGCGCCCGGGCGAGGTCGACGGCACCGACTATTTCTTCGTCGACCAGGCGCGCTTCGACGCCATGGTGGCCGGCGGCGAGCTGCTGGAACACGCCGTGGTCTTCGGCAACAACTACGGCACGCCGCGCGCGCCGGTGGAGGCCGCCCTGGAGCAGGGCCGCGATGTGCTGTTCGACATCGACTGGCAGGGCACCCAGCAGGTCCGCGAGGCGGCGCGCGACGACCTGGTCAGCGTCTTCGTGCTGCCGCCCTCGACGGCCGAGCTGGAACGCCGGCTCTATACCCGCGCGCAGGACAGCGAGGCGGTGGTGCGCGGCCGCATGGCCAAGGCCGCCGACGAGATGAGCCACTGGGCGGAGTACGACTACATCATCATCAACGACGATATCGACAAGAGCGTCGAACAGGTCGAGGCGATCCTCACCGCCGAGCGCCTGCGCCGCGAGCGCCGTGTCGGCCTGCGCGCCTTCGTCGAGACCCTGCGCTCAGGCGGCTGACGCGCCGCTTTCCAACTCTTTTGCCAGGGCGCAGAGTTCCTCCACCGACAGTTCCTCGGCGCGGGCGGTCGGCGCGATGCCGGTCGCCTCGAAAAGACGCGCCGTGTTGCCGCCCAGGGACTTCAAGCTCTGCCGCAGCATCTTGCGGCGCTGGCCGAAGGCGGCGGCGGTGACCCGCTCCAGCAGCTCGAGGCGCGCCGGCGCCAGCGGCTGCGCGCGCGGCATCAGCGCCACCACCGTCGAGGTCACCTTGGGCGGCGGCGTGAAGGCGCGCGGCGGAATGTCGAACAGGGCACGCGTTTCGCAGAGCCACTGGGTCAGCACCGACAGGCGGCCGTAGTGGCGGCTGCGCGGCGCCGCCAGCAGGCGCTCGGCGACCTCCTTCTGGAACATCAGGGTCATGGCGGAAAAGGCCTGGGGATCGCCGGCCAGCGCGCTCAGCCAGCGCACCAGCAGCGCCGTCGAGATGTTGTAGGGCAGGTTGGCGACGATCTGGCGCGGCGCGCTGCCGAGCGTTGCCAGGTCGACCTGAAGGGCGTCGCCCTCGATGACCTCGAGACGGCCGGGCCAGGCGGCGGCGATCTCGGCCAGGGCCTCCAGGCAGCGCCGGTCCTTCTCCACCGCGATGACGTGGCGGGCGCCCTCGGCCAGCAGGGCGCGGGTCAGGCCGCCGGGGCCGGGGCCGATCTCGATGACGCAGCCCTGCGACAGGTCCGGCGCCGCCCGGGCGATGCGGCCGGTCAGGTTGAGGTCGAGCAGGAAATGCTGGCCCAGCGCCTTGCGCGCGCCGAGGCCGAAGCGCGCGATGACCTCGCGCAGCGGCGGCAGCTCCGCCGAAGCGGTCATGCGGCGCCGGCGGTGCGGCCGGCCGCCGCCGCCATCTCGCCGGCCATCCGGAGGGCCGCCAGCAGGCTGGTGGGCGAGGCCTTCCCCTGCGCGGCGATGTCGAGCGCCGTGCCGTGGTCCGGCGAGGTGCGGATGATCGGCAGCCCCAGGGTGACGTTGACGCCGCCCTCGAAGTCGATGGTCTTGATCGGGATCAGCGCCTGGTCGTGGTACATGCAGAGCGCCGCGTCGTAGCGCCGCCGCGCGGCGGCATGGAACAGGGTATCGGCGGACAGCGGGCCGAGGGCGTCGATGCCGGCCAGCTGCAGGCGCCGCACGGCCGGCCGGATCACCGCGTCATCCTCCGGGCCGAGCTGGCCGCCCTCGCCGGCGTGCGGATTGAGCCCGGCCACGGCAAGGCGCGGCGCGGCGATGCCGAACTGGTCCTTCAGGGCCTCGGCCGTGGTCCGGCCGGTCTCGACGATGAGTTCCTCGGTGAGCCTTTCCGGCACGCGGCTGAGCGGCATGTGCACGGTCACCGGCACCACGCGCAGCTCGGCGCAGGCCAGCATCATCACCGGCGCCCGGGCGGCGCCGGTCAGTTCGGCCAGGTATTCGGTGTGGCCGGGGTGCTTGAAGCCGGCCTCCATGAGGATCTGCTTGTGGATCGGGTTGGTCACCACGGCGGCCGCCGCGCCCGCGCGGGCCAGCGCGACGGCGCGCTGGATCGACAGCAGCACCGCTTCGGCGTTGGCGGGATCGAGGCGGCCCGGCTGCGCCTCGACCGACGTGCCGAGCGGCAGCACGGGCAGCTTGCGGTCGAAGACCTCGAGCGCCCGGGCCGGCTGGTCGATTTCGGCGAGCGTCACCGCGGGACAGAAGCGCGCAGCCAGGGCGGCGAGGCGCGCCGGGTCGTCGACTGCGAAGAAGGGCGGCAGGCCGGCCGCGCGGCGCTGCAGCCAGGCGCGCAGCGTGATCTCGCCGCCGATGCCCGCCGGCTCGCCCATGGTCAGCGCCAAGGGGGCCGGCAGCGAAGGGACGCCGGTCAAGGCGCCCCGCGGCGCCCGCCGCGCAGGCCGTCAGATCCGCACATCGACGTTGGCGGTGCGGCGCAGCTCCTGCATCGAGCGCTGGGCGAGCTGGTCCAGGCGCTGGCTGGCGAGGGACTGCTCGATGCGGGCCCGGTCGATGTCGGCGCCGTCGTTCTTGCGCATCTCGCGCAGCAGCAGGATGTGGAAACCGGTCAGCGTCCGGATCGGTCGCGTGACCTCGCCGGGGCCCATCTGGCTGAGCGCCGTGTTGAGCTCCGGGGCCAGCTCGCCATCCTGGACCCAGCCCAGATCCCCGCCCAGGGAGGCGGTGACGGACTGGGAGAACTGCCGGGCGAGGCCGGCGAAGTTGGCGCCGCGCCTGAGCTCTTCGAGCAGGCGGTTGGCGTTGGCCAGGGCCTCGGCCTCCCGGGCCGCCGACTCAACGGGGATGAAGATCTCGCCGACCCGGCGCTCGATGGCACCGCGACGCGCCGACAGCCGGCCGACCACTTCCTCGATCTCCTCCGGGGCGATCACCACGTTGGGGCGGATGCGCCGCTGCACGACCGCCTGCCAGGCGATCTGGGCGCGGATCTGGTCGATCAGCGTGGTGGGGATCACGCCGCGGTTGCGCAGCATGGTGAGGAACTGGCCCTCGGTCATGTTGTTCTGGCGGGCGATCTGGTCGAGCGCGTCGGCGACCTGCTCGTCCCGGATGGTGATATCGAGGCGCTTGGCCTCCTGCATCTGCAGGCGCTCGTCGATCAGGCCGCGCAGCACCTGGGGTGTCAGGCGGCGGCGCACTTCGGGGCTGTCCTCGATGCCGGCGGCGACGACGGCAAGCTGAACCCGCATGGCCAGGTCGAGAACGGAGATGATGTCGTCGTTGACGACCGCGGCGGGGCGGAAGAGTTCGCCCTGCGCCCTGGCCGGGGCGATCGACCAGCCGGTCACCAACAGCATGGCGCAGGCGCCGAGGACGAGGCCGCGGCGCGCAACCTGAAATGGCATACGCAAGATGTTCACTTACACTCCCAATATCCCTGGAAAGGCGGGCGCATTATACCCGGGGGCAGGGGAGGTTCAAACGGAAGCTGCGGCGCCGCGCCGCCCGCGCGGGCCAGGCGACCTGCGCTGCCGCGCCGGGATCAGCCGCCCGAGGCCTCGCCCAGGTACTTGAAGACCACACGCACGAAGATGCTGTCGTCCGGCTCCAGATCGCGGTCACGGAATTCGCTGCGCTGGGCCACGCCCTCGATCAGGAAGCACTCGTCCTGGTAGGCGAGACTGATGGCGGAGCGCAGGGCCTGATCCTCGATCAGGTCGCGGCGGTGGCTGAAGCCGACGCTCCAGTTCTCCGTCAGACGCGACCTGATGCCGAAGCGCAGCTCCTCGCGGTCGCCGAACTCGTCACTGCCGGAATCGCCGTTGATGAAGAAGTAGGAGAGGTCGAGTTTGAGGGCCGGCGGGCCGATGACGATGTCGAACTCGCTGCGCTCGGCCGTGAGGTCGTCCTTGTCGAGGCGGAAGCGGTACAGCAGGTCCAGGTGCTCGATCGGCTGGACCTGGACGCGGCCGACGATGTCGGAGAGCTTGTCCTCCAGGCCCGAGCCCTCGGCGAAGACGTCGCGGTTTTCCTTCAGGCGGAAGCTCTGGCCGATGAAGGCCCCCGCCGAGCCGCTGTCGCCGAAGGAGCCGGTCCACTTGATGCCATAGTCGAAGCGGGTCCCGGAATCGACCCGGTCGCGGCCGGCGAAGCGGTTGAGCTTGAAGAGGTTGGTATCGTCGAACTCGAAGTCCTGGCTGTCCTCGTTTGGGATCTCGCCGGGGTTCGAGCCGTTGGGCGAGAACACCGCCTGGGCGATGGGTTCGATCACCTGGCGGACGGAGCCATCCTGGCGCATCCAGGGATAACGCCACTTGACGGCGAGTTGCGGGAAGACACGGCCGGTGGTGTTGCTGCCGGGGGCAGTGCTCGGATTGACCGCGTCGGAGCCGGGGACGACGCTGTGGGTCCAGTAGCCGTCGGTCTGCACCTGCGCGGTGAACTCGTAGACGTCGCCGAGCGGCGAGGTGTAGGGCAGGTGGTAGCCGGTGATCACCGAGAGGCGCCGGCTGTCGCGCCCCTCGTCGCGGGTCAGCACCATGACGTTGCTGTCGATCGTGAAAAAGCCGCCGGGCAGGCCGATGTTCGGCTCGCTGACGAAATTGTAGTCGGCGAGCGGCGCGACGATGGGGATCTCGTCGTTCTTGTCGCTCTCGCGCAGGCCCTGGTAGGCGAAGCCACGCACCGCCGCGTAGTTGCGGGCCTTGAGACCCTCGAAGAAGGCTGTGCTGGTCAGGGTGCGCGAGGAATCGAAATCGTAGGCGCGCAGATAGGTGTCGTCGGAGGCGCGGTCGATGTCGAACCCCCAGCGCCAGGTCTTGTCGACGTCGAAGCGTCCGCTGGCATCGATGTGGCCGCGGAAGCGGTCCTCGGCGACGATGCCGCCGCTTTCCTCGCGGTCGGCGATGGTCGCGCTGCCGGCGACGCGCAGTTCGCCGTTGGTGAACAGCTGGCGGTACTCGCCGGTGAGGTTGACGCCCTGCTCGGTTGTGACGATCGGCGCGATCGTCAGGTCCTTGTCGTCCTCGATCGCCCAGAAGTAGGGGACCTGCACCGAGTAGCCGAGAAAGTCGCTGGTGCCGACGGTGGGGGCCAGAATGCCGCTGCGCCGGTCGACGGTCGGATCGGGATGCTCGAGATAGGGAGTGTAGAGCACGGGGATGCCGAAGAACTCGATCCAGGCATCGTGATAGATGATGTCCTTGGCTTCCTGGTCGTGGACGACCTCGTTGGCCTTGATCTGCCACAGCGGGGCGCGGTCCGGGTCGTCGCGGCACAGCTCGCAGGGGCTGAACACGCCCTTGCTGAACTGGGTGCGGTTGCCGCCGGTGCGCGTGCCGCTCGCCGCGGCGATTCGCGTGTCGTCGGCCAAGAGGACGCGGATGTCGCGGACGAAGCCTTCCTTCAGGTCGCCGGTCAGCTCCACGAAGTCGGCGAAGACGGTGTCGCCGCTCGGCTCGATCAGGGTGATGTTTCCTTCGGCGGTGACGACGTCGGTGATCGAGTTGTAGGTCACCCTGTCGGCCAGCAGCACCCGGCCAGACTGCGAGATCTCGACGTTGCCGGCGGCGATGACGAGGCCGTTCTCCTCGTCATAGCGCAGCTCATCGGCGGTGATCAGCGCCGGGGTGTTCTCCAGCGCCTCGATATCGATGTCCTGTGCCGTCGCCGCTCCCCCGGCGGCAGCGAAGGACCACATGAAGACGACAGCCAGCGCTGCCGTTCGCCCCAATCCCCCCGGTATCATCCTCTGGCTATCCGTCCTCCAGATGAAGCAACATCGCCACGCCAAGCATCAAGGAGACGCCGGCCGGTGTCCAGGCCGCAAGCACGACCGGGATGGTACCCGAAAGTCCGATGGCGAACACGAAATTGGACAGGAAGTACAAGAGAAAGCCCGTGAGCATGCCGGTCAGGATCACCAGGCCGACCCGGCCGCGGCGCTGCGGGCGCAGCGAGAAGGTCGCAGCGAGCAGCACCATGGCGGTAAACAGCAACGGCAGGGCGAGCAGGCGGTGGAACTGCAGACGGTGCGGAATCGCTGAGAATCCGGAGGCTTGCATCAGGTCGATGAACTCCGGCAGGGCCCAGAAGGCGATGGTCTCCGGCGGCGCGAAGCTTTCCTGAATCTTATCCACAGTCAGGTCGGTCGGCAGTTCCAAGGTCGCGTGCGGGACCGAGGCCTCGCCCGGTCGTGAGACCCAGGCATCGAGCAGCAGCCAGTGCCCGGCGCGCAGCTGGGCCTCGCGGGCGTCGATTCGATCGACGAAGCGGTCCTGGTCGGCATAGCGGAACACGATCACCTGCTGCAGCGCGACCGAGCCCGGCTTGACGCGTTCGGCATGGATCACCGACTGGCCGAGGCTGTCCGCTTGGCGCAGCCAGAGTCCGGTCTTGGAAACCGCCAGCATGCTGGTCTGGTTGCGGATGTAGCTGGCCTCGAGATGCTCGTAGCGGCTCAGCAGGATGGAGGCCAGCGGGTTGAAGGCGGTGACGGTGAAGATCCCGATCAGCACGGAAGATCCGAGCACCGGCAGCAGGAACTGCCATACCGACACGCCGGCCGCCCGGGCCACCACCAGCTCGTGCGAGCGGGTCAGCCGCCAGAAGGTCGCCATGGCGGCGAAGAGGACGGTGAAGGGCATGACCTCCTGGCTGAGGTAGGGCAGCTTCAGCAGGGCCATCTCCAGGGTTAGGCTGAGCGGCACGTCCTTGGTGGCCAGGCGGTCCAGCAGGTCGACGACGGTGGCCAGGAAGATGATGGCGACGATTGAGAAGAAGAAGCTGCCGAACCAGAAGAGGTACTGGCGCGCGATGTACTTGGTCAGGGTCGGCGACAGCCGCAGGCGCCGGATCGCCGGCAGGCTCGCCGCGCTGTGGACGCCGCTGGTCATGCCGAGGCCTCGCCGAGGGGCTGCTCGACGACGCGCCGGCCCGGCCGGCGCAGCAGCACGTAGAGGCTGGCAAGGGCGGCGAGCAGCACGGCGCCGTACATTGCGGGAACCGCCGCGGCGCTGCGGCTCGCCAGGTCGTGCAGGGCGAGCGACACGCCCTCCAGGGCCGCGACGCAGGCGATGGCGGCGAGCACGCGCCTGGTCTGGCCGCGGCGATTGAACTCGCCGGCCAGCAGCGCAGCCATGCCGATCAGCACGAAAACCAGGGTATAGAGCGGGCCCGCCAGGCGGTGGTGGCCCTCGGCGATGAGTTCCTGGTAGTTGCGCTGGTCGCGGCTGTCACCGCTGGGAAACAGCAGCTCGGGCAGGAAGCGCTCCTTGGGCTCGCGCCAGCGCGAGCGCGCCGCCTCGCCGAACTCGCTGAGCTCGACCGTGTAGCGGTCGAAGTAGAGCAGGGAGAAGCGGCCGGTGCCGGGCTGCACCTCCTGGCGGTTGCCGTTCTCCATCACCACCCGCGGCCCGGTCTCGCTGGGCACCAGGGCGCCGCGCTCGGCCATCATGGTGACCGGCTTCTTCGGGTCGCGGTTGTCGTGCACCAGGATGCCGCGCAGCTCGCCGTCGGCGGAGCGCTGGCGCACGTAGACGGTAATGTCGTCGCTGAGCGCGGTGAACACCCCCTCCTGCAGCAGCACAGTTGAGAAATCGCTGCGGAAAGCGTTCTGCAAGTCCTTGAAATTACGATAAGAGACCGGCAGGAAGTAGAGTGAGATCGAATAGCAGGCGAGGGTCACCAGGATGCCCAGGATGATCGCCGGGCGGGCCAGCTGCAGCTGCGACAGGCCGGCGGCGCGCATCACCACCATTTCGCTGTCCATGGCCATCTTGTGATAGACGAAGAGCACCGCCACGAAGGTCGCCACCGGCAGCACGACCCCCAGGAAGGACGGCAGCAGCAGGGCGATGAAGGTCAGGAAGGTGGAAGCGGGCAGGCCGCGGTTGACGATGTAGTCGATCAGGCGCAGCGACTGCGTCAGCCAGATGGCAAAGGTCAGCGCCAGGGTGACGAATATCGTCGCCGTCACCAGCTGGCCCAGGATATAGCGTGTGATCCAGGGCATTGGGGCCAATCGTTGAAGTGCGCAGCTAAGAGAGATAACGCGCCGCCGCGATGCCCGTCCAGACAAAATCCCCCCGCCGCCGGGGCGGACGACCATCCCATTGGGCCC
Source organism: Kiloniellaceae bacterium (assembly GCA_041565695.1). Taxonomy (GTDB): domain Bacteria; phylum Pseudomonadota; class Alphaproteobacteria; order Kiloniellales; family Kiloniellaceae; genus Pelagibius. Next base: position 9,346 of record JBFGUI010000051.1, read on the forward strand.
TTGAAACTGCCCGCTGGCGCTGACAGGCTGTGGAGCCTTATCTTAGCGGCCTTCTGTCAGTCCAAGGGCGGCCTGCCGCCCCCGGCAGGGGCCCGGCCATGTTTTTTCCGTGAGGATCTTGATGAATATCTCCTTTGCTTCGCCGAGCGTTCCAGCGTCCGGTGCCCTGGTTGCCGGTGTCATGGAGGGCGCCAAGCTGACGCCCAGCGCCACGCTTCTGAACAAGCAGACCGGCGGCGCCGTGGAACGGGCCATCGCCGCCAGCAGCTTTTCCGGCAAGAAGAGCGAACTGCTGGAGATCGTCGCGCCGGCCAACCTCGGCAACAGCCGCATTCTGCTGGTCGGCCTCGGCGCGCCGGCCAAGCTCGGCGACAAGGACCTGCAGGATCTCGGCGGCGCGGTCACCGGGCATCTGCTGAAGTGCGGCGAGAAAAAGGCCGCCTTCCTGATCGACAAGCTGCGCGGCGGCAAAGCGGCGGCGGAGCGCGCGGCCAACTACGGCTTCGGCGCGCTGCTGCGCAGCTACCGCTTCGACAAGTACAAAACCAAGGAGAAGCCGGAGAGCAAGCCGAAGCTGAAAGAGATCAAGATCATGGTGGAGGAGGCCGCGGCGGCCAAGCGCCTCTTCCAGAAGCTCGAGCAGGTCGCCGAGGGCGTGTTCACCACCCGCGACCTGGTGAGCGAGCCGGCCAACGTCATCTTCCCCAAGTCCCTGGTCGCCGAGGCCAAGAAGCTGAGCAAGCTGGGCGTCAAGGTGCAGGCGCTGGGCGAGAAGGAGATGAAGAAGCTGGGCATGGGCGCGCTGCTCGGCGTGGCCCAGGGCTCGGCCCACGAGCCGCAGCTGCTGGTCATGGTCTGGGAAGGCGCGCCCAGCGCCAAGGACAAGTCCCCGCTGGCCTTCGTCGGCAAGGGCGTGACCTTCGATACCGGCGGCATCTCGCTGAAGCCCGCCGCCGGCATGGAGGACATGAAGTGGGACATGGGCGGCGCCGGCACGGTGGTCGGCCTCATGCACGCCCTGGCGGGCCGCAAGGCCAAGGTCAACGCCGTCGGCATCTGCGGCCTGGTCGAGAACATGCCCTCCGGCACGGCCCAGCGCCCGGGCGACATCGTCACCTCCATGTCGGGCCAGACCATCGAGGTGCTGAACACCGACGCGGAAGGCCGCCTCGTGCTGGCCGATGCCCTGTGGTACGTGCAGGAAAACTTCAAGCCGAAGCTCATCGTCGACCTGGCGACGCTGACCGGCGCGATCATCATCGCGCTGGGCAACGAGCATGCCGGCCTGTTCAGCAACGACGACAAGCTCAGCGACCAGCTGACCGAAGCCGGCAAGGCGGTGGGCGAGCTTCTCTGGCGCCAGCCTTTGGGCCCGGAATACGACAAGCTGATCGACTGCGACGCCGCCGACATGAAGAACATCAGCGGCGGGCGGGCCGGCGGCTCGATCACCGCCGCCCAGTTCCTGCAGCGCTTCATCCAGAAGAACACGCCCTGGGCGCACCTGGACATCGCCGGCGTCGCCTGGTCGACCAAGGACAAGCCGACGGTGCCCAAGGGCGGCACCGGCTTCGGTGTGCGCCTGCTCGACAGCTTCGTGGCGGCGCACTACGAGAAATAGGCGGGCCCCCAAGGCGGTGAGACCGGCGCCATGACCGAGGTGCGCTTCTACCACCTGACGCGGACCGCGCTCGACCAGGCCCTGCCGCAGATGCTGGAGAAGACCCTGGAGCGCGGCCGCCGGGCCGTGGTCCGGGCCGGCTCCGAGTCGCGGGTCGAGGCGCTCTCGGCGCGGCTGTGGACCTACCACGACCGCGCCTTCCTGCCGCACGGCACGGTGAAGGACGGCCGCGCCCGGCGCCAGCCGGTCTGGCTCACCGTGGAGGACGAGGCGCCGAACGGCGCCGAGGTGCTGTTCCTGACCGACGGCACCGGCTCCGACAGGATCGCCGACTACGGCCTCTGCGCCATCCTCTTCGACGGCCGGGACGACACGGCGGTGGGCGAGGCGCGCGCCCAGTGGAAGGAACTCAAGGACGCCGGCCACGATGTCACCTACTGGCAGCAGGACGACGCAGGCCGCTGGAGCCAGAAGGCCTGAGGGGCAATATCTACCCGATCCGTCACCCCCGTGCTTGTCACGGGGGTCCATTCCTCAGCTTGCCGGGTCGAAGCAAGTGGAACCATGGATTACCGGGACAAGCCCGGTAATGACGTTCGAGAAGAAAGTCATCGGCAGCGCAACGGCGCCGGGCGTCTTCAGGCCTCTTCCAGGGCGGCCTGCAGCTCGAGCCAGCGTTCCTCGGCCTCGGCGATGGCCTGCTTGACCTGGCCGAACCGGATCTGCAGATCCTGCAGCTTCGCCGTCGGGCCTTCGTAGACCTGCGGGTCGGCCAGCTTCTTCTCCAGCGCCTTCTTCTGACGGTCGAGCTTCTCGATCTGCGCCTCGGCCTGCCTGGCCGCCTTGCGCAGGTCGGCCACGGCGGCGCGGGCCTCGGCGGCGGCGCGGCGCCGGTCCTTCTTGTTGACCGTGTCGTCGCGCGGCGGCCTGTCTTCGCGCTGGCGCGCCCGCTCGAGGCGGCGCTGTTCCATCAGCAGCTTGCGATAGTCGTCCATGTCGCCGTCGTAGGGCACGACGGTGCCCTCGCCGACCAGCCACAGCCGGTCTGCGGTGAGCTCGATCAGGTGGGTGTCGTGGCTGACCAGAATCACCGCACCCTCGAAGGCGCTGAGGGCCTGGATCAGGGCCTGGCGCGAATCCACGTCGAGGTGGTTGGTCGGCTCGTCGAGGATCAGCACGTGCGGTGCCTCGCGGCTCATCAGAGCGAACAGCAGCCGCGCCTTTTCGCCGCCGGACAGCTTGCCGACGGCGACCTCGGCCCGCTCGGCGCCGAAGCCGAAGCGGCCGAGCTGGGACCGCAGCCGGGTCTCGGTCTCCATCGGCATGAGCCGCTCCATGTGCTGGAGCGGCGTCGCCGCCAGGTCGAGCTCCTCGGCCTGGTCCTGGGCGAAATAGCCGATCTTCAGCTTGCCGGAGCGGGTCATGCGCCCCGCCATCGGCTTGAGGCGCTGGGCCAGCAGCCTGGCCAGGGTCGACTTGCCGTTGCCGTTGGCGCCGAGCAGCGCCACCCGGTCGTCCATGTCGAGGCGCAGGTTGAGCCGCGACAGGATCGGCTTGTCGGCCGCGTAGCCGACGGCGACGTTCTCCAGCGTCAGGATCGGCGGCGAGAGGTGCGCCGGCGGCGGGAAGTCGAAGGTGACGGTGCGGTCCTCCATCACCGCGGCGATCGGCTCCATGCGCGCCAGGGCCTTGAGGCGCGACTGCGCCTGGCGCGCCTTGGAGGCCTTGTAGCGGAAGCGGTCGACGAAGGCCTGAATGTGGCGGCGCTGGGCCTGCTGCTTGGCGTGCAGCGCGGCCTGATGCTCCAGGTGCTCGCGGCGCAGCCGTTCGAAGCGGTCGTAGTTGCCGGTGTAGGCGGTGAGCCTGCGGTTCTCCAGGTGGATGATGCGGTTGACCGCCCGGTTCAGCAGGCCGCGGTCGTGGGAGACCAGCAGCAGGGTGCCGGGATAGCTCTTCAGGTAGCTCTCGAGCCACAGCGCCGCTTCCAGGTCCAGGTGGTTGGTCGGCTCGTCGAGCAGCAGCAGGTCGGGCTCGGTGAACAGCAGGGCGGCCAGGGCCACGCGCATGCGCCAGCCGCCGGAGAACTCGGCGCAGGGCCGCTGCTGGGCCGCCTCGTCGAAGCCGAGGCCGGCCAGGATGCGCGCGGCGCGGGCCGGTGCGGCGTCGGCCTGGATGGTGGCGAGGCGCTCGTGCAGCTCGGCGATGCGGTGCGGGTCCCTGGCATGCTCGGCCTCGGCCAGCAGGGCGCTGCGCTCGGCATCGGCGGCCAGCACGGTGTCGATCAGGCTGGTCTGGCCCGAGGGCGCGTCCTGGGCCACCTTGCCGACCCGGGTCAGGCGCGGGTAGGTGATGCTGCCCTGGTCCGGGTGCAGCTCGCCGGAGATCAGCTTTAAAAGCGTGGTCTTGCCCGAGCCGTTGCGGCCGACCAGGCCGACCCGCTCGCCCTTGTTCACGGCGACGGTGGCGTGGTCGAACAGGGGCTGGCCCTGGACCCGGTAGACAAGATCGTTAACGTGCAGCATGGACCCGGCTCTCTCGCGGCGGGGCGTGATAGCACGGCGCCGCGGGCGGCGAAAGCGGGCCGGGCGGGCCGGCGCGCCGGGCGTTGCCCTCGCCCGGCAAAGCGTCTATAAGCCCGGCGCGGAACGCCGTTACGGGCGCGAAATCGTGGTTTCCCGCCAGGGGAGGCCGTCGAGGCCGCACCCGCCGCGCAGCACAGTGACCAGCAATCAATCTGAGGAGAGCCGGGTTCATGGCCACCCAACGTACCTTCTCGATCATCAAGCCCGATGCCACCAAGCGCAACATCACGGGCAAGATCATCGACCGCCTCGAGGAAGCCGGCCTGCGCGTCATCGCCAGCAAGCGCATCCACATGACCCGCGCACAGGCCGAGGGCTTCTACGCGGTCCACAAGGAGCGGCCCTTCTTCAACGATCTCTGCAGCTTCATGACCTCCGGCCCGGTGGTGGTCCAGGTCCTGGAGGGCGAGAACGCCATCGCCAAGAACCGCGAGGTGATGGGCGCGACCAATCCGAAGGACGCGGCCCCCGGCACCATCCGCGCCGACTTCGCCGAGTCCATCGAGGCCAACTCGGTGCACGGCTCCGACGGCCCGGAGACGGCGGCGCAGGAGATCAAGTACTTCTTCACCGACGCCGAGATCGTCGGCTGAGGCCGGAAGTTAAGCCTGCGGCCCCTGCTTACGGGGCAACGAGACGAAGAAAGGCGGGGCCCCTCGAAGGGTCCCGCCTTTTTCCTGTGCCCGGCGCCCGCCCGGGCGCGCCAGGGAAGTCCGGTTAATGCTTAAAGCAGGAACAGCGCCATCAGCAGCAGCGTCACCACCACGAAGACGGTGCACCAGGTAATCAGGCGCACGAAGCCTTTCCAGGTCTGCTGGTGTTCCGGCAGCAATTGTTCGTCCGACATAGTCAAGCCCTGCTCCTTGCCTCTCGCCGCCGCGACCCCCGCGATAGCGGCTTGCGTTCCGGGCACTCTTCTAGCCCGAGAGGGCGCCGCCGGGCAAGCCCCGGAGGGCCGCGCTAGTCCGGCAGCGGCGGGTTGAAGATCTGGGCCGTGGCGTCGAAATCCGCCGAGATCTCGGCCTGGCCGGCGGCCCAGCGGACCTTGCCGGCGGCCACCAGGGCGAGGCAGGCCGGATAGAGGCGGTGCTCGGCCTCCAGCACCCGGGCGGCCAGGGCCTCCGGGTCGTCGCCGGGCAGCACCGGCACGGCGGCCTGGCCGATGATTGCGCCGCCGTCGACCTCCTCGTTCACGTAGTGGACGCTGCAGCCGTGCAGCCTGACGCCGGCGGCGAGCGCCCGGGCATGGGTGTCGAGGCCGGGGAACAGCGGCAGCAGGGAGGGATGGATGTTGATCATGCGGCCCTGCCAGCGGCGCACGAACCCGGGGCTGACCACCCGCATGAAGCCGGCCAGGCAGACCAGTTCCACGCCGGCGGCCTCCAGCGCCGCGGTTACCGCCGCCTCGAAGCTGTCGCGCCCGTCGTAGGCCTTGTGGTCGATCACCTGGGCGGCGACGCCGGCGGCGCGCGCGTGGTCCAGGCCGCCGGCGCCGGGACGGTTGGAGATCACCAGGACGATCTCGGCCGGAAAGCCTGGCGCGGCTGCGGCCGCGAGCAGCGATTTCAGGTTGCTGCCGCGCCCGGAGATCAGGACGCCGACCTTCACGGCAGCGCCCTCATTGCGGCCAGGTCTGCTCGAGGTTCTCGATGGTCACCTGGCCGCCCGCGCCGCGGTGGGCGGTGATGTGGCCGATGCCGAACACGGTCTCGCCGGCCGCCTCGAAGGCGGCGCGCACCGCCGCGGCCTGGCGCGGGTCGACCACCACGGCCATGCCGACGCCGCAGTTGAAGGTGCGCATCATCTCCTGCGGGACGATGCCGCCGAATTCGGACAGCCAGCGGAACACCTCCGGCACCGGCCAGGTGATGCCGTCGAGCACCACGCCGAGGCCCTCCGGGATGACCCGGGGGATGTTCTCGACGAAGCCGCCGCCGGTGATGTGGGCCAGCGCCTTGACGCCGGCGCCTTCTTTATTGGCGGTCTCGATGGCGGCAAGGCAGCTCTTCACGTAGATGCGGGTCGGGGTCAGCAGCGCCTCGCCGAGGCTGCGGCCCGGCGCGAAGGGGGCGGGTGCGGCGTAGTCGAGGCCGAGGGTCTCGACCACCCGGCGGACCAGCGAGAAGCCGTTGGAGTGGATCCCGGAGGAGGCAAGGCCGAGCACCAGGTCGCCGGCCGCCACCTCGGCCCCGGTGATCACCCGGTCGCGCTCCACCGCGCCCACGGCGAAGCCGGCCAGGTCGTAGTCGCCGGAGGCGTAGAGGCCCGGCATCTCCGCCGTCTCGCCGCCGATCAGCGCGCAGCCGGCCTGGCGGCAGCCCGCGGCGATGCCCTCGATGATGGCCTTGCCGGCGGCGACCTCGAGGTGGCCGGTGGCGTAGTAGTCGAGGAAGAACAGCGGCTCGGCGCCCTGCACCACCAGGTCGTTGACACACATGGCGACGAGGTCGATGCCCACCGTGTCGTGCTTCCCGGCGGCGATGGCGATCTTCAGCTTGGTGCCGACGCCGTCGTTGGCGGCGACCAGCAGGGGATCGCGGAAGCCGGCGGCCTTCAGGTCGAAGAAGCCCCCGAAGCCGCCGAGCCCGGCGTCGGCGCCGCTGCGGGCGGTGGAGCGGGCGAGCGGCTTGATGGCCTCGACCAGCGCGTTGCCGGCGTCGATGTCGACGCCCGCATCCTTGTAACTCAACTGGTTGTCGGGGGAATTCCGGCTTGTTATGGCTTCCTCCGGTCACATGCGGTATTTAGGGAAGCAGGCATTTCAGCCCGCTTTGCCGGGCGAAGATAGAGAATCCGGGACGGTTTGCAATGTGGTTTCGCCGGGCAAGCGGCGTGCTTACGAGGTGTTTTGGGCTGCGGGCCGCGACCTTCGCCCTGCTGGGGCTGCTGGCCGCCGCGGGCGGGGCGGCCCGGGCCCAGGTGGACAGTGACATCTTCACTGTGCGGGACGTGGCGGTGGACGAAACCGCGGCCTCGGCCGCCGAGGCGCGCCAGATCGCCCTGGCGACCGGCCAGCGCCGCGCCTTCCGCCGGCTGATCGAGCGCCTGGTGCCGCACGACCAGCAGGAGCTCGTGCCGGCCCTGGATCCCGACCTGCTGCAGTTCTACGTGCGTGACTTCTCGGTCGCCAACGAGCGGACTTCGCCGGTGCGCTACCTGGCGGACCTGACCTTCCGCTTCAATGCCGACGAGGTGCGCCGGCTGCTGCGCAGCAATAACGTGGCCTTCGCCGAGACCCGCGGCAGCCCGGTGGTGGTGCTGCCGGTGTTCCGCGCCGGCGACGGCGAGGCCGTGCTGTGGGTCGAGGCCAACCCCTGGCGCGAGGTCTGGGCGCTGCGCCGCGCCGACGACGGCCTGGTGCCGATGATCGTGCCGCTGGGCGATCTCAGCGATATCGCCGCCATCGACGCGCCGCGCGCACTGCAGTCGGACCCGGGCGCGCTGCAGGCGATCGGCGCGCTCTACGGCGCCGCGGACGTGCTGGTGGCCGAGGCGACGCTGAGCGGCGACCCGGAGAGCGGCTCGGCAGTGTTGGGGGTGGTCAGCCGCCGCTTTCAGGACGGCGTCACCGGCATCACCCTGCGCGACCGGCTGATCCAGGTGGAAGGCGAGCCCTTCGAGGGCTTTCTCGGGCGTGCCGCCGAGCGCATCGACAGCGCCGTGCAGGAGACCTGGAAGCAGCAGAACGTGCTGCAGTTCGGCAACCAGCGCTCGATCCTGGTCTTCGTGCCGCTCGAAGGCCTCGACGACTGGCTCAACGTGCGCCGCCGCCTGCACGGCGTGGCGGCCGTCCAGCAGTCGGACCTCACGCTGCTGACGCGCGGCGAGGCGCAGCTCGAGCTGACCTTCGTCGGCGACGAGCAGCGCCTGACCCGCGCGCTGGAGCAGCGCGACCTCTATCTCTCGCTGCGGCCGGACAGCAACTGGGAGCTCGGCCTGGCCGAGAAGCGGGGTTTTCGCATTGATCAGCCGCTGGTCGCACCCGGCGGCAGCGCCGTCATCACGGCACCCGGACAGCAATGAGCGAGGCCGAGAGCGGAACGCCCAATCCTGCGGCGGGCAGGGCCCAGGCCCGCATTCCCGTGGCCAGCCAGATCCGCTTCTGGCTCGTCGTGCTGGTCGTCACGCTGGTCTGCGTCTACCTGCTGCGCAGCGTGCTGCTGCCCTTCGTCGCCGGCATGGCGGTGGCCTATCTCTTCGATCCGCTGTGCGACAGGCTGGAGCAGTGGAAGCTGTCGCGCACCTGGGCGACCGCCATCGTCACCTTCGGCTTCGTGCTCACCTGCGTGGCCGTGCTGCTGCTGGTGATCCCCGCGGTGGTCGGCCAGATCGCCACGCTGATCGAGCGCGCGCCGGACTACCTGGCGGCGATCCAGCGCGAGGTGACGGCCCTGGTCGAGGTACTGCGCGACCGCCTCGATCCGGGCACGCAGGAAAAGATCAAATCGGTGCTCGGCGACTCGGCGGACAAGATCTTCGCCTGGGCCACCGAGGTGCTGGGCGGCATCGTCTCCGGCGGCGTCGCCTTCTTCAACTTCATCGCCCTGATGGTGATCACGCCGGTCGTTGCCTTCTACCTGCTGCGTGACTGGGACGGCATGATTGCCAAGGTGGACGACTGGCTGCCGCGCAAGCACCGCGACACCATCCGCCGGCTGGCCCACGAGGTTGACGAGACCCTGGCCGGCTTCCTGCGCGGGCAGGGCACGGTCTGCCTCACGCTGGCGGTGTTCTACGCGGTCGGTCTGACCGCGGCCGGCCTCGACTTCGGCCTGGTGGTCGGCCTGATCGCGGGCTTCCTGTCGTTCATTCCCTACGTGGGATCCATGGTCGGCCTGCTGCTGTCGGTCGGCCTGGCGATCGCGCAGTTCGACAGCTGGGTCTCCGTCGCCATCGTCGCCGCGGTGTTCTTCGTCGGCCAGGCCATCGAGGGCAACTTCCTGACCCCCAAGCTGGTCGGCGACCGGGTCGGGCTGCACCCGGTCTGGGTGATGTTCGCGCTGCTGGCCGGCGGCGCGCTGTTCGGCTTCGTCGGCGTGATGCTGGCGGTGCCGGTCGCCGCCATGGTCGGCGTCGGCGTGCGCTTCGCGCTGTCGCAGTATCGGCTGAGCGGCTACTACCATGACGGCGAGGCCCCGTCTGGCGAGGCCCGGTCCGACTCGGATGAAGCGGAGTGACCATCGTGAGCGTGCCGGCCCAGCTGCCGCTTGACCTCGGCCACCGCGCCGCCCTGGCGCGCGAGGATTTCCTGGTGGCGCCGAGCAACAGCCTGGCCGTCGCCTGGATCGACCGCTGGCCCGACTGGCC
>JBFGUI010000052.1:0-18756 GCA_041565695.1 Kiloniellaceae bacterium
CACCGACTATGTCGGCGAGGGTTACGGCATTCCGACCGAGAGCGGACAGGAGGCAATTCGCATGTTCGCGGAGCTCGAGGGTATCCTGCTCGACCCGGTCTATTCCGCCAAAGGCGCGGCGGGGTTCATCGACCTGGTCCGCAAGGGCCACTTCAAGAAGGGCGAACGCGTCATCTTCCTGCATACCGGCGGTGCGGTGGCGCTGTTTGGATACGACAAGGCCTTCGACTTCTCCGATCGCTGGACCAGCGTCTAGGGCGCAGCTACGCGAAGGGACGCCTGGGATGGCTTCCGCGTCGAAACCACGCTGGAATTCGCTTTTCGGCGGCCTTGCGCTTGCGGTGGTGATCGCAGTCACCGCGACGTTCCTGTCGGATCACTATGGCGCGCCGGTGATGCTGTTTGCGCTGCTGATCGGGATGGCGTTCAACTTCCTGTCCGAGGACGCCAACTGCGTCAAGGGCATCGACTTTTCAGCCAAGACGCTGCTGCGCTTCGGGGTGGGCCTGCTGGGCCTACGCCTTAGCATCGGGGACGTCGAAAGCGTCGGACTGGTGCCGGTCGTGGCAGTCGTGGGGTTCGTTCTAGCGACCCTCGGTTGCGGTGCCGTGATGTCGTTTCTCCTGGGCAGACGCATGGCCTTCGGACTGCTCGCCGGTGGCTCTGTCGCGATCTGCGGCGCTTCGGCGGCGCTGGCGATAACCTCGGTGCTGCCACCGCGCGCCGACCGCGAGCAAGATGCGCTGTTCGTCGTTATTGCCGTCACTGCTCTTTCCACAGTTGCAATGGTTGCCTATCCGGTGCTGTTCCAGGCGCTCGGTCTCAGCAATGTCGAAAGCGGCTTTCTGGTCGGCGCGACCATCCATGACGTGGCGCAGGTGGTGGGCGCCGGCTATTCGGTCAGCGAGGAGGCCGGCGTCATCGCCACCTTCGTCAAGATGCTGCGTGTGGCACTCCTGCCGGTCGTCATGTTGGTGGTGATGCTGAGCTTTCAGGATGCCAAGTCGCAGAAACTGAGCTTGCCGTGGTTCCTGATCATGTTCGTCGCATCGGCGATCCTGGCCAATACCGGTCTGTTGCCGGAGCCCGTGATTACATTCGCCGGCGACCTGTCGCGCTGGTGCCTGGTGATCGCGATCTCGGCGCTTGGCGTAAAGACCAGCCTCGCCCGCTTCGTGAAAGTTAAACCCAGCTACGGCGCCATCCTGCTGGTCGAAACTGTGTTTCTACTGTTCATTGCGCTGCTGTTCGTCATGTGGATCGGGTTGTGATCACTTCCTATCGGCCTGCGCCGGGCAGAGCGTCGCTGGCGGCATGAACACAAAGGTCTGATCTGCCGAGTGGGTCTCAATCTGGGGAGGGTCAGCCAGGATCGTGGCGCCTGCCATTTCTTAAAGAGAGAGGTCGGCACCCAGTCTACGCCCGGCAGTCAGCAACGGCTCGATAGGGACAACACGAGAACTCTCTTCGGTGTGCCAAGGAGTTAAGAGTTGCGGGTCTTCGGCATTGGCGATGACTGGCCGATAGAGAGCCGAACGCCTTCGAGCTCCGTTGAGGTCGCCATCTTCTTTCATTAAATCAATCGCTTTTCGGGCTGTCTTCGCAGCGTGGATGATCGCGCGACTTGCCGGACCTGAGGCGTCTTGTCTTGATTTGCGTCAATGCTGCAAGCTGGCCGCCGGGATATCTCTTGCGCCAAGCATTTGGGGGTAGGCCATGCGACCGAACAAGGATTGGCTGATCGCCAAGGAGTCCATGCTCCTGGCGAGCGTGCCGGACCCGCTCATCGAAACCATTCTCTCGCAGTCGGAGATCCGCAGCTTCGGCCGCGGCGCGACGATTTTCCTGCAGGGCGAGCCGGCCGAGCAAGTCTACATCGTGCTCGAGGGCTGGGTGAAGCTGTTCCGCATTTCGCAGAACGGCGCCGAGGCGGTGGTCGCGGTCTTCACCAAGGGCCAGAGCTTCGGCGAGGCCGCCGCCTTCAAGAACGACGTCTACCCGGTGGCCGCCGAGGCGGTGACCGACTGCCGGGTCATGCCGGTGCGCGCCGGCCTGATCCTCGGCATGATGCAGTCGCATCCGGAGCTCTGCACGGCGATGCTGGCCGCCACCTTCCGCCACCTGCACGCGCTGGTCGCCCAGGTCGAGCAGCTGAAGGCGCATACCGGCGCGCAGCGGGTCGCGGAGTTCCTGCTCGAGCTCTGCCCCGTCGAGGAGGGCGGCTGCGCCGTCACGCTGCCTTACGACAAGGTGCTGATCGCCGGGCGCCTCGGCATGAAGCCGGAAAGCTTGTCGCGCTCTTTCGCGCGGCTCAAGGAGATCGGCGTCAGAGTCAACCAGAACCACGCCGCCATCGCCGACGTGGCCCGCCTGCGCGACTATGTCGACGAGGACCGGGCCGCGGCCTGGAGCCGCGCCCAGTGATCAAGGCAGCGCGCGAGACAGCGAGCGAGACAGGGGCGGCGGGGCGCCTGGCGCAAGTCCTCGCGGCGATCGACGCGGCCAATGCCGCCGATCCCACCCGCGAGCAGGACGGGGATACGGAGGCCCCGGCCGCGCTGCTCTATGGCCGGCGCATGTCCGCCGAGCTGGAACGGGTCTGCCCCGCGGCCTCCGACATCCTGAAGATCGCCGCCCGCGGCCAGCATATCGAGCGCTGGAAGATGCCGCGCGGCTCCTATCCGGAAGGCCGCGTCGGCTATCTCAAGTGGCGCAAGGACCAGGCGGCCTTCCACGCCGAACGGGTCGCCGGCCTGATGGCCGAGGCCGGCTTTGCCGCGGACGAGAGCCGGCGCGTCGCCGTGCTGCTGCGCAAGGAAGGCCTCAAGCGCGATCCCGAGGTGCAGATGCTGGAAGACGTCATCTGCCTGGTGTTCCTGCGCTGGTACTTCGCCGACTTCGCCGCCGGGCGCGACCCGGAGCAGATCTACGGCATCGTCGCCAAGACGGCGCGCAAGATGTCGGCCGAGGGGCGTGCGCGGGTCGCCGCAGAGTTCGAACTGCCGGCCGAACTGGTGCCGGCGCTCTCGGTCTGAGCGTCCCGCGCAGACTCCCTTGGGATCACTGGCCCGGGGTTACTGGAAGGTCTTCAGGTAGGCGATGACGTCCTCGCGCTCGTCCTCCTTGCGCAGGCCGGCGAAGCTCATCTTGGTCTTCGGGATGAAGTCCTTCGGCTTTTCCAGATAGGCCTCGAGATTCTCTTCGTTCCAGACCAGGCCCTCGGCTTTCTTATCCATGAAGGCGTCGGAGTACTTGAAGCCCTCGACCGAGGCGATCTCGGCGCCGACGATGCCGTTGAGCTGCGGGCCGACCTTGTTCTTGGCGTTCTCGCCGACGGCGTGGCAGGCCTTGCACTTGTTGAACACCTTCTCGCCCTTGGCGGCGTCGCCGTCCGCCCAGGCCGGCAGGGCAAGGCAGGCGAGGGCGGTGGCAAGGGCCGCAGTCTTGAAAATTCGCATGGTGCTATCTCCTTAAGGATGGTTTGAGTTTAAACGAGGGTTTCGAGGGTTGCCTCCGGATAGCGCCGCAGCGCCGCCGCGATGGCCCCCCGGGGCATGAGGCAGAAGGCGGTCGAGAGGCCGTCGGCGAGCGCCGCGCGCGGCGCCGAGACGGACACCAGCTGCCAGCGCCCGCCCGGCTGTCCATCGCGCGGGTCGAGAATATGGCCGATCCGCCCGGCCGGGTCGAGCAGCGTGCCGCGCGGCGCCGAGGTGGCCAGGGCCCGCTCGCTGAGGGTCACCTGGCGCAGGATCCGGCCGTCCGGCCGGGCGACGGCGGCGCGCCACGGCGACCCGTCGGGACGCCCGCCGAGCGCGGCGATCTCGCCCATGTCAACCAGCACGTCGGTCAGGCCGCGGCGCCTAAGCAGTCCGGCGACCCGGTCGGCGATGTAGCCCTGGGCGACGCCGTTCAGGGTCAGCGCCATGCCGGGCCGCGCGAAGGCGACCAGCCCGGGTGTCATGTCGAGATGCTGCCAGCCGCAGCGCCGCCGCGCCGCGGAGATCTCCTCAGCCCGCGGCGCGCGGCCTGCGCCCCTCCGGGCGGCCTGCAGCAGCCAGAGCGGCTGGATCGTCGGATCGAAGGCGCCGGCGCTGACCCGGTTGAGGTCGGCGCAGAGCCGCAGCACCTCAAGCAGCTCCGGCGGCGGGTCGGCGAGGCGTCCGGCCGCGTTGAGGCGGCAGACCGCCGAGCCCGGAAGGTGGAGGCTGAAGATGTCCTCCAGCCGCGCGACTTCCCGCTCCACCGCGGCAAAGACCGCGGCGGCGGCCTGGGGCGCCAGCCCCACGAGGGTCATGGACGCCGGCGCGCCGAGCGCCACGCCCTGCCAGCGGGCGACCGGCGCGGCGCCGCGCGCGGCCCCGGGCAGCACCGCGGCTGCGGCCGAGACGGCGAGGAAACGACGCCGGGTAAGTGACTGCTGCATTGCGTTTTTACCCGGGCGTCATTGCGCCGCTGGCGGCGAAGGTCGCGGTGGGGCTGGCTGTCGGCTGCACGGCGTCGGTTTCTCCCTTGCTGCGGCCTGAATTGTCCCCCGCTGCCTGGGGAAATGCCTTGACCTTTGTCAAATTTTCCCCGCGTCGCCGGATCTAGCTGTCGGGCGCGGGCTGCGCCTTGCGGGCCTCGCGGCGCTTCAGCACCGTGCAGGTCGCCGCATCGTGGTAGATCATCTGGCAGCGCAGGCAGAGTACGCACTCGTTGGGATTGATGCGGCCCAGCACGTCGATGGCCCCGACGGTGCACTGCTGCTCGCAGAGCCGGCATTCGCGCCCGCACTGCGGGCGCCGCTTCAGCCAGTCGAAGATCTTGAGCTTGGCCGGGATCGCCAGGGCGGCGCCCAGCGGGCAGAGGTAGCGGCAGTAGAAGCGCTCGATGAAGAGGCCGGCGAGCAGTACCACGACGGCAAAGAGCACGAAGGGCCAGGCGCGCAGGAAGCGCATCGACATGGCGGTCTTGAAGGGCTCCACCTCGGCCAGCACCAGGGCCTGCTCCATGGAGTAGAAGGACAGCCCGAGGATCGCGACGAAGAGGGTGTATTTGATGACCCAGAGCCGCTCGTGGATCACGGGCGGCACCTGGATCTGCGGCACGGAGAGGCGGCGGGCGACCTGGTTGGTCAGCTCCTGCAGCGCGCCGAAGGGGCAGAGCCAGCCGCAGAACACGCCGCGGCCCCAGAACAGCAGGCCCAGCGCCACGAAGCTCCAGAGGATGAAAACCACCGGCTCGATCAGGAAGGTCTCCCAGCGGAAGCCGCTCAGCAGCGACTGCACGAAGGCGACCACGTGGACCACGGAGAGCTGGCCGCCGGCGATCCAGCCGAGCCACACCAGGGTGACGGCGAGAAAGGCGGTGCGGCCCCAGCGCCACAGCCGGGGGCGGCGCACGAAGGCCTCCTGCAGGAAGAGGATCAGGGCCAGCACCGTCAGCAGCAGGCCGACGCCGACGACCGCGCCGCGCTTGCGCTGCCAGGCCGACACCCAGAGCGGCTCGACCTCCGGCAGGCTGGCCGCTTTCAAAAGGAAGCGCTCGGGCAGGCGATAGTTCAAAGGGATGCGCAGGGTCACCGCCTCGCCGCCGGCCGCGGCGCGGCTGGCGATGACCTCGATGCGGAACGGCGCCGTCGCATCGAAGCGGTCGCTGGGCAGGCGGAAGAAGCTCAGCTCCTTGAAGTCGGGTGCATCCTCGACGGTCAGGCGGTCGATGCGCTGATAGTCCTCGGCCCGCGGGGTGAAGACGAGGCTGCCCTGGATCACCTGCACCCGCTCGAAAAGGCCGCTGCGCCGCCAGGCGGTGCCGCGGTGGGAATGCAGGCCGCGCGAGGCGAGGAACAGGCCGACCTCGCCGCTGTTGAGGCTGGCCATGGCGCGTGAGAAGACCTGCTGGCCCAGCAGGCTGCGCCCGATGCTCGGCGGATCGATGATCCCCGCCCAGTACTCGATGAAGGGCGCCTCGCCCGGCGGCGGCGGAGTCTCCGCGCCGGCCAGGGCGGCGCGGGCCGCGTCGAGGGTCATGCGGGTGGAGAGCAGCGCCGACGACGCCTCCAGTTCCGTCCATGTCAGCGATTCGAAGGTGAGGCGGTCGATGCCGCCGGCGCCCCGCGCGCTTTCCATCAGGTAGACGGTGCGCGCGGTGCGCAGGATGGAATCGCGGATCACCGCGGTGGACACCGTGGCGCCGGCGATGATGTCGGGCAGCTGCGAGTCGTCGGCTGCGGCGGTCTGCGGGTGGCTCAGGTCGACCTCGGCGAACGCGTTGATGTAGCGCGCGATGTCGGCGGTGGAGATGCCCAGGGTGAGGATCGGCTCGTTGTGGCGCACAAGCTCGGCGCCGGCGATCTTTCCGTCCCGGCCAACCGCCACGAGGATGTCGATCGGCCGCCCGGAATAGCCGAGGGAACGGGTGATCTCCCAGGTCGAGGCGATGAAGCCGAGGCGGCCCTCCGGCGCGCGTACCACCCAGCCGGGCGGTTCACTGTCCTGGCGCTGCACTTCGAGCGGCCCGCTGCGGCCGAACAGGCGGGCCGCCTGCGCCGCGTCCGGTGCCGTCAGCGCCGGGCTGTCTTCGATCAGCAGGCCCCCGCCGGCGGCCACGGCCTGCCCGGGCGTGTGAAGCAGCACGAAGGCGAGACACGCCGCGAAAAGGGCAGGACAGAGGCGCATGGAACACTCCGAGGGTGCCACTGGAAGGTGCTGTCGCGCGTCAACGGATGCCTTGACACAAGTCAAGGCGATCAGGCCGGGGCCCTGTCTAATGTGCACCTCCCCACTCGTGCTATGGAGATTCCGGCATGCACATCCCTCGCCAAATCGGGAAGCTTGCGCTGGTCGCTTCCGTCGCGCTTCCCCTGGCTATCACTGCGACCGACCTGCGGGCGCAGGACAAGCCGAAGGAGCACGGCGACACCCCGGCGTCGGCCTATGAGCCTTCCATGACGACCCTCGGGCAGATCAACGTCGAGATTCCCGGACGCAAGCCCGGCGATCCGGTGATCACGCCTTCCGAGTTCCAGCAGGCCAACACCATCTACTTCGAGCGCTGCGCCGGCTGTCACGGCGTGCTGCGCAAGGGGGCGACCGGCAAGGCGCTGACCACCGAGATCACGCGCAAGAACGGCTACGAGTACCTGCGTGACTTCATCACCTACGGCTCGCCGGCCGGCATGCCGAACTGGGGTACCTCCGGCGAAATGACCGAAGAGCAGGTCGACGTCATGGCGCGCTATCTGCTGATCGAGCCGCCGTCGCCGCCGGAGTTCGGCATGCCCGAGATGCGGGCCACCTGGAAGGTGCTGGTGGCGCCCGACAAGCGGCCGACCAAGAAGATGAACGACATCGACATTGACAACCTCTTCTCGGTCACGCTGCGCGACTCCGGCCAGGTTGCCCTGATCGACGGTGCGACCTACGAGATCCACGCGGTGATCGATACCGGCTACGCGGTGCACATCTCGCGCATCTCGGCGTCCGGGCGCTATCTCTTTGTCATCGGCCGTGACGCCCTGGTCAACATGATCGACCTGTGGATGGAGACCCCGGCCACCGTGGCGCAGATCAAGGTCGGCGCCGAGGCGCGCTCGGTCGAGACCTCCAAGATGAAGGGCTGGGAGGACAAGTACGCCATTGCCGGCAGCTACTGGCCGCCGCAGTACGTCATCATGGACGGCGACACCCTGGAGCCGCTCAAGATCGTGTCGAGCCGAGGCATGATCTACGACACCCAGGAGTTCCATCCGGAACCCCGCGTGGCGGCCATCGTGTCCTCGCACTACCGGCCCGAGTTCATCGTCAACGTGAAGGAGACCGGCAAGATCCTGCTGGTCGACTACTCGGACATCAAGAACCTCAAGGTGACGGAGATCGAGGCCGAGCGCTTCCTCCACGACGGCGGTTTCGACTCCACCAAGCGCTACTTCCTGACGGCGGCCAATGCCCGCAACAAGATCGCGGTCATCGACACCAAGGAAGGCTCGCTGACCGCGCTGTTCGAGAGCGGCGGCACGACCCCGCACCCGGGTCGCGGCGCCAACCTGAACCATCCGACCTACGGCCCGGTCTGGGCGACCTCCCACCTGGGCGACGAGACGGTGGCGCTGATCGGCACCGATCCCGAAAAGCATCCCGAGCATGCCTGGAAGGTGGTGCAGCAGCTCTACGCGCTCGGCGGCGGCTCGCTCTTCGTGAAGTCGCATCCGACCTCGAACCACCTCTATGTCGACGCGCCGCTGAACCCGGAAGCCGAGATTTCCGCTTCGATAGCCGTCTTCAAGGTGGACGAGCTGAACAAGGAGGAGCCCGAGTACACCGTCCTGCCGATCGGCGAATGGGCCGGCATTGCCGAAGGCCAGCCGCGCGTGGTGCAGGGCGAGTTCAACAAGGCGGGCGACGAGATCTGGTTCTCGGTCTGGAACGGTCGTGACCTGGAATCGGCGATCGTCATCGTCGACGACAAGACGCTCGAACTGAAGCACGTGATCAAGGACAAGCGCCTGGTCACGCCGACGGGCAAGTTCAACGTCTTCAACACCCGTCTGGATGTCTACTGATCCTGCCGGGATCCTTGGGGGGCGGTTTGCGGACCGCCCCCGCCATACCGGGGGCAAGGTAGGGAGAACGCCATGAGGAAGCCGGGGCAGGTGTTTCTTGTCGGCGCGGGGCCGGGCGACCCGGAACTGCTGACACTGAAGGCCGCGCGCATTCTCGGCCAGGCCCAGGCGGTGGTTTACGATCGGCTGGTGTCCGACGAGGTCCTTGCCCTGGCACCGCCGCTGGCGCGCCTCATTCCGGTCGGCAAGGCGCCGAAGAACCACCCGGTGCCGCAGGAAAGTATCAACGCGCTGCTGGTCGAACTGGCCGTCGATGGCCTGACGGTGGTGCGCTTGAAGGGCGGCGATCCGATGATCTTCGGGCGCGGCTCGGAAGAAGCCGCGGCGCTCAGCGCCGCCGGCATCCCCTTCGAAATCGTCCCGGGCATCACCGCGGCCCAGGGCACCGCCGCGGTCACCGGCGTGCCGCTGACCCATCGCGGACTGGCCAGCGGCGTGCGCTACGTCACCGGCCACTGCCGCGAGGATCTGCCCCTCGACCTGGACTGGGCCGGCCTCGCCGATCCCGAGACCACGCTGGTGGTCTACATGGGCGCGTCCGCGATCGGCGAGATCGCCGCCCGGCTGATGGCTGAAGGCCTGTCCGGCCAAGTCCCGGTGCTGGCCGTCGCCGCGGCGACCACGCCGCGGGAAAGCCGCGTGCTGTCCTGCCTCGAGGACATCGCCAGGGACCTGGCGGCCGCGCCGCCCGCCGGCCCGGTGCTCTTCGTCATCGGCAATGTGGTCTCGCTCTACCGCAGCTGCCCGGCCGGCGTCCTGGCGCTGCTGGCGACGGGGGCGGGAGAAAGGCTGGCCTATGCGTAGCGCGCTGCCCGCGCTGGCGCTGATCGCTGCCCTCATGGGATCCGCCGCGGCGGCCGAGATCACGCCGCAGCGCGCAACGGAACTGGAGCGCCTGGTCCTGCAGGACTGCGGCTCCTGCCACGGCCTGACCATGAAAGGCGGGCTCGGCTCCGACCTGCGGCCGGAAACCCTGGCCGGCAAGCCGGTGGAGGGCCTCGTCGAGATCGTGCTCGACGGCATCCCCGGCACCGCCATGCCGCCCTGGCGGCCGCTGCTCAGCGAAGACGAAGCGCGCTGGATCGCCAACTACCTGCTCAACGGAGGCACTCAGTGATCCGCATTGCTGCTCTTGTTTTGGTGACGCTGGCGCTCTCCGCCGGCGGCCTCGACGGGTCCGCCCGGGCGGCGGAGCTGCGCGCCACCGGCGACCTCGGCGTGGTGGTGGAGCGCACCGCCGGCGCGGTGCTCATCGTCGATCAGTCGGAGCGCGCCGCGGTCGGCCGCGTCACCGGCCTGGGCGATCTCTCCCACGCCTCGGTCGTGTTCTCGCCGGACCAGCGCTTCGCCTATGTCTTCGGGCGCGACGGCGGCCTCAGCAAGGTCGACCTGCTGACCCAGAGCCTGGCGGGCCGGGTGGTGCAGTCCGGCAATGCCATCGGCGGCGCGATCTCCGACGACGGCCGGCTGGTCGCGGTGTCCAACTACGAGCCGGGCGGCGTGCGCGTCTTCGATGCGGCGACGCTGGACATGGTGGCCGACATTCCGACCGGCTCCAAGACCATCGGCCTGGTCGACGCGCCGGGCCGCCGCTTCGTCTTCACCCTGTGGGATGCGGGCGAAACCTGGATCGCCGACCTGTCGCAGGGCGAACCGCGCATCACCCGCATCACCGGGATCGGCCGCAACCCCTATGACGCGCTGATCACCGCCGACGGGCGGCGCTACATCGCCGGCCTGTTCGGCGAGGACGGGATGACGGCACTCGACCTGTGGCAGGATCCGCCGATACCGCGGCGCATTCTCTCCGGCTACGGCCGCGGCGAGGAACCCCTGCCGGTCTACAAGATGCCGCACCTGGAGGGCTGGGCCCTTGCCGGCGAGCGCTTCGTGCTGCCGGCGGTCGGCCGTCACGAGGTTCTCTGGGTCGACGCCCGCAGCCTGGAGGAAGTCGGGCGGACCAAGACCCACGGCCAGCCGGTCTTCGCCGTGGCGCGCCCCGACGGCCGCCAGGTCTGGGTCAACTTCGCGCACCCGCTGAACGACACGGTGGAGATCATCGATACGCCCTCCGGCGAGGTGATCCACCGCCTGAAGCCCGGGCCGGCCGTGCTGCACATGGAGTTCACACCGCGCGGGCACGAAGTCTGGGTCTCGGTGCGCGACGCCGGGCGCATCGACGTCTACGACACGGCGACCTTCGAGAAGCGGGCCGAGATCGCGGCCGAGAATCCCTCGGGCATCTTCTTCACCGCCCGCGCCCATCGCACGGGTCTGTGAGCCATGAGCCCGATCCTCGATCGCATCGACTACACGCTGCTCGACGGCTGGCAGCGCAACTTTCCGCTGGTCTCGCGCCCCTTCGCGGAGATCGCCCGCGATCTGGGGCTGACGGAGAGCGAGGTGCTGGAGCGGTTGCAACGGCTGTCCGGGGTCGGGGCGATCACCCGCATCGGCGCCACCTGCCGGCCCAACACCGCCGGCGCCAGCACCCTGGCAGCCGTCGCCGCGCCGGAGCTGCGGATCGACTCCGTCGCCGCGGAGATCGGCGCCGAGCCGGGGGTCAATCACGCCTACCAACGGGAGAACCACTGGAACATCTGGTTCGTGGTGACCGGGCCCGACCGCGCCTACGTCGACGCGACCCTGGAGCGCATCCGCCTGCGCAGCGGCCTCGAGGTGCTCGACCTGCCGCTGCTGCGGCCCTTCAACATCTGCCTCGGCTTTTCCCTGGACGGGGCGGGCCGCATGCCGGCCACGCCCGAGCAGGTCGACACCGACGTGCTGCGGCCCGGCGACCGGGAGATTATGCAGGGCCTGTCGAGCGGCCTTGCCATCGTGCCGACGCCTTTCGCCGAGCTGGCCCGGCGGCTCGGCCGCGGCGAGGAAGAGGTGCTGGAGCGCATCGCGGCGCTGGCCGCCGCGGGCATGCTGACGCGCATCGGCGTCATCCTGCGCCACCGCGCGCTCGGCTGGCGCTCCAACGCCATGGTGGTGTGGGAACTGCCGACGCAAGAGGCCGAACGCATCGGGCCGGTGCTGGCCGCCGTGCCGGGCGTCACCCTGTGCTACCAGCGCCGCCCGGTGCCGGGCGTCTGGCCCTACACGCTCTACTGCATGGTCCATGCGCGCAGCCGCGCCGAGGCCATGGCGGTGCTCGACCGCGCCGTTGCGGAGGCCGGACTTGACGGTGTGCCCCACCAAGTGCTGTTCAGCCTGCGCTGCTTCAAGCAGACCGGGGCCCTGGTGGCCGCGCCGAGCGGGGAGGCCGCATGACCCGCCCGCTCTACAGGCCGGACGCCGTCGACCGGCGCATCATCAACGCCCTGCAGGAGGGCTTTCCGCTCTCGCCGCGGCCCTTCGCGGAGGCCGGCCGGCGGCTCGGGCTCGGCGAGGACGAGTTGATCGAGCGGCTGGAAAACCTGCGCCGGCGCGGCGCCATCACCCGCTTCGGGCCGTTCTTCGACGCCGCGGCCATGGGCGGCGCCTTCTGTCTCTGCGCCATGGCGGTGCCGCAGGAGCGCTTCGAGGCGGTCGCCGCGCAGGTCAATGCCCGCCCCGAGGTGGCGCACAACTACGCGCGCGCACACGCGCTCAACATGTGGTTCGTGCTGGCGACGGAAAAGCCGGCGCAGATCGAGGCGACGGCGCGGGCCATCGAGGCGGAGACCGGCCTGGCCGTGCTGCGCTTCCCGAAGGAGCAGGAGTTCTACATCGGATTCAGGGTGAGCGCATGAGCATCGACACGATCGACCGGCGCATCGTCGAGGCGACCCAGGCGGGCCTGCCGCTGACGGCTGCGCCCTATGCCGAGGTGGCGGCGCAGATCGGACTCGAGGAAGGCGAACTGCTCGAACGCCTGGCGGCCCTGCAGACGCGCGGCGTGATCCGGCGCATCGGTATCGCGCCCAATCACTACGCCCTCGGCATGGTCGCCAACGGCATGACGGTGTGGGACGTCGACGACGCCCGGGCATCCCGGCTTGGCGCGGCGGTCGGCGCCCTCGACTTCGTCTCGCACTGCTACCTGCGCCCGCGGGCGCGGCCGCTCTGGCCCTACAACCTCTTCGCCATGGTGCACGGCACGAGCCGTGACGAGGTCGAGCTGAAGCGCGCCGAGATCGCCGAACTGCTGGGCGCGGCCTGCCGCCGCAGCGACATCCTCTATTCCACACGCATTCTCAAGAAGACCGGCCTCAGGCTCGGCCGGGACGGGGGCAGCTGATGTTCAGACTCTCGCACTACATGCAGCAGCTCGTGGCGCCGACGCCGCCGCGCCGGCGCAAGGGGCAAATCAAGCCGGTGGTGATCTGGAACCTGACCCGGCGCTGCAACCTGCGCTGCCGGCACTGCTACTCGGTCTCCGCCGACGTCGACTTCCCCGGCGAGTTGAGCCACGCGCAGGCCATGGGCGTGCTGGAGGATCTCGGCCAGTTCAAGATCCCGGCCTTGATTCTTTCCGGCGGCGAGCCCCTCGCGCGCCACGACCTCTTCGAGATCGCCGCGCGGGCGCGCGAGATGGGCATGTATCTGGCGCTGTCGAGCAACGGCACCCGCATCGTCGGCGCGGCAGCCGACCGGGTGGCCGAGATCGGCTTCGACTACGTCGGTATCAGCCTCGATGGCATCGGCGCCACCAACGACTGGTTCCGCGGCAAGGACGGCGCCTTCGCCGAGGGCCTGGCCGGGGTGCGCGCCTGCAAGGAGCGCGACATCAAGGTCGGCCTGCGCTTCACCCTGACCGAGGACAACGCCGATCAGCTGCCGCAGCTGCTGGACCTGGCGGAGGCCGAGGGCATCGACAAGTTCTACCTTTCGCACCTGGTCTATGCCGGGCGCGGCGACAAGCACCGCGGCGAGGACGCCTCCTGGCGGCGCTCGCGCGAGGCCATGGACCTGCTGATCGAGCGGGCCTGGGCGGCGGTCGAGGCCGGGCGCCGCTTCGAGGTGGTGACCGGCAACAACGATGCCGATGCGGTCTACTTCCTGCAGTGGGCGGCGCGGCGTTTCGACGCCGCGCAGGTCGATCACCTGCGCGCCCATCTCGCCGCCTGGGGCGGCAACTCCTCTGGTGTCGGCGTCGCCAACATCGACCCCCAGGGCTTCGTGCACCCCGACACCTACTGGTCCGACTACACCATCGGCAGTGTCAAGCAGCACAAGTTCTCCGAGCTGTGGACCGGCAGCGATCCCATGCTGGCGCAGCTGCGCCTGCGCCCGCGCCCGCTCAAGGGGCGCTGCGGCGCCTGCGCCTACCAGGAGGTCTGCGGCGGCAACACGCGCATCCGCGCGCTGCAGCTGACCGGCGATCCCTGGGCCGAGGACCCGGCCTGCTATCTCTCCGATCAGGAGATCGGCGTGGTCTGCGAGGATCGCCTGACCGTCACGCCCTTCAAGGGTAAGAGCCATGATCCGGTGCACCGCTTTATCTAGCCTGGCCCTCGCGGGCCTCGCCGCCTTCGCGGCGCCGGCGCTGGCCGGCCCGGCGGAGCCGGGCGCGGCGCTCTATGGCGCGCACTGCGCTGTCTGCCACGGCGCCGACCGCCTGGGCGGCACCGGCCCGGCGCTGATCCCGGAGAGCCTCCGGCGGCTGCGCGGCGACAAGCTCGCGGCGGTCATCGCAGAGGGCCGGGCCGCAACCCAGATGCCGGCCTTCGGCGAAACCCTGAGCGCCGCCGAGATCGAGGCCCTGACCGCCTTCGTCAGCGAGCCCCTGGCCGAGGTGCCCGCCTGGAGCGCGGCCGAGATCGACGCCAGCCGCAGCTTCGCCGAAGGCTACCAGGCGGCCGCCGCACCGGTCTTCGACGCTGATCCGATGAATGTCTTTCTGGTGGTCGAGACCGGCGATCACCACGTCAGCGTGCTCGACGGCGACCGTTTCACGGTGATGCACCGCTTCGCCACGCCCTATGCGGTGCACGGCGGGCCGAAGTTCACGCCCGACGGCCGTTTTGTCTTCATCATGTCGCGCGACGGCTGGGTACAAAAGTACGACCTCTGGAGTCTGCAGGAGGTCGGGCGCGTGCGCGCCGGGATCAACAGCCGCAACATCGCCATCTCCAAGGACGGGCTGCACCTGGCGGTCGCCAACTACCTGCCGCACAGCCTGACCGTGCTGTCGACGGCCGACCTCTCGGTCGAGAAGGTCTTCGACGTGGTCGCCAAGGACGGCACCACCTCGCGGGTCTCGGCGGTCTATCAGGCGCCGCAGCGCGACTCCTTCATCCTGGCGCTGAAGGACGCGCCGGAAATCTGGGAGATCGCCACCGACCCCGACGCCCCGCCAGTCTTCGAGGGCCTGGTGCACAACTACGAGCAGGGCATGGTGGAGGGGTTGGCCTCGTCTTCCGGGCTCTTCGCCCGGCGCCGCATCGAGGTCGGCGAGCCGATCGACGACTTCTTCTTCACGCCGGACTACCGCAACCTGATCGGCGCCTCGCGCGACGGCGCGCGCGGCGTGGTGGTCAACCTCACCGTGGGGCGCGAGATCGCCGAGCTGCCGCTGCCCGGCATGCCGCACCTGGGTTCCGGCATCTCCTGGCTCCGGGAGGGGCGCCGGGTGATGGCGACGCCGCACCTGCGCGAGCCGCGCCTCAGCGTCATCGACACGGAGAGCTGGCAGCTGATCGACACCATCGAGACGGAGGGTCCCGGCTTCTTCCTGCGCAGCCACGAGAATTCCGCCTACGTCTGGGCCGACGTCTTCTTCGGGCCCAACCGCGACGTCATGCACGTCATCGACAAGCAGACGCTGAAGATCGTCCGGACGCTGAAGCCGGTGCCCGGCGCGACCGTGGCCCACGTCGAGTTCGATCGCAGCGGCCGCCATGCCCTGGTCAGCGTCTGGGAGGACGACGGTGCGGTGATCGTCTACGACGCCGCGACACTGCAGGAGGTCACCCGCCTGCCGATGCGCAAGCCTTCGGGAAAGTACAATGTCTGGAACAAGATCACCTTTTCGGACGGCACGAGTCACTGAGGCCGGGGCCGCCGCCGGCCGCTCCGTCCTGATCATCGCGCACGGCTCGCCCTCGGCGCCGACGGGCCCCGAGCAGGCGATGCGGCAGCTCGCGCGCCGGGTGGCCGCTGGTCTGCCCGGCTGGACCCTGCGCGGCGCCACCCTGGCGGCGCCGGGTGCCCTGGAGGCCGCCCTGGCATCGCTCCCCGATGCCAAGCCCCTGGTGTTTCCCTTCTTCATGTCGGACGGCTGGTTCGTGCGCGACCGGCTGCCGCAGCGGCTGCGCGCCGCCGGCTGTGCGGCGGCGGAACTGCTGGCGCCGCTCGGCCTCAATCCGCTGCTGCTGCGGCTCTGCGGCGAGGCCGCCTGCGAAGCCGCGGCGGCGGCGGGCCATGCGGCCGGGGAGACCTCGCTGCTGCTCGCCGCGCACGGCTCGCCCGGTGACCCGCGGCCGCGCCAGGCGGCCGAAGCCGCCGCGCGCAGCATCGCCGCGGCCGGCGACTTCCGCGAGGTGCGGCTCGGCTTCATCGACGAGCCGCCCTTCCTGGCCGACGCCGCCCGGCTGCCGGGACCGGCGCTCTGCCTGCCGTTCTTCGCCGGACGGGCCGGCCATGTGGAGATGGACCTGCCGAAAGCGCTGGACGCGGCGGCCTTTCCGGGCCCGCAGCTGGCGCCGATCGGCTGTCACCCGCGCGTCGCGGACATCCTGCGGATGACCCTGCTGGCGGCCGGGCGGGGGACCGCACTGTATCCGCCGGCGGTGAGCGGCGGCGAGGCGGGCGAGAGGATCGCCTTGCCCTAGGAAGGAAAGGGGATAGGCCATGAGTGCCGCGGCCAAGGGTCCGTCACGGATCGCTCCGGCCTCGCCGGCGCTGCTCAGCGCGCCCCTCGACTTCTTTTTCGCCGAGCATTTCCGCCAGCGCCAGCTCTACGCCCTGCTCGATCAGCTGGCGGCTGCCGAGACCCTCGATCCGACGCTTGTCGAGCCGGTGCTCGACTACTTGCGCCACGACATGCCGCTGCACGTGCGCGACGAAGAGGAAGGCCTCTTTCCGCTGATGCGCCGACGCTGCCGGCCCGAGGACGAAATCGAGTCCGTGCTGACCAAGCTCTCCACCGAGCATGCCGCGCACCGCAGCCTGGCCCGGCGGGTGATCCGGGGACTCGAGCGGGCCCTGGCCGAGGGGCAGGGCCTCGATGCCTATCGCGGCCTGCGCAAGGCGCTGCGTGACTACGCGCGCGGCGACCGGCGTCACCTGGCGCTGGAGAACGCGGTGGTCCTGCCGCTGGCGCGGCTGCGCCTCAAGGCAAGGGACCTGGCCGAGCTTTCCGCCGGGATGACGGCCCGGCACGCGGCGAGGGAAGCGCCGAAAGATCAGGCGGAACAGGGAAATGAAGGCGATCGCGCCGGCACCCAGGCCGCGCCGGACCCTTGACGAAAGTCAATTACAACGGCCGGAAACCTGCCTGAATGGAATGGATGCTGTAGGACGATTCCCGGAGGTCGGCGGCCTTGATACGGCCGGCAGTCCGGAGAGCGGCGGCAGCACAGAAGGCCCAGCCAGGCGCGGGCAGACCGCCCGGGGGAAGAGGCAGACCTCGACCGCACCCGGGTCCCTGCGCCCGCCACAAATCCTGAGAGGACTCGCATGAGCAACACATCGACTTCCGCAGACAACGGCGGCGAGAGCAAAGCGCCGGAGCCTGTCCCCGTCATGCAGCGCGTGCTCGACAATCCCTTCATCCTGCTGTTCCTCGGGATCGCGGTGCCGGCGGTGCTCTACATCGTCTGGGGCGTGATCGAGGTCGCGTCCGTTCCCCTGGCCGACTGACGGCACTATCAAGCGCGAGGCTGCACCATGGCCGTAACCCCACCGACAAGCCGCCTCTGGTGGAAGGAGCCGATCCACGGCATCGAGCTGGGCTGGATCATCATCGCCTTCCTCTGGGGCCTCTTCATGTTCTTCTTCATGATCGCCTGGCACTTCATCGGCGAGCAGAACCTGTCGACGGAGACCTATCGCATCAAGCCGGAGCGCTATGTGGAAAAGGTCGAGGCCTTCGCCGCGCAGTACCAGGCCGTCGGTGCCGACGGCCAGGCGCTGGAGGAGGAGGGGGTCCCGGTGGTGCGCCCGCCCGCCGGGGGCGACGTCTACATCCTGGCGCGGCTGTGGGAGTTCTGGCCGGTCATTGAGCTGAAAAAGGGGCAGAGCTACCGCATCCACCTGTCCTCGGCCGACTGGCAGCACGGCTTCTCCCTGCAGCCGACCAACATCAACATCTCGGTGCATCCGGGCTACGAACACGTGATCACGCTGACGCCGACGGAAACCGGCTCCTTCGGGATCATCTGCAACGAATTCTGCGGCATCGGCCATCACACGATGACCGGGCGCATCCGCGTCGTCGAATAGGGGGATGAGGGCATGAGCACGATCGAACAAGGCGCCATCGGAGTCCCCGGCGCGGCGGCCGACTACCGCACCTGCCGCTTCACCGGCCTGAGGGTGGAGCGCAACGCCGAGAAGCTGATCCGCGTCAACGCGGTGGCCGCGGTGATCTTTCTCGCCCTCGGCGGCCTGATGGGCCTGCTGGTGGCGCTGACCCGCTGGCCGGCGGTGCAGATCCTCGACGCCGACCTCTTCTATCTGGTTCTGACCGGCCACGGCGCCAACGTGCTGCTGTTCTGGATCATCTTCTTCGAGATCGCGGTGCTCTACTTCGCTTCCTCGGTGATCCTGGGCGCGCGCCTGGCGACTCCGAAGCTGGCCTGGCTGTCCTTCGCGCTGATGATGATCGGCGGAGTCATGGCCAACTACGCGGTGCTGCGCGGCGACTCCTCGGTGATGTTCACCTCCTACCCGCCGATGATGGCCTCGCACTGGTTCTACCTCTCGCTGATCATCTTCGCCGTGGGCGCGCTGGTCGGCGTCATGGTGTTCTTCGGCACCCTGGTGGTGGCGAAGGACGAGCGAACCTATGAAGGCTCGGTGCCGCTGGTCACCTTCGGCGCCATCACCGCGGCGATCATCGCCGTCTTCACCATCGCTTCCGGCGCGGTGATCCTCATTCCCACCTGGCTGTGGTCGATCGGCCTTATCAACGAGATCGACTCGCTGATGTACAAGGTCGTGTGGTGGGGCATGGGCCACTCCTCGCAGCAGATCAACGTCTCCGCCCATGTCGCCATCTGGTACGC
>JBFGUI010000053.1:0-18726 GCA_041565695.1 Kiloniellaceae bacterium
CGCTGCTGTCGGTCGAGACCGACAAGGCGGTGGTCGAGATTCCCTCGCCGCAGGCCGGCCGAATCGCGCAGATTCACGGCGCGCCGGGCGACATCGTGAAGATCGGCGCGCCGCTCGTCGATTTCGAGGAAGGCGCCGCCGCCGACAAGGGCACCGTGGTCGGCACCATCGCGACCGAACGGCCGCCGAAGCCCGCAGCGCGGGAGGAAAAGCCCGTTCCGGCGGAGACGGCGGCCGCCGCGCCCCGCATCAAGGCCGCCCCGGCCGTGCGCGCCCTGGCCCGGCGTCTCGGCGTCGACCTTGTCGGCATCGCCGGCAGCGGACCGGAGGGGGCGATCCTCGCCGAGGATGTCGAAGGCGCCGCCGCGGCGCAGGGCACTGCCGGCCCCCTGGAGCCACTGCGCGGCGTGCGGCGCGCCATGGCAAGCAACATGGCCCGGGCCCATGCCGAGGTGGTTCCCGCCACGGTGACGGAGGAAGCCGACATCCACGCCTGGCCGCTGGGCAGCGACGTCACGCTGCGCCTGGTGCGTGCCATCGTTGCCGGCTGCCGGGCGGAGCCGGCGCTCAACGCCTGGTACCTCCGCGGCGACAGCAGCCGCCGCCTGCACGACGCGGTCGACCTGGGCATCGCCATGGATACCGAGGACGGTCTCTTCGTGCCGGTGCTGCGCGACGTCGGCAGCCGGGAGCCGGCCGATTTGCGCACCGGGCTGGAGCGCATGAAGGCCGATGTGCGCGCACGCAGCGTGCCGCCGGAGGAACTGCGCGGCCAGACCATCACCCTTTCCAACTTCGGCATGTTCGGCGGCCGCCACGCTGCCCTGGTGGTGCTGCCGCCCCAGGTCGCCATTCTCGGCGCCGGCCGCATCGCCGAGCGTGCCGTGGCGCACGACGGCCAGGTGGCGGTGCGCCGCGTCCTGCCGCTGTCGCTGACCTTCGACCACCGGGCGGTGATGGGCGGCGAGGCGTCCCGCTTTCTCGCCGCTGTGGTGACCGACCTCCAGCAACCGGAGTGAAGTGAGACAGGCCGATGGAGGACATCTTCCGCTTCCGCGATGACCTGGGGCCGGCCAAGGTCATTCACATCAACGAGCAGCACAGCGGACTGAAAGCCGTTCTGGTGGTCGACAACGTCGCCCGCGGACCGGCCATTGGCGGGGTGCGCATGGCTCCCGACGTCAGCACCGAGGAATGTTTCCGGCTCGCCCGGGCCATGAGCTTCAAGAACGCCGCGGCGGGCTTGCGCCATGGCGGCGGCAAGGCGGTGATCTTCGCCGATCCGGCCATGCCGGCGGGCGAGAAGGAGCACCTGGTCCGCGCCTTTGCCGCGGCCGTCGGCGACATCAAGGACTACATCGCCGGCCCCGACATGGGCACCGACGAGACCTGCATGGCCTGGGTAGAGGACGAGATCGGGCGCTGCGTCGGCCTGCCCGCGGCCCTCGGCGGCATTCCGCTGGATGAGATCGGCGCCACCGGCTTCGGCCTCGCCGCCGCGGTCGAAGTGGCGCGGGATTACTGCGACCTCGACCTCGAGGGCGCCCGTGTCGTGGTCCAGGGCTTCGGCTCGGTCGGCAAGCATGCCGCACGTTTCCTGGCCGAGAAGGGCGCCATCCTGGTCGGCGCCGCCGACTCCCGGGCCACCCTCGCCGACCCGGCGGGGCTCGATATCGCTGCGCTGATCGCCCTCAAGGACTCGGGCAAGGGCCTGGCGGACCACCCCAGCGGCCGCAAGCTGGAACGCGACGCGGTGGTCGGCATCGACTGCGACATCTGGATCCCCGCGGCGCGGCCCGACGTGATCCGCGCCGACAACGTGGACCAGGTGAAGGCGAGGCTGGTGGTCCAAGGTGCCAACATTCCGGTGACGGCGGAGGCGGAGGCGGCCCTGCACGCCCGCGGCGTGCTGTCGATCCCCGACTTCATCGCCAATGCCGGCGGCGTCATCTGCGGCGCGGTCGAATACCGCGGCGGCAGCCGGCGTCAGGCCTTCGAGACCATCGAGGAAATGGTGCGCAAGAACACCCGTGCGGTCCTGGAAACCAGCCGCGACGGGCAGATCGCACCGCGGGAGGCGGCCCTTGCCCTGGCGCGCAAGCGGATCGAAGCCGCGATGCGCCTGCGCCGCTGGGTGTGACCTCGAGGCGCGCTTGCGCAATGCGGCAGGGCGGGCTTTCATAGGCAGGCGATGACCCCGCTGCTGCACCCTTTCCTGGTGAACGACCCCTTCGGCGACCCGGGGGTCTACGTCGAGCTGAAGTTCGACCGCCGCGGCCTGCTGTTCGACCTCGGCGATCTGCATGCCCTGCCGCCGCGCAAGATCCTGCGGCTCAGCGACATCTTCGTCTCGCATATGCATATCGACCACTTCATCGGCTTCGACCAGGTCCTGCGCACCCTGGTCGGCCGCGAGCAGGTCGTGCGGATCTGCGGCCCGACCGGAATCATCGAGGCGGTCGGCCAGCGTCTTGCCGGCTATACCTGGAACCTGACCGAGCGCTTTACCACGGACCTGGTCTTCGAGGTGACCGAAGTGTGCGCCGCGCAGTCGGCGAAGACGGCGAAGTACCGCCTCAAGAACCGGTTCCATCGTGAACACGGTGGAGAGATCCCGCTCAGCGACGGCACCGTGCTGGAGGATGCCCGGCTCAGGGTGCGCGCCGCCGTGCTCGATCACGGCACCCCCTGCCTGGCCTATGCATTGGAGGAAACCGCGCACGTGAATGTCTGGAAGAGCAGGCTGGCGGACCTGGGTCTGCCGGTCGGCCCCTGGCTGCGCGACCTGAAGGACGCCGTGCTGCGCGGCCTGCCGGATGACAGCGAAATCCGCGTCGTCTCGCCGCAGCCGGACGGCCGAGGTGACGGCCGGGGCGATCGCCTTCTGCCGCTCGGCATGCTCAAGGAACGGGTCCTGGAAATCGTGCCCGGACAGAAGATCGCCTATGTGGTCGACGCCGCCTTCACCGAGGAGAACCGCGCCCGTATCGTCGCCCTGGCCCGCAACGCGGATATTCTTTTCATCGAGGCCAGCTTCGCGGCGGCGGACTCGGTGCGCGCCGCCGACCGCAAACACCTTACGACGGTCCAGGCCGGCACCCTCGGCCGCCTGGCGGGGGCGCGACGCCTGGAGCCCTTTCATTTCTCGCCCCGCTACGCCGGCGCGGCGGCACGCCTGCGCCGGGAAGTGGCGGAGGCCTTCGCGGGCCGCGGGGAAGTTCCGGCCGCGCCGCAGGGGCGCGCCGCTTCCTAGCCGCGCCGACCTGCTGTGAAAGACGACATCTGCGTTCGCTTTCTTCAGGCCGAATTGCCGGGGCTGGGACTGAAGTGGGCCGGCTATCGCAAGGTGCGGCGCACCGTCTGCAAGAGAGTGGGCCGGCGGCTGCGCGAACTCGGGCTTGCCGACCTTGCCGCCTACCGGGACCTGCTGGCACGCAGCCCCGAGGAACGGGCGCGGCTCGATGCCTTCTGCCGCATTCCGATCTCGCGGTTCTACCGCGACCGGGGCGTCTTCGATGCGCTCGCCGCTCGGCTGCTGCCCGACCTGGCTGAGCGTTGCCTGCGTGGCGGCGGCCAGGTCCTGCGCTGCTGGTCCGCCGGCTGCGCCTCCGGCGAAGAAGTCTACAGCCTGCGCCTTATCTGGGTTCTCGCTCTGCAGGCGCGCTATCCGCAGCTGCGGCTCACTATTCTCGCCACCGACGTCGACGAGGTCATGCTGGCCCGCGCCGCCGCGGCCTGCTACCCGCCGGGTTCGCTGAAGGACGCACCGGACAGCTGGCCGGCCCAGGCCTTCATCCGCGGTCGTGATGTCCTCTGCCTGCGTCCGGAATTCCGCCGTGACATTGTCTTCCGCCGCCAGGACATCCGAGAGGTTCTGCCCGAGGGACCTTTCGACCTGGTGCTCTGCCGCAACCTGGTCTTCACCTATTTCGCCGAGGACCTGCAGCGCCGCCTGCTGGCGGAGATTTCCCGGCGCGTCGTACCCGGCGGCTTGCTGGTGCTCGGCGCCCACGAGCGCCTGCCGCAGGAGGTCGGCGATTTCCTGCCCGCCGCCGGCGCGCTGCCGATCTGGCGCAGGCAGCACTCAGCGGTCTAGCGACGCAGCAGCTTCGCCACCTCCCGCCAGGACCGGGTGTTGATCACGTCCTCCGCCTCCAGCCAGCCGCGCCGGGCCTGGGAGATCCCGAAGCGCAGCAGGCCGAGATCGCCCGTGCTGTGGGCGTCCGTCGAGATCGCCACCTTGACCCCGAGGTCCTTGGCCATGCGGCAGTGCATATCAGTGAGATCGAGCCGCTCCGGCTGCGCATTGACTTCGAGGATGCAGCCTCTTTCCTGCGCCGCCTTCATGACCCGCTCCATGTCGATCTCGCAGGCCGCCCGCGAACCGATCAGGCGGCCCGTCGGATGGGCCAGGACGTTGAAGAGCGGGTTGTCCATGGCGCGGATGATACGTTCGGTCTGCTTGTCGCGCGGCAGGTCGAACTTCGAATGCACGGCGCAGACCCGCAGATCGAGCCGCTCTAGGATCGAGTCCGGCAGATCAAGCCGGCCGTCCTCCAGGATATCGACCTCGACCGACTTCAGCACGCGGATTCCCTTGAGTTCATCGTTCAGGCGGTCGATCTGATCGACCTGACGCGCCAGCCGCTTGGCGTCCAGGCCGTGGGCGATGGTCACCTTCTTGCTGTGGTCGCTGACCGCGAAGTAGGCGTAGCCCCGCGACTTCGCGGCTTCGGCCATCTCCGCGATGGAGGCATGGCCGTCGCTCGCCTTGCTGTGGGTGTGCAGGTCGCCCTTGATGTCCTCAAGGCGCACCAGCTTGGGCAGGCCTTTGCGCCGCGCCGCTTCGATCTCGCCCTGGTTCTCGCGCAGCTCCGGCTCGATGTAGGGCAGGCCGACCTGGGCATAGACCTCCTTTTCGCTGCGCCCGGCAATGCGCTTTTCGCCCTTGAACACCCCGTATTCGTTGATCTTGAGGCCCTTGGCGACGCCCATCTTGCGCACCGCGATGTTGTGCGCCTTGGAGCCGGTGAAATAGTGCAGCGCCGCTCCGTAGCTGGCTGCGCGCACCACCCGCAGGTCCACCTGAAGCCCGTTGCGCAGCACGACGGTGGAGCGCGTAGCACCCTGTGAGACCACCTCGGCGACATCCTCGTAGGCGACAAAGCGTTCGATGACCGGGGCGCCCTCGGCGGCGGTCGCCAGAATGTCCAGATCCCCCACGGTCTCCCTGTGGCGCCGGTAGCTGCCGGCCACCGTGACCTGTTTGACGCCCCTGACCGCTGTCAGGTAGTCGACCAGGGGCAGGGCGACCTCTTCGGCGCGCGACCAGGCCATGCGGTGCTCCTCCGCGCCGCGCGTCTTCAGTCCCCGCAGAATCTTTTCCTCGCTCTTCGCGCCGAAACCGGGCAGCCGGCGCAGCTTGCCAGCCTTGGCGGCGGCAACCAGCTTGTCCAGGTCATCGACTCCCAGCGCCGTATAGAGCGCCTGCACCCGCTTCGGGCCCAGGCCAGGGACGCCGAGCAGCTTGGCCAGGCCGGGCGGCGTACGCCCCTCGATCTCGTCGAGGAAACGCAGGTGCCCGGTCTCCGAAATTTCCGTTATCTTGGCGGCCAGATCCTTGCCGATGCCCGGCAGTTCGGAGAGGTCCGCACCCTCGGTCAACATGGACCCGATGGGCCGCGAGAGGCCCGTCACTGTCCGGGCCGCGTTGCGATAGGCACGGATGCGAAACGGATTGGCGCCTTCGAGTTCAAGCAGCTCGGCGATGCGGTTCAGGACCTCCGCGATGTCCGAATTGGTCACCGGCATGAAACGGCCTCCTCAGCGCCAATCTATCCCAGCGATCGCGCCCTGTGCCGTCCTTGACCTGCATCAAGGCCTTGCGGCATGGAGCATCGCAGCATGCTGTGCAGTTCTTCGAGCTGGAAGCCGCAGCCATGTCAGATCAGGAAAGCGTCATCGCTGCCATCCGCCGGGCCCTGGACAGCGAACCGCGTATCGGCCCGCAGGCGGGTCACCCCAAGATGTCCTTCGAGGCCGGCACCCTGACCCTGGAAGGCGAGATGGCCAGCCTGGCGGCCAAGAAGCTGGCCCTGGAGCATGCCGCCGCGGTGGCCGGCGTGGAAGGCATCGTCGACCGCCTGCACGTCGCGCCGGCAGAGCGGATGGGGGATGGCCGGGTGCGCGACCTGGTGCGCCGCGCCCTGGAACAGGAGCCGGCCTTTGCGGAACTGGCGCTTAGCGAGGTGGTGAAGGGCGCGGAGCGGAGCGTCCGCGAGCCGCCGGACCGCCGGCGCGGTTGGATCCGGATTTCCGTTTCCGACGGCGTCGTCACCCTCGACGGCGAGGTGCCGGGGCTTGAGTTCAAGCGCCTCGCCGGCCTCCTGGCCTGGTGGGTGCCCGGCAGCCGCGACGTAATCAACGGCCTCGGCATCACGCCGGAGGAGGACGACAACGACGCCGAGATCACCGGCGCCGTGCGCATGGCCCTGGAAAAGGACCCCTTCGTGAATGCCGGTCAGATCATCGTCGGCACGGTCGACGCCGTGGTCACCCTGGCCGGGCTGGTGCCCAGCGAAAGCGAGCGGGAGATGGCCGAGGCCGATGCCTGGTACGTGTTCGGCGTCGACCGCGTGCACAACAGGATCGAGGCGAAGCCCGTACCGCCGGGCGGTGCGGCTTGAGCTCTGCGGCCAGCGGCACTGCCGTTTCGGCGGCAGTGGCTGCAGCCCTGACCCGCAACCAGACCGGACCATGTCGACGTTACGGCTGAAGCAGATCCAGGATGTGGCCGGCGCCCTGCTGGGTGCCTGGCATCTTGGCGCCCACGACCGCTGGACCCGCGCCGAGCTGGCGCGTCACCAGCAGACGAAGCTGGAAACCATGGTGCGCCACGCCGCCGCCCAGTCCCCCTTCTACCGCCGGCTCTATGCCGGACTGCCGCTTGACCGCATCATCGACCTGCAGACGCTGCCGACGATCGACAAAGGCAGCGTGATGGAGAACTTCGCGGACATCGTCACCGATCCGCGCCTGAAGCTGCAGGACCTGGAAGCCCATATCGATGGAAACAGGGGCAGTTCCTTCCTCGCCGATTACCGGGTGCTGTCGACCACCGGCACCTCGGGCCGGCGCGGCGTCTTCGTCTACGACAGGCCGGCCTGGCGAACGGTGCTGGCCAACACCATTCGCTGGCAGCGTTTCGCCGGCCTGCACCCGCGCCTGCCGCGGCGCCTGCGGATCTGCTCGATCGGCGCCGATACCGCGGCGCACATCAGCCGCTCGCTGCCGGAGAGCGGCGACGTCGGGCTGTTCCGCGTTGTGGCGCTCAGCGCCACCCAGCCCCTGACCGAGATGATCGCTGCCCTGCAGCGTTTCCAGCCCCAGGTGCTGATGCCCTATCCCTCGCTTGCCGCTTTACTGGCCGAAGCACAGATCGAAGGGCGCCTCGACATCCACCCCGAGGTGGTCATGACCCACAGCGAGACGCTCGATCCGGCCATGCGCCGGCGCATCGCCGAGGCCTGGGAAGCCCCGGTCTTCGACCACTACGGGCTGACCGAGGAACCGCATGTCGCCTGCGAATGCACCGCGCATGCCGGCCTGCACGTCTTCGAGGATCTCTCGATCGTCGAGGTCCTGGACGCGGCGGGAAGCCACGTCGCCCCCGGAGCGCCGGGGAACCGCTATCTGCTGACGAACCTCTACAACCGGGTGCAGCCGCTGATCCGCTACGAGGTGACCGACGCGATCACGGTAACGCAAGCCCCCTGCGCCTGCGGACGGCCCTTCGCCCGGATCACGGAGATCGCCGGGCGCAGCGAGCAGGCGTTGCGCCTGCAGAGCGACGATGGCCGAAGTGTCGATGTACCGCCGATCGCCTTCACCTGCCGCCTCGACGTCATGTCGGAGCTTGTCGAGTATGAACTGCACCACGATGCAAGAAAGATCGAACTGCTGGCCGTGCCCCGCGCAGCGGTGAACCGCGAAGCCCTTCGGAATCGGCTGATCGATGAGCTTCGCAGCGTGGTCCGCAGACTCGGCGCCGAGCCGCCGCCGATCGAGGTCACGTTCCGCGCGGTCATCGAAAGACGGCCGGAGCACATGGGCAAGCGCCAGCGGGTGCGGGCCGCGCGCCCTCTCTAGTCACCCGGCGCCAGCTCGGCGACCGCATCCTCGAGGCTTCGGGTAATCCTGGCCGCGGCGGTCTCTTCCTCGCCGAGCGCCAGCTCGGCGGCGCTGATCGGCGCGCCGAAGCGGACGGTGATGGGATGCGGGCGCGGCAGCCGTGCCCAGCGCGGCATAGCCTCGAACGTGCCGTCGATGTAGGCCGGCAGCACCGTCGCGCCGCTCTCCTCGACCAGCGTGCCGATGCCCGGCAGGAAGGGCTGCAGCTCGCCATTCGGCGAGCGCCAGGATTCGGGGAACCAGATGAGGGCGTCGCCCCGTTTCAGCACCTCCTGCGCCAGGGCGAGCGACGTGGCGGGAGACCGTTCGTCGACCGGAAAGATATGGACGGCACGGCAGAAGAAGCGCCGGACAGGACCCGAGAAAAGCCGCGCCACGTCGCCGCCCCAGTAGATCCGCTGCATCGTGGCGAAGGGCAGCGCCGCGGCCATGGCGAGTGGATCAAGGTCGCTCACGTGGTTGGCGACGATGATGAAGCAGCCCTGCGGCAGCGGAAGATCGAGTCCCTGCCTGCGCAGCCGGAACAGCGCCTTCATGATCAGCCAGTTGAGCCCGAAGAGCGCCGCGGCCAGGAGGCGGTGGCCGAGATGGCCGGGCCGTATCCAGTGCCGGCGCTCGGCATCGAGGATGGCTGTTCCGCCGGGTGTCGCCGCGGGCATGGCCGGCCGTTCGGCCGCCCGCTCGATCATGATCACGAGGTCGCGCAGGCTGTCCACCTCGGCAAGGTCGTCTTCGACGAGATGCACGCCGAGCCGCCGCTCGAACTCCAGCGACAGATTGATCCACTCGAGCGAATCGATGCCGAGGTCGAGCTGCAGGCTGGCATCGAGGGCGAGCGGCGCCTTGGGATAGCGCGCCGCCAGGATCTTCCAGACCTGCCGCGCCAGGGGCCGCTCGAGGAAGGCGCGGTCGGCTGCGCTCGGCGCGGCCGGCTGCGCCGGGGCCGCACCGCTGCGCGCCCGTTCGTAGATCTGCGGCAGCAGGAAACGCCGGTACTTGCCGAGGCGCGTGCGCGGCAGGGGCTCGCGCACGATGGCATAGCCGGCGAGCCGCTGGTAGCTCGGCAGGTGCTGTGCGGCGCTGCTCAGGGCGACCCGCAGGGAGTCCTCGATCCGTGGCGTGCCGCTCTGCCGGATCGCCTCGATATCGGGTCTCACCAGGGCGTGCAGCGCACCGCCATGCTCCAGCACGGCGATCTCCTCGATGAAGGGGCTGGTGCCGTAGATCCTTTCCAGGTTCTCGGGAAAGACGTTCTTGCCGCCGCCGAGAACGATCAGCTCCTTGGTGCGGCCGCGAAAATAGAGAAAGCCATCGTCGTCGAGGCAACCCAGATCGCCGGTGCGGAACCAGCCATCGTCGGTGAAGGCCGCGCGGTTGGCCTCCGGGTTGTTGCGGTAGCCGCCAAAGACGTTCGGGCCGCGCAGCTGAATCTCGCCCACGCCCTCGTCGTCGGGATCGCTGATGCGGACTTCGCCGCCCTGAAACGGCTGGCCTTCGCTGCCGATGCGCTCGCGCCCCGGCAGGTTGCCGGTGAACGTCGAGGCGGTCTCGGCCAGGCCGTAGCCGTTGCGTACCGACCAGCCGAGCCCCTCCAGCCTCCAGATCAGCTTTTCTTCGAGCGCGGCACCGCCGGAAACCAGGATCCGCAGCCGCGGACCGACCCGCCGCAGCAGCGGGCCGAACAGCCGGCGCCCGACGCGCCAGCCGAAACGCCGTCGCAGCCAGATCGAAAGGTCGAGCAGCGAGCCGAAGAGCCGCGCCACGAGGCGGCCCCGCGCGGCGAGCTGGGCTTCCAGGCCGGCGACCAGGGCGCCGTAGAGGCGCGGCACGCCGACGATGACGCTGGCCTGTCCCCGGCGCAGGGCCTGGGCGATCTGTGGCCCGGTGAGGCCCTCGGGAAACACCACCGCCGCGCCTGAGGCGAGCGGCACCAGCAAGCCGACGACGAAGGGGTAGACGTGGTGCAGCGGCAGCGGCAGCAGCACGTTGTCACCCGGCCCGATCAGCCCTTCGGCGACCAGACCGGCTACGTTGGCGTGAATGTTTGCGCTGTTGAGGGAAAAGCTTTTCGGCGCGCCGGTGGTGCCGGAAGTATAGATCAGCATGGCCGGCGCCGTGTCGTCGAAGGGCGGCAGCGCCTCCGGCTCCTGCGTCAGCAGCGTGCGCCAGGACGGCGGCCCCTCCGCCGGCGCTTCTTCGTCCATCACGTGCAGCTCGACAGCGCCGCCGGTGACCTCCTGCAGCAGAGGCACGAAAGCGGCGTCGACGAAGGCGCGCCGGCAGCCGCTGTCGGCGATCAGTGTCCGCACCTCTTCCGCTGACGAGAGGTGGTCGCAGGGCACAGCGAGCGCACCTGCGGCGCCGAGCGCGAGACGCACCGCGACCCAGCCGGGGCTCGCCTCGCCCATCAGGAAGACGGGCTCTCCCGGGGTCAGGCCGGCCCGGCACAGTCCGCTGGCCAGCCGCCGCGAGCGATCGACGAGCTCGGCATAGGTCCACACCGTCGCCGTCTCGCCGGCGACGGTCAGCAGTGCCGGATGATCGCCGAAGCGCGCGATTTCATCGAGCAGCGTCCGGAGGGTCCACTGCGCATCGTTTTCCCGTTTTGCCGCCGTGGCCATACCGCCCTCGCATGCTCATTACTTCCGCACCCTTGACGGAGAGCCTAAAGCATGGCGCGGTCGGGCGCGACAGCAAGGCCGGCCGGGTGCCCGGCGGCAGGTTTCCGGGAAAGGCGCCTAGCGGGCCGGCACCGACATGACGGGCTCGGCCCGGCCGCTGGCATCGAAGCCGTAAACGACGTAGGGCTCCGGCGTGCCGCCCTCCATGCCGGGCGAACCGCTGGGCATGCCGGGGACGGCGAGGCCGCGATATCCGGTCTCGCCGCTCAGCAGTCGGCGCACCGCTTCCGGCGGGACATGGCCTTCGATGATGTAGCCGCCGACGCTGGCCGTGTGGCAGGACTCCAGCTCGGCAGGGACGCCGGCCATCTTCTTCACCGAGGTGAGGTCCTCCATGTCGCGCACGGCGACGGTGAAGCCGGCGGCACGCATGTGATCGACCCACTTGGCGCAGCAGCCGCAATAGGGCGACTTGAAGACCGTGACCTGGCTCTCCTCGGCCGCGGCGGGCGCAACCGGAAGCAGCATAAGGGCCATCCCCGACATCACCGCGCCGGCGCCGAGCCCGCGCAGGATCTGGAGAAACTTTCTTCTATCACTTGGAGGCATTGCAGTCTTCCGCTTGGCAGGTTTATCGAGCTTGAGGGTCAGCATAGCGTCATTTCGCCGGTCACAACTTGACCTGGCGCAATCTCAGCGCATTACCCACTACGGAGACCGAGGAAAGGCTCATCGCCGCTGCCGCGATGATCGGTGACAGCAGGATGCCGAGAAAGGGGAAGAGCACCCCCGCCGCAATCGGCACACCCGCCGCGTTGTAGACAAAGGCGAAGAAGAGGTTCTGCCGGATATTGCGCATGGTGGCCTGGGCCAGCCGCCGGGCCCGCACGATCGCCGTCAGATCGCCCTTCACCAGGGTGAAGCCGGCGCTTTCGATGGCGACGTCGGCGCCGGTGCCCATGGCGATGCCCACGTCCGCCTGGGCCAGGGCCGGCGCGTCGTTGACGCCGTCGCCGGCCATGGCGACCTTGCTGCCGCCAGCCTGCAGTTCCTTGATGATCCGCGCCTTGTCTTCCGGCAGCACGTCGGCACGGATCTCGTCGATGCCGAGGCGCGCGGCCACGGCCTTGGCGGTGCGCTCGTTGTCGCCGGTCACCATGACGATGCGCAGGCCCTCGTCGTGCAGTGCCTTCAAGGCAGCCGGGGTCGTCTCCTTGACCGGATCGGCAACGCTCACCAGGCCGGCAATCCGGCCCTCGACCGCGA
The DNA here is from genome assembly GCA_041565695.1 of Kiloniellaceae bacterium. Classification (GTDB taxonomy): domain Bacteria; phylum Pseudomonadota; class Alphaproteobacteria; order Kiloniellales; family Kiloniellaceae; genus Pelagibius. Next base: position 12,078 of record JBFGUI010000053.1, read on the forward strand.
CGAACATCACCGTCTCGCCCTGGTCGCGGCGCGCCTCGGCCTGGCGCGAGGCGGCCTCGCCGTCGAGGCCGAGGGCCGCCACCAGCTTCGCATTGCCGAGTGCCACGGCCTTGCCGTCGACCCGGCCGATGACGCCCTTTCCGGTGATCGCCTCAAAATCCTCCGCCTTGGCCAGGGTCAGGCCGCGCGCCTCGGCGCCGCCGACGATGGCTTCGGCCAGGGGGTGCTCGCTGCCGCGCTCCAGCGAGGCCGCCAGGCGCAGCAGCTCGTCTTCGCCCACTCCCTGCTCCGGCAGCACTGCCACCAGTTTCGGCTTGCCCAGGGTCAGGGTCCCGGTCTTGTCGACGATCAGGGTGTCGACCTTGGCAAAGCGCTCCAGCGCCTCGGCGTTCTTGATCAGCACGCCAGCCTGGGCACCGCGCCCCGTCGCCGTCATGATCGACATCGGCGTCGCCAGGCCGAGGGCGCAGGGACAGGCGATGATCAGGACCGACACGGCGGAGACCAGGGCATAGGCCAGGGCCGGCGGGGGACCCCAGACCGCCCAGGCGATGAAGGCGACGACAGCGACGAGCACGACCGTCGGCACGAAATAGCCGGCCACCTGATCGGCCAGCTTCTGGATCGGCGCGCGGCTGCGCTGCGCCTGGGCGACCATCTCGACGATCTGCGACAGCACCGTGTCGGCACCGACGCGCCGCGCCTCGATAACCAGCGAGCCGCTGCCGTTGATGGTCGCGCCAGTGACGCTGTCGCCCGCCGCCTTTTCGACCGGCACCGGCTCACCGGTGAGCATGGACTCGTCGACCGAGGAGTGGCCCTCGACGACCACGCCGTCCACCGGCACCTTGTCGCCGGGGCGCACCCGCAGGTGGTCGCCGACATTGACGTCCTCCAAGGGAATTTCCTCCTCGCGTCCGTCGGGACGGAGCACCCGCGCCGTCTTGGCCGCGAGGTCGAGCAGCGCGCGGATCGCCCCGCCGGTGCGCTCACGCGCCCGGAGTTCCAGGATCTGCCCGAGCAGCACCAGCACGATGATGACCGCCGCCGCCTCGTAGTAGACGCCGACATGCCCGCCGGCGTCGCGGAAGCCGACCGGGAAGGCCTGCGGAATAATGGTCGCCACCAGGCTGAAGGCATAGGCGGCGCCGACGCCCATGGCGATGAGGGTGAACATGTTGAGGCTGCGGTTGAGGATCGACTTCCAGCCGCGCTGGAAGAACGGCCAGCCGGCCCAGAGCACCACCGGCGTCGCCAGGATCAACTCGGTCCACGAAGCCGCGGCCTCGCCCAGCCAGACCCGCAGCGGCAATCCGAGATGGGGACCCATGGCGAGCAGAAGGATCGGCAGCGTCAGCACGGCGCCGATCCAGAAACGACGCGTGAAGTCGACCAGCTCCGGATTGGGCCCTTCATCACCTGCAGGAATGCCCATGGGCTCGAGCGCCATACCGCAGAGCGGGCAGTCGCCCGGCCCCTCCTGAACGATCTCTGGGTGCATGGGGCAGGTGTAGAGGGTACCGGCCGGCATGGGCTCGGGCGCCGGCCGGCCGGCAAGGTATTTGGCCGGCTCCGCCTCGAACTTTTGCTGGCATCCCGCGGCGCAGAAGTAGAAGCGCTGCCCCTCGTGCTTGGCGACGTGGCGCGCGGTGGCCCGGTCCACCGACATGCCGCAGACAGGGTCTTCGGCGGATACAAAGTCCTCCGGAGCCGCGGCGAATTTGTCGCGGCACCCCGTCGCGCAGAAATGATAGAGGTGGCCGCCGTGCTCATGGGTCGGCTTGCCGGCCGCCGGATCCACGGTCATGGCGCAGACCGGGTCGCGGACGACTTCCGCCGCGCTGTGGCTGTGCCCCTGTGCTGGGCAGGTCATATGTCGGGCCTTCTGCTGGTTTTGCCGGCCCCCGCGCCGGCAATCTGGGGTCTAGTTAGGCTTTCCAGTCACTGGAAGGTCAAGGGCCCGAGGCGGCGCCTCCCGGCAGGGAAACCGCCAGGCGGACGGCGCCCTTCACCACCCGTTAACCCGACGGCGTCAGTCTTAGCGTGACGGCTGCCGTCAGATCCGGCCGTCGGAAATGGTCATTTTTCGAGAAGACTCCACGGAATCATAGGGTTCGGGGTTGACCTTCCAGTAGGGGGAAACTCCATGTCTCCTTTCGAGATGAAATCCGGGCGAACAGACATGAATGTACGCAAATGGATATCGCGGGGGGCCGCCCGAGCGCTGCGTGCCGTGATGATCGTCGCGGCGCTTTCGATGTCGCTCGGCCTCCACCCGTCCCATGCTCACCCGCCCGCCGACCTCGCGGGCAGCGGCCTTCTCGATGTTTCCTGCGCCGTCTCGGACCACGACGGGGCGGCGGGCGCCGGCCACAGCCACCACGCCCCCAAGTCGAGCGGCAAGGCCGACTGTGCCCACCATTTCCACCCGGTGCTGCGGTCCTCGGCGCTGGTGCTGTCCAGCTTCACATCCGATCCGGTACCCGCACAGCACAGCAGCCGGCTGCGGCAGATCTACGCCAGCTTCGACCCGCCGCCACCACGGCTTTCCTGCTGATCCTTCCGCGACCCCGGTCCGCATGCACCGCCCGCACTGCGACGGCGGACCCGACCGGTCAATCGCGACGACCCAATGGACATCGTTTTGGACCAGGTTGTCCAGCGGCCGGCCAGCGTGAGCGATAGTGCTGCCGACGCCGCGAAAGTCCGGCGCGCCGGCTTCCGACAGCCAGATAAGAGCAAGGAATCCGTATCTATGAGATCTGTACCGATCAAAGCTGTTTTCGCCTTCGTAGCCGCCACTACCCTCGCGACCGCCGGGCCTGCCCTCGCCGCCGGTTCACATGCCGGCGGGCACGGCGCCGAACCGCAGGGCCATGGGCATAAGCATGCGATGAAATTCGGCGCACCGGGCAAGGCTGGCGAAGTCGACCGCACCATCGAGATCGTGATGGGCGACAACTTCTTCGAGCCGGAAAGCTTTTCCGTCCGCCCGGGCGAGACGATCCGCTTTGTCGTCGTAAACGCCGGCGACTTCCTGCATGAGTTCAACATCGGCACGGCGACAATGCATGCCGCGCACCAGGAAGAGATGCTGGCCATGATGGAACAGGGAACAATGACCCCGACCGGCCTGAATCACGACGCAATGACGATGCACGGCCGGACGTCGGACATGCACGGGGCCGCCCACGACGACCCCAACAGCGTGCTGCTCGAGCCCGGCGAGACCAAGGAGCTCGTCTGGCGCTTTGCGGCGGCGAGCGATCTCGAGTTCGCCTGCAATGTCCCGGGCCACTACGAAGCCGGCATGAGGGGCGATGTCGACTTCGCCAGGCCGCATCGGGCGGGCAGCTGACATCCGGACTCCGCAGAGCGGAGCCAGGTGATACCTGCAGGCCGCCTGTTCCCTCGAAACACACAACGCCTACGGGGGTGCCGATGTCCGTCGGCGCCCCTTTTTTCTTGGCCGGCTCGTAGTGTCCGCCCGGTCGGCGCGCCTTGCGCAACGTTGCCGATCCGCATAATGTATACGTTAAAAAATGCATTGTTGTTCCCAGCGGGGCTGCCTGTGCCGGGCTGGGCAGCGATCAAAGAGCTGCAGATTCTGCTGAAAAAAGGGAGGTGCAATGGCCGAAGAGTTCGAAGTCGCCGTCTTCGAGGGCGACGGCATCGGCCCGGAAATCATGGCGCCGACGCTGGATCTGCTCCAGCGCCTTACCGCCCAGTATGACGGATTCAGCTTTCAATTCCAGTCCCTTCCGGCCGGCGCGGCGCACTATGCCAAGAGCGGGGAGTCCCTGCCGTCCGGCTCCATGGAAGCGGCGCGGGCCGCCGATGCCATCCTGCTCTCGGCCATGGGCCTGCCGTCGATCCGCTATCCCGACGGCACCGAGATCGCCCCGCAGCTGGAACTGCGCCAGGAGCTCAACCTCTTCGCCGGCCTGCGGCCGGTCGTCGTTGCGCCGGGCCAGAACTCGCCCCTGAAGATCCCGCAGGGCCGGGCCATCGACTTCCTGCTGATCCGGGAGTCGACCGAGGGGCTGTTCTGGTCGCTGGGCCGCGGCGAAGTCAGCGAAGAGGAGGCCCGCGAGACCCTGGTGATCACCCGGGCTGTCTCGCAGAAGCTTTTCGCCTATGCCTTCCGCCTCGCCGAGCGTCGCCGCGCGGCGGGCCGCGGCCGGGGTCACGTCAGCTGCGTCGACAAGGCCAACGTGTTCCGCGCCTTCGCCTTCTTCCGCAAGCTTTTCCAGGAGGAGGCCGCCAGGCATCCCGATATCACCGCCGAAGCAATCTACGTGGACGCCACCGCGCTGTGGATGGTGCAGAAGCCCTGGGATTTCGACGTTCTGGTCACCGAGAACATGTTCGGCGACATCCTCTCCGACCTGGGTGCCGGCCTCATGGGCGGCCTTGGCGTCGCGCCCTCCGCCGACATCGGCGAGCACCACGCGGTCTTCCAGCCCTGCCATGGCAGCGCCCCCGACATCGTCGGCAAGGCCACGGCCAATCCGATGGCGATGATCCTCTCGGCCGCCATGATGCTGGACTGGCTGGGCGATCAACGCGGCCTGCCGCAAGTGACCGAGGCCGGCAACCGGCTGCGCCAGGCGGTCGAGCGCACCATCGCCAAGGGCGAGTTTCTGACCCCCGACCTGGGCGGCACGGCCGGCACCGAGGCGGCGGCGGCGGCGGTCGCCGACGCGCTCGACGCGATTCCGCGATGACGGCTGCCGGCCTCACAGCACCGCTGCGCGTGGCGGGTCTCGGCGCCGGCTATTTCAGTCGCTTCCACTACGATGCCTGGCAGCGGCTCGACCGCGCCGAGCTGGTCGGCGTTGCGGATCGGGACCTGACCAAAGCGAAGGCTGTCGGCGCTGCCGCCTTCAGCGACGCCGCAGCGATGCTGGCCGAGCTGCAGCCGGACCTGGTGGACATCGTTACGCCGCCGGACACCCACCTCGACATGATCGCCCTGGCGCTCGACGCCGGCGCCAAAGCAATTATCTGCCAGAAGCCGTTCTGCGGCAGCCTGGCGCTGGCCAAACGCGGCCAGGCGCTGGCGGCGGGCGCCGGCGTGCCCCTGGTGGTGCACGAGAACTTCCGCTTCCAGCCCTGGTACCGCCGCCTGCGGCGTGAGATCGACGCCGGCCGCCTCGGTCAGCTGCTGCAGGTCACCTTTCGCCTGCGCCCCGGCGACGGCCAGGGCCCTGGGGCCTATCTCGACCGCCAGCCCTACTTCCAGACGATGCCGCGCTTCCTGATCCACGAGACCGGCGTGCACTGGATCGACACCTTTCGCTTCCTGCTTGGCGAGCCCGAGCTCGTCTACGCCGACCTGCGCCGACTCAATCCGGCAATCGCAGGCGAAGATGCCGGCTACTTCGTCTTCGGCTATGCCGACGGTGCCCGCGCCCTGTTCGACGGCAACCGCCTGCTCGACCACGTCGCCGAGGACCGCCGCCGCACCATGGGCGAATGCAGCGTCGAAGGCACGGCGGGAGAAATACAACTGCTGGGCGATGGCAGCCTGCGAGTGCGTGAGAGAGGCACGAACGACTGGCGACTTCTGGCGCCGCCGCCGCCGAATCAGGGCTTCGGCGGCGACTGCGTGCTGGCACTGCAGCGTCATGTGGTGGATGCTTTGCTGGACGGCGCGCAGCTGGAAAACGAAGCCGAGTCCTACCTGCGAAACATGGAGATCGAAGAAGCGATCTATCGCTCGGCGGAAACCGGTCGGAGGATCGACATAAGACGATGAAAGCCGGTGACGTGCAGGAAGCAAGGGACCAAGAGGCCTCCGCCAAGCAGCCTTCCCAGACCCAGCGCGCCACGACGGTCCTGCGCGACATGATCGTGAGCAACCGGCTGCCTGCCGGGGCGAGCTATCTGGAATCGGAGCTGGCGGATATGCTGGGCATGTCGCGCACGCCGGTCCGCGAAGCCGCCATGGTGCTTGAGGCGCAGGGCCTGGTCGAGGTGCGGCCGCGCCGCGGCATCCGGATCCTGCCGCTGTCGGCCCAGGACATGCGCGAGATCTACCAGATCCTGACGGAGCTCGAGGGACTTGCGGCCGAGCAGGCTGCCGCCCGCAAGCTGACCAAGGCAGAGGTCAAGGCCGTCGAAAGAACCCTTGCCGAGATGGAGGCGGCGCTCGAGACGGACGACCGCGAGTCCTGGGCCGCCGCAGACAAGCGCTTCCACCAGCTGCTGCTCGCCCTGTCAGCGAACCGGCGTCTCGAAGCACTGGTCGAGTCCTACAATGACCAGGTCCACCGGGCGCGGATGCTGACGGTTCGCCTGCGTCCCTCCCCCGTCAAGTCCAACCGCGACCACCGCGCACTCTTCGAGGCCATCAAGGCGGGCGACAGGCGGCGCGCCCGCGCGCTGCACACGGCCCATCGCAAGGAGGCCATGAAACTGATCATCGAACTGCTGCAGAAGCACGGCTTTCATCAGGTCTGAAAGACAGACCGTCACGCCGTGAAGCAGGCCGTGCGGGAACGATTTTGTCTGACAGCCTCGCGCGCGCCGTACTACGATCTCCCGGCAGGAATTCAGGAGACAGACATTGGTTGATGGTCCCGGCGCCGACGCGGAACTGACGCCTCCCGCCGCCGTCGGCTTCATCGGTCTCGGCCAGATGGGC
>JBFGUI010000054.1:0-18413 GCA_041565695.1 Kiloniellaceae bacterium
GATCCTTGAGGCTGTTGTGCGGGCTGTTGGCCGCGACGACGATGACGCCCGGATCGGCGCCGATGGCGCCGACGAAGCGCACCTGGTCGGCGGTGGCGCTGCCGTAGGCCTTCTGGGCCAGACGGGTCGTGGTGGCCGAGGAAGCCGCGATGATCAGGTCGGCGTCGGAACTGCGCTCGTTGACCACATGCGAGAAGGCGAGGCCGCCGCCGCCGCCGGCCATGTTGGTGACCTGGACGGGCTGGTCGACCTGCTTGATGTCATAGAGGATCTTGCCGATCTGACGGCAGGTGAAGTCCCAGCCGCCGCCGGGGTTGGCCGGGGCGATGCATTCGGCGGCCGCCGCGGGGCCCGCGACGGTGACCGACAGAAGAGCGCCCGCCGCCAGACGGGTAAGGTAAGTTTTCATTGGGTTCCTCCCTAAGTGGTCCTAGTTGACCGGGCCGATGAGTTCTTGTCGTTGGATCGGCATTTCTTCAAAGAAAATACCAATCGACCGACAAGGCTTGTCAAACGGTTATTGGGTTCAGCAAAACGGTTGCGCCGGCGCGGACCCGGCTTCGGTCCCGGCGCCTGCGGCGACTTGCGCGAAACCTCTCCGCCGTGGCGATGATATCGCCACGCAGCGCGGGAAAGGGTCGCATTCGGTCCTCCCAGTACTTTATTATCGGGCTTCCACCCTTGCTTGCCAGAAGAGACCATAGCGCGGGAAACTGTCGCCAACCTGTCGCGCGCGGCCTCGCACCCGGGCGGCTGGGCAAATTCAAGGTATGAGGTAGAGCGGCCGGTCATGCGGCTACTTCTGGTAGAAGACAACGAGGACCTGGGCGACGCCCTGGAGCGCCACTTCCGGGCCGACGGCCATGCCGTCGACTGGGCCCGCACGGCCCCGGAGGCCGGCGACTTCCTGACGGTCGCAGCCGGTGGGGCGGGCTACGACCTGGTGGTGCTGGACATCATGCTGCCCGGCGGCGACGGCCGGCAGATCCTGCAGTCGATCCGCAGCGGCGCGAACGACCTGCCGGTGCTGGTGCTGACCGCGCGCTCCCAGGTCGCTGACCGGGTCCACCTGCTCGACCTCGGCGCCGACGACTACATGACCAAGCCCTTCGACGTGGCCGAGCTCGACGCGCGCTGCCGCGCGGTGATGCGGCGGCGCCACGGCAACACCCAGAGCACCATCCAGGTCGGCACGCTGACCTTCGATGCGGCGGCCTCGGCAGTGACGGCGGCCGGCCAGCCGCTCGACCTGCGCAGCCGCGAGCTGCGCCTCCTGGAAGTGCTGGTCTCCTCGCCCGGCCAGGTGTTCTCCAAGGCGCAGTTGATGGACAAGCTCTACGGCCTGGCCGAGGACGCCAGCGAGAACGCCATAGAGGTCTACATCGGCCGACTGCGCCGCAAGATCCAGGACGGCGGCGTGGTGATCGAGACCGTACGCGGCCTCGGCTACCGCCTGCGTGAAGCCGCCGGCGAGGAAACCGGCGAAGAAGGCCGCGCATGACCGCCCCCTGGTCCCTGCGCCAGCGCCTGCTGGGCCAGCTTCTGCTGGTCTTTTCCGGGCTCGCGGTGCTGCTCTATCTCTCGGTGCAGGCGGTCGCCGGTCGGGCCGCGGATTCGACCCAGGACACCATCCTCGGCGCCTCGGCCATCGCCATCGCCGAGCAGGTGCGCGTGGCCGACGGCACGCTGACCGTCGACCTGCCTTACGCTGCCCTGGAGATGCTCGGCCTCAGCGGCGAGGACCGGGTGTTCTATCGCATCGCCACGGCGGGCGGCGAGCTGATCACCGGCTACGAGGATCTGCCGAGCGGCACCCTGCCGCCGCAGGAGGACGTGCCGCGCTTTTTCACCGCCGACTACCGCGGCGACACGGTCCGCGTGGCGACGGCGCGGCGCTCGGTCCTGACCAGCGACCAGCGCGCAACGGTGCTGATCAGCGTCGCCCAGACCCGCGAGTCCTTCGGCATCCTGGCCAGCAACATCGCGCTCTCCGCCGCCGGCGTCGGCCTCGGATTCCTCGCCCTGGCCGGGCTGCTCGCCTGGATTGCCATCACCCGCGCCCTGAAGCCGGTGCGGGCCATCGAGCGGGCGCTGGCCGAGCGCGCGAGCGACGACTTCTCGCCCATCGAGACCGCGGCGCCGCGCGAGATCGCGCCGCTGATCGACGCGATCAACGACTTCGTGGAACGCCTGCGGCTCACCCTCGACACCAGCCAGCAGTTCATCGCCGAGGCCGCCCACCGCATCCGCACGCCGCTGGCCGCGCTCAAGGCGCAGGCCGAGGTGGCGCTGAAGGCCGGCGAGGGCAAGGTGAGCAGCGAAAGCCTGCAGCGCATGCGCCGGGCCGCCGACGAGACCTCGCAGCTCACCACCCAGCTGCTGACCCAGGCCATGGTCGCCTACCGCGCCGAACGGGCCGAGCGCCAGCGCCTCTCGCTCGCCGGCCTGGCGCGCACCGCGGTGCGCGACCTGGAGGTGACGGCGGAGATGCGCGGCATCGACTTCCGCCTCGACCTGGAGGAGGGGGCGGAGATCCTGGGCGACGAGATCGCCCTGCTGGAGGCCATCCGCAACGGCCTCGACAACGCCATCAAGTACGGCCCGCCCGACGACTACATCGCGGTCACGGTACGCGCCGGCAAGACGCCGGAGATCGTCATCGCCGACCACGGCCCGGGCATCCCGCGCGAGGAGCGCGACCTGGTCTTCCAACGCTTCCGCCGCGGCGGGGCGGGGGGAGAGGCCATGGGCTCGGGCCTCGGCCTCTCCATCGTGCGCCAGGTCATGCTGGCGCACCGCGGCCGGGTGCGCCTGGAGGACAACGAGCCTCAGGGCCTGCGGCTGCGTCTTACCTTCCCGCCGTTGAGGAAACGGCCATGAGGCGACGTCTGCCGCGCTGGCTCGCCGCGCTCGCCCTGGTCCTGCTGCCGGGGCTGGCCGGCGCCGTCGAGATCGAGGCGGAGCGCCGCTATCCGGCGCTGAATGGTAAGGACGCGGCGCCGCTGCTGCACATCATCGGCACCACCGAGGCGGAGGTGATGGAAGGTCTGATCGATGGTTACCGCCGCCAGCACCGCGATGTCGCCGTGGTCTATCACCAGGCCACCAGCCGCAGCGTCTACCGCGCGGTGGAGGGCAACGAGCCGGCCAACGGCGCGGCCTACGACCTCGCCATCTCCTCGGCCATGGACCTGCAGATCAAGCTGGTCAACGACGGGCGCGCGCGGGCCCACCGCTCGGTCGCCACGGCGCAGCTGCCGCGCTGGGCCACCTGGCGCGACCGCATCTTCGGCTTCACCCGCGAGCCGGCGGTGATGATCTACAACAAGGCGGCCTTCGAGGGCCTCAAGATCCCGCAGTCGCGCTTCGAGCTGGTCAACCTGCTGCGCCGTGAGCCGGAGCGCTTCAAGGGCCGCATCGCCACCTACGATCCGAATGTCTCCGGCCTCGGCTACCTCTTCGCGACGCAGGACAGCCTGCAGTCCGACACCTACTGGCGCCTCATGGAGATTTTCGGCAACCTCTCGGCGGAGCTGTCCTGCTGCTCCTCGGAGATGCTCGACCGCGTGGCCAGCGGCGAGATCGCCCTGGCCTACAACGTGCTGGGCTCCTACGCCCAGGCGCGGCGCGACGCGGGAGCACCGATCGATATCGTGCTGCCGCGCGACTACACCCTCCTGATGGTGCGCACGGCGCTCATTCCCGCGGCCAGCGACAACGCCGCGGCCGCCGCCGACTTCATTGACTTCCTGCTCTCCGAGGAGGGCCAGCGCATCATCGCGCACGAGGCGATCCTCAGCCCCGCCCTGCCCGACGAGGCGGAGACCACGCTGCTGCCGGTGCGCCTCGGCCCTGGCCTGCTGGTCTATCTCGATGCCCTGAAGCGCCGCGCCTTTCTCTCCGAATGGGCCAGCGCGGTGGCCGAGCGGCGGTGAGGGGCGAAACCCGTTGCGCAGGATTGAACGGGCTTCGCCCCGCGATGCTATAGTCCCGGTCTGAGAGAGTCGCATCTAAGAGAAGCGCACAGAGGAAAGAGGGAATGGCCGCAGCGGGAGCCGGGCAGGACGCCCAAAGGCAGGACGCCGGCGAGTTCGACTACGTGATCGTGGGGGCCGGCACGGCCGGCTGCTGCCTGGCCAACCGGCTCTCGGCCGATCCCGAGGTGAAGGTCGCGCTGCTCGAGGCCGGCGGCAAGGACTCCTGGTTCTGGATCCACGTGCCCGTCGGCTATCTCTATACCCAGAACACGCCGCGCACCGACTGGTGCTACAAGACCGAGGCCGAGCCGGGGCTGAACGGCCGCGCCCTCAACTACCCGCGCGGGCGGGTGCTGGGCGGATGCTCCTCGATCAACGGCATGATCTACATGCGCGGCCAGGCGCGCGACTATGACCACTGGCGCCAGTTGGGCAACGCGGGCTGGTCCTGGGACGAGGTGCTGCCCTACTTCAAGCGCTCCGAGGACCACTTCCAGGGCGGCGACGACTTCCATGGCGCTGCGGGCGAGTGGCGCGTCGAGGAGCAGCGCCTGTCCTGGGAGATCCTCGATGCCTTCCGCAAGGCGGCGGCGGAGTGCGGCATTCCCCCGACCGACGACTTCAACCGCGGTGACAACGAGGGCTGCGGCTACTTCCAGGTGAACCAGCGCCGCGGCGTGCGCTGGTCGACCGCCAAGGCCTTCCTCAAGCCGGTGATGAACCGGCCCAATCTCACCGTGCTGACCCATGCCCAGGCCGAGCGCCTGGTGCTGGACGGAAAGCGCGTCACTGGTGTCGACTTCCTGCAGCAGGGCGCGCCCAGCCACATCCGGGCCTGCGGCGAGGTGATCCTGGCGGCCGGCTCGGTCGGCTCGGTGCAGCTGCTGGAGCTCTCCGGCATCGGCAGTCCCGAGGTGCTGCAGGACCACGGCATCGCCGTTGCCCATGCGCTCAACGGGGTCGGCGAGAACCTGCAGGACCACCTGCAGATGCGCATGATCTTCAAGGTCGAGAACACCGTCACCCTGAACCAGAAGGCCAACAGCCTGATCGGCAAGGCGGCGATGGGCCTGGAATACCTGCTGTTCCGCAGCGGGCCGCTCTCCATGGCGCCGAGCCAGCTGGGCGCCTTCGTGAAGTCGGACCCGGCGCGCGAGACGCCGAACCTGCAGTATCACGTGCAGCCCTTGAGCCTCGACAAGTTCGGCGACCCGCTGCACGACTTCCCGGCCATCACCGCCTCGGTCTGCAACCTGAGGCCCGAGAGCCGCGGCACCATCCACATCCGTAGCGCCGACTTCCGCGACGCCCCGGTGATCAGGCCGGCCTACCTGACGGCCCCCGGCGACCGCCAGGTGGCGGCTCAGGCGATCCGCCTCACCCGGCGGATCTGCGCGGCGCCGTCGCTGGCCCGCTTCCGGCCGGAAGAGTACAAGCCCGGCGCCGCGATCGACGGCGAGGAGGAGCTGGCCCACGCCGCCGGGGACATCGGCACCACGATCTTCCACCCGGTGGGCACCTGCAAGATGGGTGACGACGACCGGGCGGTGGTCGATACCCGCCTCAGGGCCCGCGGGCTCAAGGGCCTGCGCATCGCCGATGCCTCGGTCATGCCGACCATCACCTCGGGCAACACCAACGCCCCGACCCTCATGATTGCCGAGAAGGCCGCCGACATGATCCGGGAGGACCGCCGGGCGGGGGGCTGAGCGCTCGTTTTCCTCATATCATCTCAGGCTGTCATCCCGGCCAAGCGAACCTTCGCGAGCGCGAGCCGGGATCCATGGCTGTGCCGGGCGCCCGGCGTCTGCCATGGACCCTCGCAACAAGTGCGAGGGTGACCGCCTTTTCTGTGGAAGGGCCGGAGAAAACGTTGGGTTTCCGCGCCTTTCGCGCCCAGCCGATTGACCAAGGTCAATGCCCGGGCGGGGGGCGGCGGCTATTCTGGCGACCATGGCCAGTATCCCGATCCGCCTGGCGGAGGCCCAGGCGCCCCGCTATACCAGCTATCCGACCGCCCCGCACTTCTCCGCGGCGGTGGACGGCGCCGTCTACCGCGACTGGCTGCAGGCGATGCCGGCGGAAACGCCGTTGTCGCTCTACCTGCATGTGCCCTTCTGCCACCAGCTCTGCTGGTACTGCGGCTGCCATACGGCGGTGGCCAACAATTACAAACGGATCGCGGCCTATGTCGAGCTGCTGCGCCTGGAGATCGGCCTGCTGCGCGACGTGCTGGGGCCCGGACGGCCGGTCAGCGGGCTGCACTGGGGCGGCGGCACGCCCTCGATTCTCTCGGCCGAGGACTTCGCCGCGGTCATGGGCCAGCTGCACGCGGCCTTCGACTTCCGGCCCGGCGCCGAGCAGGCCATCGAGATCGACCCGCGCCACCTGACGGCGGAGAAGGCCGCGGCCCTGGCGGCCTCCGGCATCAACCGGGCGAGCCTCGGGGTGCAGGACTTCAACCCCCATGTGCAGGAGGCCATCAACCGGGTGCAGCCCTTCGAGACCACGGCGGCGGCGGCCCGGCTGCTGCGTGCGGCGGGTATCGAGGCGCTCAACTTCGACCTCATGTACGGCCTGCCCTACCAGAGCCTGGAGGATGTGCGGCAGACCGCCGCGCTGGCCGCCGACATCCATCCAGAACGGGTCTCGGTCTTCGGCTACGCCCATGTGCCCTGGATGAAGAAGCACCAGAAGATGATCGAGACCGCCGCCCTGCCCGGGGCGGAGGAGCGCATCGCCCAGGCCGAGGCGGCCGAGCGCATCCTGCTGCTGCGCGGCTACCGCACCGTCGGTATGGACCACTTCGCGCTGCCCGACGACCCGCTGTTCCGCTATGCCGAGGACGGCCGCCTGCACCGCAACTTCCAGGGCTACACCACCGACCAGGCCGAGGTGCTGCTCGGTCTCGGCGCCTCGTCCATCGGCACCCTGCCGCAGGGCTACGCCCAGAACGAGAAGGACCTCGTCGGCTATGGCCGCGCGCTGCGCGAAGGCCGCCTCCCGGTGGTGCGCGGGGTGCAACTGACCTCGGAAGACCGTCTGCGCCGCGACATCATCCAGGCGCTGATGTGCAACTTCGCCGTCGACCTGCGCGCCCAGGCAGTCGCCCACGGGCGTCCCGGCTTCGATTTCTCCGAGGCCCTGGAACGCCTGGAACCGCTGGCCGCCGACGGCCTGGTGACCGTCGAAGGCAGCCGCGTGCGGGTCAGCGAGGACGGCAAGCGCGCCGTCAGGCTCATCGCCTCCTGCTTCGACGCCTACCTCAAGGCCGGCGGGCGTTACAGCAAGGCCGTTTAGGGCTTCCGCAAATCCTCTCCGCCCTCTAAACCTCCTCTTGCTACCGGCAAGGGGAGGACGACATGCGGCTGCTGGTCATGGCAGGCGACGGGATCGGACCGGAGATCACGGCAGCGACGCTCGGGGTCTTGCGCGCGGCGGACGCGCGCTTCGGGCTCGGCTTCGAATTTGAAGAGGCCGAGATCGGTCTCAAGGCGCTGAAAAAGCACGGCACCACGCTGCCCGATGGCGTGCTGGAACGTGCCCGCGCCGGTGACGGCATCATCCTGGGGCCGATCTCGCATCTGGACTACCCGGCGCCGGAACAGGGTGGGATCAACATCTCCGGCGTGGTGCGCACCCGGCTCGACCTCTACGCCAACGTGCGCCCGGCGCGCACCCGCCCCGGCCTGCCGGCCAAGGGCGGCGTCTTCGACCTGGTGATCATGCGCGAGGCGACCGAGGGCTTCTATCCCGACCGCAACATGTTCGCCGGGCATGCCGAGTTCATGCCCGACCCGGACACCGCGCTGTCGATCCGCAAGATCTCCCGCCGGGCCTCGACGCGCATCGCCCGGCGCGCCTACGAGCTGGCCATGAAGCGGCGCAGGAAAGTCACCCTGATCCACAAGGCCAACACCTTCCGGCTCAGCGACGGCCTGTTCCTCGAGGCCTGCCGTGCGGTGGCGCGGGACTTTCCCGAGGTCGAGACCGACGAGGTCATCGTCGACGCCATGGCCGCCCTGCTGGTGCGTCAGCCCGAACGCTACGACGTGATCTGCGCCACCAACTTCCACGCCGACATCCTCTCCGACCTGGCCTCGGAGCTGTCGGGCAGCCTCGGCCTCGCCGGTTCGGTCAACGCCGGCGACGACCTCTGCTGCGCCCAGGCCCAGCACGGCTCGGCACCGGACATCGCCGGGCAGGACAGGGCCAACCCGACCTCCCTCATCCTCTCCGCCGCCATGCTGCTCGACTGGATTGCCGAGAAGCGCGGCCTGCCGGCCTATGGCGCGGCGGCCAGGGCCATGGAGCAGGCGATTGACGCGGCCCTGGCGCAGCCGGAAACCCGCACCGGCGACCTCGGCGGCAAGCTGGGTACCAAGGCCTTCGCGGCACAGATCGCCGCGGCGCTTGGCGGATAGCGGCCGGCCATGCGCGTCGCTACACGAATGGATCAGTTGTGGCTCTTGGGATCGACCGGAGATTGTGTCTACGCTAGACTGCCGACCGACCGAATAGCAGCGGAACGCAGGGGGTGCCGCAGCAGTGACCGAGACGAGGAGCTTCAGCGAGCCCTTCCAGGTGGGCGCCACCCTGAAGCGGGCCTTCTTCACCTTCCTTGCCAACTTTGTTTCCTTCAACCTTCTGGGCCTGCTGATCAGCATTCCGGGCCTGCTGCTCATCGTTCTGGTCTTCTTTGCCCTGGGGATCGGTATCTTCTCCCTGCTGCCGGCCGACGGCACCGCCGAAACGGAACTGCCGGACTTCGGGTTCATTCACTTTCTGGGGGTGCTCGGCATCATCGCCCTGGGGTTTTCGATTCAGTACCTCCTGGCTGCGGTGATCGTGCACGGCACTCTGCAGCACCTGCGGGGTAACAAGCCGCGAATTCTCGACTCCTTGCTGGCCGGCCTGCGCCGCTTCGTGCCGGTCGTGCTGGTTTCCTTCGTATTGGGCATCCTGTTTGTCGTCGGCTGGATGCTTTTTGTCATTCCCGGCATCATCTTCGCGCTGATGTTCTGCGTTGCCGTCCCTGTCGTTATGGTGGAGCAGCGTGGGGTCTTCGCGAGCCTGTCGCGCAGCCGCGAGCTGACCCGCGGTCAGCGCTGGCGCATCCTCGGACTCTTCCTGCTGGCCATCGCCCTGACATCCATTGCGCTGTTCGTCGTGATGATTCCCATCGAAGTGCTCACCTTCATGCTGCCTGAACTGCTGATCGTCCGAGTGCTTGTGCAGCTCGCCATGCAGCTTTTCATGATTGTTTTCTTCGCGGTGCTGTTGGGCGTCATTTACCACGACCTGCGCGTTGCCAAGGAAGGCATCAGCACCGCGCAGATCGCCGCGGTGTTCGACTAGGGCTAGCTTCCAGTCGGACCGTTGCCGTTCGTCGATGCCTTACCGCTGTGCTTGTTCTCTCGGCGTTCGCCGAACAGCATCCGGGTTTCCAGATGCGCGCGCAGGGCGGCGTAGAAGGCCTTGAGGAAGCGCTCGGCGTCCGAATCGGTGGGGCCGGTCCAGTCGATCTTGCGCTGGATGCGCTTGGCCACCTCGCTGCGGGTCTCGGCCGCCTGCGGGCCCTGCTGGCGCAGCACCTCTTCCAGGGTCTGCAGCTCGTAGATGCCGTAGATCTCCAGCTGGCTGCGGGTGAAGGGGAATTCGCTGTCCTGCACCACGGCGCTGCCCCCCTTTGAGCTTCCGGGCGGGTGCTTCGCCCCGGCGGCGACGTCGCTCAGCAGCAGCGCCTTGGGCGCGGCGACCACCCAGGTGCCGGCCACCATGTCGCCGGCGCGCAGGCGGTCCTTGTTGAAGAAGGGCAGCAGCAGGAAGATGCCGACCCAGCCCAGGGTCAGCAGGTTGACCAGCGTGTCGCTGAGGGTGGTCTCGACGCCGAACAGCAGGGTCAGCGGCAGGAACAGCTCCACCTCGCGCAGCAGGTTGCGGGCGAAGACGGCGTCGGGGCGCAGGTAGCCGCCCTTGCGGTCGATGACCCGGATGCCGAGGGCGCGCTTGCCGGGCGTCTGGCCCTGCCAGCGCAGCTCGAAATAGATGAAGTAGAAGCTGCGGATGAAGAAGAAGACCAGGATGGTCAGGCCAAGGCCGAGGCCGCTGAAGCCGAACTGCTTCAGGATCAGCGCCGTGGCGAGCACTACCGCGATCATGGCCAGCACCATGATGACCAGGTCGATCAGCACCGCCGCGGCGCGCTCGCCGCGCTCGGCCAGCTGAAAGATAAGCGGCACGCCTTCCGGCGTCAGGATGCGGCGCTCGCCCTTGGCGCGGGGCCTGACCTCAGGCGCGACCCCGGGGGCGCCGGGAGCCGCGTCAGTCGTCGTCATAGCCGCCCCCCCGCCCGCTGAGCGCGAAGTAGGTGAGCCAGAACACCAGCATGGTGCCGCCGATGGCATAGCGGGTGGTGATGTCGGTCAAAAGCTGCCGGGCGAAGCCTTCCAGCAGGCCGGCGACGAAAAGCATCATCACCGCGCCCATGATCAGCGTGCCGGCGGCCCGGCCGCGGCGCGCGAGGCTCTCCAGCCGGCTTTCGCGCTCGGGGAAGATAATGGCCCGGGCCAGCACCAGCCCACCGCCGCCGCAGAGCACGATGGCCAGCAGCTCGGTGGTGCCGTGCACCATGAGCCAGCCGGTGAGGTCCCAGACCAGGCCGCGGGAGTCGTAGAGCGCCAGGATGGCGCCGAGCAGCAGCCCGTTGTAGAACAGCAGCAGCACCGTCGGAATGCCGAGCGCGAACCCCAGCGCAAAGGCGAACATGCCGATGGCCGCGTTGTGGGTGAAGAGATAGGTGGCGAAGATGTAGAGCATCTCCGCTGCGGAATCGTCGCCGTCGTAGAGCATGGACCGCAGGGTTTCCGTCGAGGCGGCCGGTGTGCGGCCCTGGGCCATGTCGGCGCCGACGAAGGTGTAGTACCAGTCGGGGTTGCCCTGCACGAGGACGAAGCTGATGACGATGCCCAGCGTCATCCAGAGGGCCGCCAGGAGATTGGGGCCGAGGGCGGCGCGTACGGCGGAGGGAAAGCCGTGGCGCAGGAAATGGCCGATTCGCTCGAACAGCGAGGCGCGCGCGCCGTAGACCTGGAAGTAGGCGCGCGCGCAGAGGCTCTCCAGGTAGCTCAGCACATTCTGGTCGAGCGAGATGGCGCGCGCCACCGACAGCGAGGAGAGCGTCGCGCGATAGAGCGTCGGCAGGCGCAGCAGGTCCTGGGCCGGCAGGGACTTTAGGCCGCGCCTTTCGGCGCGGCGGATCATCTCCTCCAGCTCCAGCCAGGTCTTCTCCCGCTCGCGGCGGAACTCATAGCTCTTCAGGGAGCTCTGCGGCGGCGCGTTCATCTCTGTCCGGACTCCTCGCTCATATCAGTTCGCGCCGCTTGATTTCGAGGTAGCGGTTGATCAGCGCCGGCCCGACCTGGTCGGCCCGCACGTCGAGGCAGTGTACGCCGAGGCGGCGCAGGCGCTCCAGCACCAGGCGGCGTTCGCGCAGGAACTCGTCGGCGATGACCGCGCGGGACAGGGTGTCGAGTGTGGCCGGCGCGCCGTCGAGGGTGGCTTCCAGCTGCGGGTCCTGCAGGCTGACGAAGACCACCAGGTGACGCCCGGAGAGGCGTTCGACGTTCTCCAGCATCAGCTCGGCGGTGATGGTGTCGACGAATTCGGTCTGCAGCACGATGAGGGAGCGCCGGTCGAGCCGCCCGGCCAGCGAGGAGAGGCCGAGCGTGAAGTTGGTCTCGTCCTGGCTGTAGTCGAGTTCCGAGGCGGCGCGCTGCAGGCGCCAGAAGGTGCCGACGCCGGCGGTGGGCTGGCTGAACTGGCGCACCTGGGAGTCGAAGCCGTAGACGCCGATGCGGTCGCCGGCGCGCAGCGAGACATAGCCCAGTTGCAGGCCGGCGTTGACCGCATGGTCCAGCTTGGCCATGCCGTCCAAAGGCTCGCTCATCAGGTGGCCGGTATCGAAGGCAAGAACGATCTGGTGATTGCGCTCGCTGCGGTACTCCTTGCATAGCAGGTGCATGTGGCGGGCCGAGTGCTTCCAATCGATCGAGCGGGGATCGAGCCCGGGCACGTATTCCCGGAGGGCCTCGAACTCCGAGCCTTCGCCCTGCTGGCGTTGCGGCTTGACGCCGTAGAGCGCCGTGGGGTCGACGAACTGCACGGCGGTCTGCTGCACCGCCTTGATGTCCGGCGTTACCGGGATCTCGGCCTCGACGGGCACGACCCGCAGGCGGCGCACCAGGCCGAGCGGGCCGGGCCAGCGCAGCCACAGCGACTCGATGCGGGCCTTGCCGCGGCGCAGCGGCTGCAGGGGAAAGGCGACTTCCGCCTCTCCGGCGCCGTTGAGCCGTGCCCGGAGCTTCGCCGGCTGCGCCAGGTTCGGATCGACGTCGCAGAGCATCTCGATCACCGCCCGGAGCTCGGATTCGGCGCGCAGGCGCACGCCGAACACGTCCTGCCGGCCGATGTAGAGCAGCGCCGGCGGGTTGACCTGCACATTGAGCGCGCGGGGCGGCAGCGAGAGCGCGGTGTCGGCCAGCAGGGCGAAGCAGCAGAGGAAGAGGTAGGCGGGCACGTAGGGCCAGGCCTCCGGATCCGCCAGCAGGATGGCGAAAGCGAGCGGAATTCCGGCAGCGAAGACCGCTACGGCGCGCAGCGTCGGCCGCGTCATGGCCCTTCTCCCGTCATTCTTTGCGCTTCCGTCATGCCAGGATACCGCTCACCGCGGCGCCGGGATCTGGTCCAGCACCTGCCGGATCACGCCGTCGGCCACCAGCCCCTCGATCTCCGCCCCCGGCGCCAGCACCACGCGGTGGCGCAGGGCGGGCAGGGCGACGAACTTCACGTCGTCGGGGATCACGTAGTCGCGGCCCTGCATGGCGGCATAGGCGCGGGCGGCGGTGGCGATCATGTTGGCCGAGCGCGGCGAGGCGCCGAACTCCAGCGACTCGTGCTCGCGCGTCGCCCGCACGATGTCAACGATGTAGTCGATGAGGTCGTCGGAGAGGCGCAGCCCGGCGATGATCCGGCGGATCGCCGCCAGGGTGGCGCTGTCGGCGACGGGCTCCAGTCCGAAGCTCGCCAGCTCGGGCATCACCGTGCGGTGGCCGTGGCGGGCGACGATGGCGCGCTCCTCGTCGCGGTCCGGGTAGTCGAGGATGTGCTTGAAGAGAAAGCGGTCGAGCTGGGCTTCCGGCAGCGGGTAGGTGCCCTGGTGCTCGATGGGGTTCTGGGTCGCGATGACCATGAAGTCGTCGCCCAGTTCGTAGGTCTGGTTGTCGATGGTCACCGCCCGCTCGTGCATCGCCTGCAGCAGCGCGGCCTGGGTCTTCGGCGGCGTGCGGTTGATCTCGTCGGCCAGCAGGATCTGAGTGAAGATCGGCCCCTTGGTCAGCCTGAAATCGCTGGTCTGGAAGTTGAAGAGGTTGGTGCCGATCACGTCGCCCGGCATCAGGTCCGGGGTGAACTGGATGCGGCCGAAGTCCAGGTTTACCGAGCGCGCGAAGGACTGGGCGAGCAGCGTCTTGGCGGTGCCCGGCACGCCTTCCAGCAGGACATGGCCCTCCGACAACAGGGCCACCAGCATCAGGTCAAGCGCGGCGTCCTGTCCGACCACGGTCTTGCGGACCTGCTCCCGCACCCGGGCGCAGACCGTCTGGATCGGCTCGATGTCCATGTATCATCTCCTGTTTCCAAGCATAGAGGCGCGCCGCCGCGCGCAGAATCTGAGGCGCCGAGGCGGCCGGCCCGGCAACCGCCGCCGTCACCTCGCTGTCCACCTCAGCGAAGCGCCGGCTGGTGCCGCGGGCGTCGCCGACCTGGTTCAGCCGGCGGGTCAGCGCCTTGCGGTCGAGGTCGCGGGGAATGTGCATGTGGCGCGCCAGGTCGCGCAGGCAGGCCTCGCGATAGCGCGCCAGGATGTCGACGAGATTGCCGCCGTAGCGGAACAGGCTGGCGGTGTTGTCGATCAGCACCTGCTTGCCGGCGCCGAGGCGTGGCCGCGGTGGCAGGGGCGCGCCGAAGCGCCCGGCGGCGGCCCAGACCAGCACGGCGGCGGCCAGCAGGCTCTGCAGCAGGGCAAGGTTGAGCGGGAAGTCGAGCAGCGCCTTCCAGAGATCCGGCGATACGGCGAAGCCGTGGATGGTTTCATCGAAGACCGCCGTACCGCCGGCCGGCAGCAGGGCATCGATCATGGCGACGGCGAAGGCGGCGTT
Source organism: Kiloniellaceae bacterium (assembly GCA_041565695.1). Lineage (GTDB taxonomy): Bacteria > Pseudomonadota > Alphaproteobacteria > Kiloniellales > Kiloniellaceae > Pelagibius. Next base: position 14,195 of record JBFGUI010000054.1, read on the forward strand.
GTCGCCCTCGTCGATGCCGCTGTTGTTGATCACGTCGGGATCGGAGAGAACCCAGACCCTGGTGCCCCAGAGGTCGTACTCGCCGAGCAGCACCCCCTCGTCGTTGTAGACAATGGGCGAGATCTCCTCGGATGTGATGAGCTGCGCGCCCTCGAGTTCCGGCAGGATGTCCCAGGCCACGCCGCGCAGCTCGGCGCTGCCTTCGCTGCGCAGGATCTCCGCCTCCTTGTCGACCACGTGGAGGACGGCCTCCACCGCTGCGGTGCTGCGCAGGCCCATCTCCTTGACCCAGCGCCGGTTGTTTGGTTCCGGGACGGCATTCCACTTGGGCAGTACGACAAGGACGCGGTCGGCCGCATGCAGGCTCTCGACGGATTCCAGGGCGGTTGCGTTGCTCTCGGGCTGAGCGAGGACCAGCAGGCCGTTTCCTTCATAGGCCTTGGCCGCGGAATCGTTGCGGCTCAAGAGGACCGGCACGCCGAGGTCCTGCAGCACCTCGGTCCAGGCCTTGTGGCCGATCGCGGAATAGGAATAGGCGTTGCCGCCGTAGGTGTTCTCGGTTCGGGGGCTGGCATAGATGGCGACCAGTGCGGCGGCGGCGAAGCACAGCAGGCCGACGCCGACCATCAGTACCACGGCGCGCTGCGAGAACACGCCGTCGCCGCGCCCTGGAGTGCCGCCGTGACCGCCTGCCTGGCTCATGCGACCGCCGGCTCCCCGCCGCTGAAGGTGATGAAGTCCCGGCGGCAGCTGCGGTAGTCGGGCGCGTCGGCCGCGCGGCCGCCGAAGTGCTTGATCTCGGACAGCGCGACCATGCGCGACAGCGGGTCGACCGCCGCCTCGGGGATTGGGGCGAGCGCGAGGACCTCGCGGCTGGTCAGCGCCGGAGCGACGCGCGGGCCGAGCTCGCGGCGCAGGCGCTCCATGGCGACCAGCAGCAGCAGGTGGATCGCTTCGGCATAGCGTCCCTTCGCGGCCAGGGCGTCGGCCTCCGCCAGGGTGCGCTGCCGGGTTTCGCGGTCGAGGGCGACCGGGGTCTCGATCACGGCGGGACCTGCCGCCCCGGCGTCGCGCTTTAAGCGCAGCAGGCTGCGTCCGCCGAGCAGCTCGATCAGCAGGCTGACCAGGAAGTAGAGCACGATGGCGCCGACGATGATGCCGGCGGTCCACAGCACCGTGTCGACCAGCCAGGGCGGAATGCGCAGCGGCTCGGTCTCGTCGGGCTTCTCCGGTTCCGGCCGTGCGGTCTGGTAGCGGCTGTCGGCGAGGACGCGGTCGCGGCTGTCCGCGATCTCCGCGCTGTCGCGGGCAGGGATCTGGGCCGAGGTCGGCGTGGCGGGCGGCAGCACGGTGACCAGCACGGCAAAGGCGAGACCCAGCGGCAGGGCAAGCCGCGGCAGAGCCCTACGCACCCGCTGCACGAAGCGCCTCCGCAGCGCGCAAGATTTCAACTCAAAGTTCATCCGGTAACGGATATAACCCGCGCCGCCGCCGCGATCCATGGCGAAGTTGCCCGATGATCCCTAGGCAGCCTGGGGGGCGGGTTCGCCCGCCGGCGGCCCCTCGGGCAGCGACGAGGCCTTCACGTTGAAGAAGAAGCTGTAGATCACCGGGACGACCAGAAGGCTGAGAACCGTGCCCAAGGCCAGGCCGAAGGCGATGACACAGGCCATGGCGTAGAACAGCGGATCGCGGAACAAGATCAGAGGGGCGACGCCCAGGATCGTGGTGATCGCCGACATCATGATCGGCCGGGCGCGCGACACTGTGGCGTCGACGATGGCTTGGAAAGCCTCCTTGCCTTCTGCACGCACGCTGTCGATGCGGTCGATCAGGACGATGCCGTTGTTGATGATCACGCCGGCGAGGCTGAGCAGACCGAGAATGGCGAAGAAGTCGAAGGGCGCACTCATGACCAGCAGGCCGACGATGGCGCCGCCGAAGGCCATAGGAATGGTCAGCAAAATGATGGCAGGGCGCCGGAAGGAGTTGAACTGCCAGATCAACAGCAGGACGATCAGAAGGATACAGAGCGGCAGGTTGGCGAAGAGTTTCTCGTTACTCTCCTTGCTTTCCTTGATCTCGCCGCCGATCTCCAGGCGGTGGCCTTGATTCAGGTCCAGACCGTCGATGACCGGTTCCATGGCTGCGACCAGTTCGGGTGCCTTGAGGTACTGGTGCCTCGCCTGGATGGAGATGCGCCGCTCCTGGTCCTCCCGTCCGATCCGGCTGTACTGCCAAACACCCTTGACATCGGCAATCTGGGTGAGGGGCACGTTCACGTTGCGCTGCGCCGAATAGATGTTGATGTTCCAAAGATCACCGATCGCCTCGCGCTCATCGTCGACGGCCCGCACGATGATCGGGATCGAGAGGTCGCCTTCGCGATAGTCGGAAATTGTCTTCCCTTCCAGGAAGGCGCTGAGGGATGTGGCGACTTCCTCCGACGTCACCCCAGCACGCCGTGCGCGCACTTGGTCGACATCGACATCGACCCGCAGCAGCTTGTTCTCCCAGGTGTTCTTGACATAGTCGATCCCTTCCATGTCGAGCAGCGCGTATTCGACGATCTGACCTTTCTGGTAGAGCTCGTCGATGTCGCGGCCGAAAATATTGAACTCGACATAGGCCGGCTCGTTGGCGCCCATCCACATCCGTTTGATGCGCGCGTTGACGTCGGGGAAGTTGGCGAGTAGGTGATCCCGGGCGCGGGGAATCACGTCTAGAACATCCTCCGGCGCTTCGGTGTTGACCACGGCGAAGGCAACATGCGGATCCGGGTCGACCGGTGAGAGGGAGAGGAAGAACCGGGGACCACCGGTGCCGACGTAGAAAATGCTGCTGGTGACCTCGGGATTGGCTTCCTTGTCGGACAGCCAGTCGGAGAACTCCCGCACGGCGGCATCCGTCGTGGTGATCCGATACCCCGCCGGCATGTCGAAATAGACCAAGAACTGGTTGCGCTCGCTAGGACCGAAGAATTCGCGCACCAGGAAGGAAGAGAGGAAGACGGCACCGACGAGCAGGCCGACAGTGATGCCAAGGACGAGATAGCGCCCGCGCAGCGCGGCGACGAGGGTACCGCGGTAGAGGCGATAGAAGGGAGTGTCGTAGGGGTCCTTCGCGGCGTCCTCGGCACTAGGCTGCTTGACCTTCATGAACCACATGCACATGAACGGGGTCACGTACATGGAGAGCAGCCAGGAGCCCAGGAGCAGAATCATCACCACCATAGGCAGCGAGAAAACGTACTCGCCGGTCGACCCCTTGATCAGCAACATGGGGGTAAAGGCCAGGATAGTGGTCAGTGAAGATGTCAGAAGCGGCACGGCCAGAGTATGACCGGCCTCCAGGCAGGCCGCCTGACGCTCCTGGCCACGTTCGAGCCGGCTGCGGATATCCTCGGCGACGACGATCGCGTTGTCGACCAGCATACCGAGGGCAACGATGGCCGAGACGATGGACACGCGTTCGAGCTCGATGCCGAACGGCCGCATGATGATGAGGCCGAGCAGCATGGATAGCGGCACGAAGGAGCCGACAATGAGGCCGGTGCGCAGGCCGAGGAACAGCATGACCACGACCAGCACAATGACCAGGGTCTGATAGACGTTCGACATTGCGCCGTCCACGGCTGCAACCACGAGGTCCGGCTGGAAAGTGGCGTAGTCCAGGACATAGCCGATAGGTAGCTCTGACTCCAACTCGTCGATCTTGGCGATCAGACGTTCGCCGAACTCGACGCTGTTGACGCCCGGGACAATAGAGACCGAGATTACGATGCTGGGCTCGCCATTGAAGTAGGCCAGGGATCGCGGTGGGTCGGCGTAACCGCGCTCGACCTCGACCACGTCCTCGATCCGGACCATGCCCTGGTTTGCCGGCAGTGATATCAGGGCGCCCTCGATGTCGCTCACCGACTTGAAGCTGCCGGTCGGCGATACGATGATGCTCTGGCCGGAGGTATCGATGGTGCCCCCCGGCAGAACGACGTTCTGCTGCACGAGACCGGAGAAGATCTGCTGCGGCGTCAGACCGAATTGCGACAGCTTGGTGTTCGAGAACTTGAGCCGGACAACCTCTTCCTGGACGCCGAAGAGCTCGACCTTCCGAATCCCCTGAAGTTCGTAGAGCCGGTCACGAATATCACGTGCGACCAGACGCATCTCCGCCATGGAAAAGCCATCGGCCCAGAGCGCCACGGTAGCAACGGCGGTCA
>JBFGUI010000055.1:0-18372 GCA_041565695.1 Kiloniellaceae bacterium
GATCCACCAGGTGGCATAGGTCGAGAACTTGTAGCCGCGGCGGTACTCGAACTTGTCGACCGCCTTCATCAGGCCGATGTTGCCTTCCTGGATCAGGTCGAGGAACTGCAGGCCGCGGTTGGTGTACTTCTTGGCGATGGAGATGACGAGCCGCAGGTTGGCCTCGACCATCTCGGTCTTGGCCTTGCTGGCCTCCTTCTCGCCGGTCTGCACCGTCTTGACGATGCGGCGGAACTCGCTGATCGGCAGCTCGCTCTCCGCGGCGATGACGGCCACTTCCTTGCGGATCGCCTTGACCTCGTCGCCGTAGCGCTCGGCGAACTTCTTCCAGCCCTTGCCGGTCAGGCGCTTGACCCGGCTGACCCAGCGCGGATCGAGCTCACGTCCGAAGTAGTGATCGAGGAAGTCCTGGCGGTCGACGCCGCAGCGCTCGGCCATGCGCAGCATCTTGCCCTCGAAACCGAGCAGGCGCCGGTTGAGGCCATAGAGCTGGTCGACCAGCTGCTCGAGGCGGTTGTTGTTGAAGTGGACGACCTCCATGAGCTCGACCAGCTCATGCTGCAGCTTCTCGTAGCGCTTCTCGGTCTGCGGCGTGATCTTCTCGCCGCGCTGCAGGTGGGTCAGGCGCTTTTCCTGGACCCGGCTGATCTTTTTCCAGGTCTTGGAAATCACGTCGAAGGTATCGAGCACCTGGGGCAGCAGCGCCGCCTCCATGGCCGCGAGGGAGATGGAGTTCTCCTCCTCCTCGTCGTCATCGTCGTCCTCGCCTTCGCCGTCGCCGCCTTCGCTCTCCTCTTCGGAGGCTTCCTCCTCGGCCTTGGCGGGCTTCTTGCCCTTGGCCTTGGTCGCGGCTTCCTCTTCGGCCTTGGCGGCCTTGCCCTTGGCGCCCTTGCCCTTGCCCTTGCCTTTTTCCTCTTCCTTGGATTCTTCCTTGGCGGGGGGCTCGTCTTCCATCTCGGCGATCTCTTCGACCGCCTGGTTCATGGCGTCCTCGGTAGGTCCACCGCCGTAGGTGGCATCCAGGTCGATGATGTCGCGCAGCAGGATGCGGCCTTCGATCAGCGCCTCGCGCCAGGCCAGCAGGGCGCGGATGGTCAGCGGGCTCTCGCAGATGCCGCCGATCATCTTCTCGCGGCCGGCCTCGATGCGCTTGGCGATGGCGATCTCGCCCTCGCGCGACAGCAGCTCGACCGAACCCATCTCGCGCAAGTACATGCGCACCGGATCGTCGGTGCGCCCGATGTCGTCGTCGTTCAGATTGCCGGTGGCGGCCTTCTCGCCGTCCTTGGCTTCCTCGTCGTTGGAGGAGTCGTCCTGCTCCTCGCTCTCGATGACGGTGATACCCATCTCCGAGAGCAGCGACATGGTGTCCTCGATCTGCTCGGAGGACATCTGATCCGGCGGCAGGACAGCGTTCAGCTCGTCATAGGTGACGTAACCGCGTTCCTTCGCCTTGGCGATCATCTTTTTCACGGCCGCGGACATGGAGTCCATCAGCGGTCCGTCAGGATTGTCTTCGCGCGATTCCGTCGCTTCAGAGCTTTCACTTGCCTTGGTCGCCATTCAGCCCACTACCTCAATATGCCTTACCTGGTGCGCCCGGGCGCACCTCGTTCAGGTGCCTCTCGGCCTTTGGGATCATCGCGCCCGCCGGCGCACGGCGTCCTCATGAGTTCGCCTTGTCCACGGTCCTTTGCAGCATCGCCTCAAACCGGTCCAGATCCACCTTGCGGCCGTCTTCGTCGTGCTGAAGCTTCAGCCGGGCCTGTACCTGCTTCAGGCGATCCGCGGTCATGTCCGCCGCCAGGGCCCGCGCCTCCTCGGCGCGCTGGCTGCCGGTCTGGCGTTCACGCAACACCCCCAGAATATGCAACACGGATTGCCGCGCCACCTCCGTCGAGGCGTCGGGACGGGCAAATCTGCCGTGAACATATACCTCCGGGGCCAGCAACGCAGCCAAAAGGCCCGAAAAGCCCTGATTGGAGAGGTGGCATTTCACACCTTCGGTGTCAAGATCCGCATTGCCGGCCATGCAGTCGATCAGGGCCCGCCGCAGGTCGTTGAGGTCTTGGCTGACGAAGTCGATCCCGACCAGATCCTCGACGAACTCAATTAATAAACTGTTATGGTTTATCAAGGTGGCGAGCAGCAGCTGCTCGGGCCGATCCGGGCGCAGCAGGTCGCCCGGGCGGCGCCGCTTGGCCGGCGCCTCGGGCGGGCCCCAGGCGCCGCCGCGCCCGCCACGCCAGCCGCCCGGCCGCCCGCCGGCCGGGGCATAGCGCCCGGCCCCCGCGCCGCCGCGACCGGCCTTCCAGCTCCCGTCCCGGCCCCCGCCTCGGCCGGACCGGCCGTAGCCGAAGACCGCTTCGAAGCGCCGCTCCATCTCCTGGCGGTAGTCCTCGCGCAACTCGGGATCGCGGATCGTCCGGGTCTGTTCGCGCAGGGCCGCGCGGATCGCCGCCCGGCGCTCCGGCGTGTCGGCGGGGCGGCCCTCGGTGGCCTGGCGCCACACCAGGTCGGCCAGCGGCTGGGCCGTCTCCAGCAGGGCGCGCAGCGCTGCCGGGCCCTGGCCGCGCAGCAGGGAATCCGGGTCCTCGCCCGGCGGCAGCAGGGCGAAGGAAAGGCTCTTGCCGGGTTTCAGCAGGGGCAGCGCGCGGGCGGCGGCGCGGAAGGCCGCGCGCTGGCCGGCCGCATCGCCATCGAAGCAGAGGGTCGGCTCGGGCACGAGGCGCCACAGCTCCTCGATCTGCTCCTCGGTGATGGCGGTGCCGAGCGGCGCCACGGCGGCCGGAAAGCCGCCCTCGGCGAGGGCGATCACGTCCATGTAGCCCTCGGTCACCAGCAGCTCGCCGGTGTCGTGGGCCGCCTTGCGGGCGCGTGCCAGATTGTACAGTACCCGGCCCTTGTGGAACAGCGGCGTATCCGGCGAATTCAGGTATTTGGCCTTGGATTCCCCCAGCGTGCGGCCGCCGAAGGCGATAACCCGGCCGCGCCGGTCGGTGATCGGGAAGACGACCCGGTGGAAGAAGTAGTCGCGCAGGTCCCCCGCACCGCTGCTTGGCGACTCCTCCTCGCCTTGCTTGACCAGCCCCGCCTCCAGCAGCTGGTCGACGGTGATGCCGCGGGCCCGCAGCGCCTTGGCCAGCGCCCCGCGGGTGCGCGGCGCGAAGCCGAGGCGGAAGGCCCGCACCGTCGCCGGGGCGAGGCCGCGGCGCTCCAGGTAGTCGCGCGCCTCCCGGCCGGCCTCGCTCTGCAGCTGCTCCTCGAACCAGGCGCAGGCCGCCTCCATGACGTCGATCAGCCCGGCGCGGCGCTCGGCGCGCTCGCGCTCTTCCGGGCGTTCGCGCGGCACCTCCAGGCCGGCCAGGCCGGCCAGGCGCTCCACCGTCTCGGGGAAGCTGAGCCCCTCGGTGTTCATCACGAAGTCGATGGCGCTGCCGTGGGCGCCGCAGCCGAAGCAGTGGTAGAAGCCCTTCTCGTCGTTGACGGTGAAGGACGGCGTCTTCTCGTTGTGGAAGGGGCAGAGCCCCGTGTGCTCGCGCCCGCGCTTGACCAGCTTGACGCGCTTGCCGACCACTTCGGAGGTGGTGACGCGGTGGCGCAGTTCGTCGAGAAATTCCGGTGGAAATGCCATGAACGCCGAATCTTCAGATCTGCCGCCGGCGCGGCCGCTGCGCGGGCCGGGGCACCAACCTATCAAAGCCTCCCCGCCGCCGCATCTGCCGCCGCAGCGGAGTCGGTGGACAGCATTGTAGACCAAGCCGGGGAAAAAGCCGGGAAAACCTGTGGGTTAGTGGGAAAGCGCGGCGGCCGGAGGCTTGCGCACCAGGGACTTGGCGCAGGGGACGGAATGCCGCCGCCTAAACCAGCGCCTCTTTCACGATGCCGCTGGCCTTGCCGAAGTCCATGCGGCCCGGATAGCGCTGCTTCAGGGTGCCCATGACCCGGCCCATGTCCTTGACGCTGGCGGCACCGAGCTCGCCGATCACCGCCTCGATGGCGGCGCGCATGTCGGTCTCGTCCATCTGCTTGGGCAGGAAGCGCTCGATCACCTCGATCTCCGCGGCCTCCCGCTTGGCCAGGTCGTCGCGCTGCCCCTTGGTGTACATCTCAATGGAATCATGGCGCTGGCGCACCATCTTCTGCAGCATCTCGAGGATCGCCTCGTCGCCCAGGCCGTCGCCGTTGCCCTTGCTTCGCTCGGCGATGTCCCGGTCCTTGAGCGCGGCCAGAATCAGCCGCAGCGTCGAGGTGGCGCTGGCGTCCTTGGCCTTCATGGCCTCTTTCAGGGCGTCGTTGAGACGGGTACGCAACATGCAGCTTTATCCCTCTTGCTCGCGAAGCGCGGGAGGGTAGCTCAAAACATCCGAAATGGCAAAACACGGAAGCCCAATATAAGTCTTTGAAATTCATACATTTTGGACTTTTTCTCGGGCTTGACCGAAACGGGCCGATCCCTTAAACATCACCCGCCTGCGTTCGAGGATCCGCTTCATGAACGACACACCTCCGAGCCCCAGCCCGTCCGGCCAGGACGGGGCGTCTTCCGCTGCGCCCGCCGTGCCGCCGCCGGGCGCGACCGGGGCCCTGGTTCTGGCCGACGGCAGCGTGTTCTGGGGCCGCGGCCTGGGTGCCGCCGGGCGCGCGGTGGGCGAGGTCTGCTTCAACACCTCGATGACCGGCTACCAGGAGATCTGCACCGACCCCTCCTACGCCGGCCAGATCATCACCTTCACCTTTCCCCACGTCGGCAACGTCGGCACCAATCCCGAGGACATCGAGACCACCACACCCGCGGTGCGCGGCGTGGTGCTGCGCGCCGACATCACCGAGCCGTCGAACTGGCGCAACGTGCAGCACTTCGACGCCTGGCTGAAGGCGCACAACCTGGCGGGCCTGGCCGGCGTCGACAGCCGCGCCATCACCCGGCGCATCCGCGACCTGGGCGCGCCGCACGGCACCATCGTCCACTTCCCCGACGGCCCAAATGGACCTTCCGGGGTCGACCTCGCCGCCTGCCGGCGCGAGGCGGCCGCGTGGCCGGGGCTGGAAGGCATGGACCTGGCCGCCGAGGTGAGCTGCCGGCAGACCTATCACTGGAACGAGACCCGCTGGGTCCTGGGCCGGGGCTACGGCAGCCAGACGGCGCCGCGCCACAGGGTGGTGGCGGTCGACTACGGCGCCAAGCGCAACATCCTGCGCTGCCTGGCGAGCCTCGGCTGCGACGTCACCGTGGTGCCGGCCTCGGCCAGCGCCGAGGAGATCCTCGCCCACAAGCCCGACGGCGTGTTCCTCTCCAACGGCCCCGGCGACCCGGCGGCGACCGGCACCTACGCCGTGCCGACCATCAGGAAGGTGCTGGAAACCGGCCTGCCGGTGTTCGGCATCTGCCTCGGCCATCAACTCCTGGCCCTCGCCCTCGGTGCCAGGACGAAAAAGATGCACCTCGGCCACCGCGGCGCCAACCACCCGGTCAAGGACCTCGCCACCGGGCGGGTCGAGATCACCAGCCAGAACCACGGTTTTGTGGTCGATCCCGAAACCCTGCCGGTGGGCGTGGCGGCGAGCCACGTCTCGCTGTTCGACGGCTCCAACGAGGGCATCGCCGTGGAGGGCCGCCCGGTGTTCTCCGTGCAGTACCACCCGGAGGCCTCGCCGGGCCCGCAGGACAGCCACTACCTCTTCGAGCGCTTCGTCTCCCTGATCGAAGAACACAAGGGGATCGAAGACCACAAGGCCGACGCCAAGCAGCATGCCTAAACGCACAGACATCAAATCGATCCTGATCATCGGGGCCGGGCCGATCGTCATCGGCCAGGCCTGCGAGTTCGACTACTCCGGCGCCCAGGCCTGCAAGGCGCTGAAGGAAGAGGGCTACCGGGTCATCCTGGTGAACTCAAACCCGGCCACCATCATGACCGACCCGGACCTGGCCGACGCCACCTACGTCGAGCCGATCACCCCGGCGGTGGTCGCCAAGGTGATCGAGCGCGAGCGCCCCGACGCCCTCTTGCCGACCATGGGCGGGCAGACCGCGCTCAACACCGGCCTGGCGCTGGAGAGCGACGGCACCCTGGCCAGGTTCGGCGTCGAGATGATCGGCGCCAAGGGCGACGTCATCGACAAGGCCGAGGACCGCCAGCGCTTCCGCGAGGCGATGGACAAGATCGGCCTGAAGTCACCGCGCTCTCATCAGGTGAACAGCTTCGAGGAAGCCGTGGCGGTGCTGCCGGATATCGGCCTGCCGGCGATCATCCGCCCCTCCTTCACCCTGGGCGGCACCGGCGGCGGCATCGCCTACAACCCGGACGAATTCGAGGAGATCGTCAAGGGCGGCCTGCGCGCCTCGCCGACAAAGGAAGTGCTGATCGAGCAGTCGGTGCTCGGCTGGAAGGAGTACGAGATGGAGGTTGTGCGCGACTGCGCGGACAACTGCATCATCGTCTGCTCCATCGAGAACGTGGATCCCATGGGCATCCACACCGGCGATTCGGTGACCGTGGCCCCGGCCCTGACGCTGACTGACAAGGAGTACCAGATCCTGCGCGACGCCTCGATCGCGGTGCTGCGCGAGATCGGCGTCGATACCGGCGGCTCCAACGTGCAGTTCGCGATCAATCCGGAAAACGGCGATCTGGTCATCATCGAGATGAACCCGCGGGTGTCGCGCTCCTCGGCGCTGGCCTCCAAGGCGACCGGTTTCCCGATCGCCAAGATCGCCGCCAAGCTGGCCGTCGGCTACACCCTCGACGAGCTCGACAACGACATCACCAAGGTGACCCCGGCCTCCTTCGAGCCGACCATCGACTACGTGGTCACCAAGATGCCGCGCTTCACCTTCGAGAAGTTCCCCGGCGCCGAGCCCCTCCTCACCACTTCCATGAAGTCGGTCGGCGAGGCCATGGCCATCGGCCGCTGCTTCGCCGAGTCGCTGCAGAAGGCGCTGCGCTCGATGGAGACCGGCCTGACGGGCCTGAACGAGGTGGAGATCCCCGGCGCCGTCGATGCCGAGGGCAACGTCGACCGCGACGCCATCCGCACGGCGCTGGCCGAGCCGCGGCCCGACCGCCTGCTGACCATCGCCCAGGCCTTCCGCCACGGCATGACCCTGGTCGAGATCCTCGAGACCACGCACTACGATCCCTGGTTCCTGCGCCAGGTGCAGGACATCGTGCGCGCCGAGCAAGGCGTGCGCCGCGACGGCCTGCCCAAGGACCGCGACGGCTGGCTGCGCCTCAAGAAGCTCGGCTTCTCCGATGCCCGTCTCGGCGAGCTGAGTGGCCAGGACGAGGGCACCGTCTATCACACCCGCCTGGCCCATGACCTGGCGCCGGTCTACAAGCGCATCGACACCTGCGCCGGCGAGTTCCCCTCGCTGACGCCCTACATGTACGCGGCCTATGAAGAGGGTCATCTGGGTCCCGAGGGGCCGCTGCCGGCCGACTGCGAGGCCGATCCCAGCGAGCGCACCAAGGTGATGATCCTGGGCGGCGGGCCGAACCGCATCGGCCAGGGCATCGAGTTCGACTACTGCTGCGTCCACGCCGCCTACGCGCTGAGCGAGGCCGGCTACGAGACCATCATGGTCAACTGCAACCCGGAGACGGTCTCCACCGACTACGACACCTCCGACCGGCTGTACTTCGAGCCGCTGACCACCGAGGACGTCATCGGCATCGCCCGCAAGGAGCAGAGCCGCGGCACCCTGAAGGGCGTCATCGTGCAATTCGGCGGCCAGACGCCGCTGAAGCTGGCCAATGACCTGGAGTCCGCCGGCATTCCGATCCTCGGCACCGCGCCGGATGCCATTGACCTGGCCGAGGACCGCAAGCGCTTCCAGGCGCTGCTCGCCGAGCTCGGCCTGAAGCAGCCGCCCAACGGCACCGCCACCTCCAAGGCCGAGGCCCTGGCGGTGGCCGAAAAGATCGGCTACCCGGTGCTGATCCGGCCCTCCTACGTGCTCGGCGGCCGGGCCATGGAGATCGTCCACAACCCGGAAAGCTTGGAGCGCTACATCGCCACGGCGGTGAAGGTCTCCGGCAGGAACCCGGTGCTGATCGACAGCTACCTGCGCGAGGCCGTGGAGGTCGACGTCGACGCCGTGGCCGACGGCCACGAAGTCTTCATCGCCGGCGTCATGGAGCATATCGAGGAAGCCGGCATCCACTCCGGCGATTCCGCCTGCTCGCTGCCGCCCTACAGCCTGCCGCAGAGCGTGGTGGACGATATCGGCCGCCAGACCGAGCAGCTGGCCCGCGCCCTCGGCGTGGTCGGCCTGATGAACGTGCAGTTCGCGGTGCGCGGCGAGGAGATCTACATCCTGGAGGTCAACCCGCGCGCCAGTCGCACGGTGCCCTTCGTCGCCAAGGCCAGCGGGCTGCCGATCGCCAAGATCGCCGCCCGGGTGATGGCCGGCGAGAAGCTGGCCGACTTCAACCTCGCCCGTAACGTCGGCAAGCATGTCGCCGTCAAGGAAGCGGTCTTCCCCTTCGCGCGCTTCCCCGGCGTCGACGTCATGCTGGGCCCGGAGATGCGCTCAACCGGCGAGGTGATGGGCCTCGACAGCGATTTCGCCCGCGCCTTCCTCAAGGCGCAGCTGGGCGCGGGGGTCACCCTGCCCCAGAGCGGCACGGTTTTCATCTCGGTGAAGGACGACGACAAGGCCGCCATCGCCCCGGTGGCGCGCGCCATCGCCGACCTGGGCTTCAGGATCCTGGCCACCGGCGGCACGGCGAAGTACCTGAAAGATCAGGGCCTTGAGGTCGAGACCATCAAGAAGGTCCGGGAAGGCCGGCCGCACATCGTCGATGCCATGAAATCCGGCGAGGTGCAGCTCGTCTTCAACACCACCGAGGACGCCAAGGCCATCGCCGATTCCTTCGAGCTGCGGCGCACCGCGTTAACCAATTCTATACCCTACAGCACCACAGTTGCCGGCGCCCGGGCCGCGGTTAAGGCCATAGAAGCGCTGAATTCCGACGATCTTGCAGTCGCCCCCCTGCAGTCTTATTTTACGGGATCGTACTGAAAGCGGCGGCTTCCGCCGCCGTCGCAGATCAGGCACGGTGACTCTCTTGTTAAGTTAGGAAGCATCAGGCGTGCTCTCATGAGCGATAAAGTACCTATGACCGCAAGCGGCTTTGCCCGCCTCGAAGAAGAGCTGCGTTACCTGAAGACGACGGCCCGCCCGGAAGTGATCCGTGCTATCGCCGAAGCGCGCGAGCACGGCGACCTCTCGGAAAACGCGGAATATCACGCCGCCCGCGAACGCCAGAGCTTCATCGAAGGCCGCGTGGCCGAGCTCGAGGACAAGATCGCCCGGGCGGAAGTGATCGACGTGGCCAGCCTGAACGGCAACACCGTGAAGTTCGGCGCCACCGTCACCCTGGTCGACGAGGACACCGACGCCGAGACCGCCTACCAGCTGGTCGGCGAGATGGAGGCGGACGTCAAGGAAGGACGCCTCGCCATCACTGCGCCGCTGGCCCGCGCCCTGATCGGCAAGGAAGTCGGCGACTCCGTCGAGGTGATGACCCCGGCCGGCTCCAAGGCCTACGAGATCCTCAAGGTCCAGTACGTCTGACGCGACGCGTCGGACCGTTGCGCCGCCGCGCGGCGGCGGCCCCTCTCCCCCGAGTTCTACAGCGTGACCGCTAGTCGTGGCTGGCGGGCTCGATGCCCTGGGCGGTATCGATGGGCACGCCCGGGCTCGACTTGGCGGTGCGGATCACCTGGATGGTCTTTACCGTGACCACGTGCGGCGCCGAGGTGAGGCGCTGGGTCAGCTCGTTCTCGTGTGCCGTGTTGCGCGCCACCAGGCGCAGCACGAAGTCGTCGGGCCCGCGCGCCATGTGGCACTCGCGCACCTCCGGCCAGCCGCCGACCAGGCTCTCGAAGGCGTTCAGCACCGTCTCCGACTGGCTGTCGAGGCCGACCAGCGCGAAGAAGGTCACCTCGAAGCCGAGCGCCTCGGCCTCCAGCTCGGCGTGATAGCCCTTGATGAAGCCGGCTTCCTCCAGCGCCCGCACGCGCCTGAGACAGGGCGGTGCGGAAATTCCCGCCCGGCGCGCCAGCTCGACATTGGTGATCCGCCCGTCTTCCTGAAGATCCTGCAGGATCTGCAGGTCGATTCGGTCCAGCTTGACCCGGCGCATAGGCCCCCTCGGTGACACCAAAGAAAAGATCGCACCGCTGCCCGCGGCGTCTGAGCAACAATATTACCCGGCAACCCCCGCGGCGCAAGTCCCGGGGCTGTGTAAAACCCCGTTCCGGCAACCTTCTTCGCCCGGCGGCGCGGGCGCCGCAGACGCCGCCAGAGCCTTGCACGGAGCGGAAGGCACGCGCATAGTCGCGCCCGCCATGAACCACCCCGACAGCCCCTCCAGCGCCGCCCCGCGCACCCCTGGCGACGCCCCCCTCGAGGGGCTGGCGAGCCTGACCTGCTGGGTGGTGACCGACGGCAAGGCGGGCATGGAGATCCAGTGCCTCGGCCTCGCCGAGGCCATGGGCTTCAGCCCGCTGGTCAAGCGCGTCTCGGTCGCCAAGCCGTGGCGCTGGATGGCCGCCGGCATGATCCGCGACGCGCTGGCCACCCTGGGGCCCAAGGGCGACCGCCTGGCGCCGCCCTGGCCCGACCTGTGGGTCGCCAGCGGGCGCCAGACCGTGCCGCTGACCCGCGACCTGCGCCGGCTCAGCGGCGGTCGGACCTTCACGGTCCAGGTGCAGAACCCCGGCATCGATCCGGCGGCCATCGACCTCATCGTCGCGCCCGACCACGACCGGCTGCGCGGGCAGAACGTGCTGACCACCCGCGGCGCCCTCGGCCTGGTGACGCCGGAGCGCCTGGAAGCCGCCGCCGAGCACTTCGAGGCGGCCTACGCCAGCCTGCCGCCGCGCCGCGTGGCGGTGCTGATCGGCGGCAACAACAAGGTCTTCCGCATGACCGCGGCGATCATGACCGAGCTGACCGCGCGCCTGGCGCGCCTTGCCCGCGAAGAGGGTGTCGGCCTCATGGTGACGCCGTCGCGGCGCACCGGCGCGCGCAACGAAGCGATCCTGCGCCGTGGCCTGGAAGGCCTGCCGGCGAGGATCTGGGACGGCAACGGCGAGAATCCCTACTTCGGCATCCTGGGTCTCGCCGATCACATCATTGTAACCGGGGACTCGGTGAACATGGTCTCGGAGGCCGCCAGCACCGGCAAGCCGGTGCACGTCGTCCACCTGAAGGGCGGCTCCGCCAAGTTCCACCGTTTCCACGAAGGCATGGAGCAGGCGGGTATCACCCGGCCCTTCACCGGGACGCTGGACGAGTGGCGCTACGAGCCCCTGGCGGAGACCCGGCGCATCGCGCGGGAGATCCGCCGCCGCCTCTTCGACCACCGCCAGGCGGGGGCTGCCGCCGATTGAACGCCGGCGCGGCTTGACTTGGCTCATTTGATCTTTGCGCAGCCGGGATTTAAATAAGAACAACTCTTGGGAACAGCCCCTCCGGGCTGACCGCCGACCGACAGCTCCGGGAACCTGACGCTTGTCGAGCCTCGCCGCCGAAACCGCCGCCGCCTCGCCGCGCCTCGATATGGAACGCTTCGAGTCGACCCCCCTGCAACGCGCGCCCTTCGACTTTCTCATCGTGCCGGGCTTCCTCAGGCCCACGGCGCTGCCGGTGGTCGAGCGCGACTTCCCGAAGATCGACAGCGGCGGCAGCTTCCCGGCGGCCAGCCTGAAGTGCGGCCCGGCCTTCAGCGCCCTGCTGGAGGAACTGCAGGGCCCGGCGGTGACCGCCGCCTTCGCGGCCAAATTCGGCATCGACCTCGCCGGGCGGCCGACCATGATCACCCTGCGCGGCCAGTCGCGCGCCAAGGACGGCGCCATCCACACCGATTCGACCAGCAAGCTGGTCACCGCGCTGATCTACCTGAACAGCGCCTGGGACTCCGACGGCGGGCGCCTGCGCATGCTGAACGGCCCCGACGACCTGGAGGACTACGCCGCCGAGGTGCCGCCGGAGGCCGGCACCCTGGTCGCCTTCCGCTGCTCGCCTGCGGCCTGGCACGGTCACAAGCCCTTCGTCGGCCAGCGCCGCTCCATTCAGCTCAACTGGCTGACCGACGCAGGCGTCCTGAAGCGCGAACTGAAGCGCCACGCCCTTTCCGCCTGGACCAAGCGGCTGCTGCACTTCGGCGCCTGACCAGACATCGCGAATTCGAGAGAACAATGGCCCTCAACATCGAGACCTTCAGCAACGCCAAGGGCGGCAACGCCTTCTTCAAGGCCATCGGCCATCCCCTGGCGGCGCGCCAGGCGGCCAGGCTGCTGCAGGATCTGGCCGTCGGGCCGGTCGCGGTCTACGACCCGCTGGGCTATGCCCGCGCCTTCGCCGAGATCTACGACCTCTCCGGCCTCGACATCGCGGCGGTCTACGTCCAGGACCTGGAGGACATCGGCAGTGAGATCCTGGGACAGCAGGCCCAGCCGGTCACCGACCTGCCGTCCACCAAGGCCGGGACGGTCTTCGTCACCGCCTTCGACGCCGGGCGCCTCGTCGACCACATCCGCCACCTGCTGCCCCGGGGCGCGGAGGTGGTGAGCCTCGATGCCCTGCGCCTGCCCGAGGCCATGCTGACCAACAAGCGCAACTACCTGGACAGCCTGAACTTCGCCACCAACCTGGTGTTGTTCAGGGATGGTCAGGGTCACCACACGCGCCTGGCCACCGCCAACTACTGGTCCGGCTACGGCGCCAAGGCGCCGAGCGCCTGGTGCTGCCTGATGGACGCGGACGGCCAGCCGCTGGCCGAGTGGAGCGACGCGCTGCCGGGGGCCTATGCCAGCGTGGTGATCGATTCGCAGCAGGTGCGCGAGCGCTTCGAGCTCGGCGACTTCTGCGGCAGCCTGTTTCTGCATGTCTGCGGCATCGCCGGCCACGACATCGTCAAGTACGCGCTCGACACCTACGGCGACGGCGACGAGGTGCTGTCCTGCACCCACGACGCCAATTCCTGGCCGGCCGACCTCTACGGCGGCCTGCCGGCGCCCAAGGACGGCGAGCAGGTGCTGCTCTGGGTGCAGAACAGCCATCCAGCGCCGGTGCCGGCCGGCAGCGTCGGCCTCAACCTCATGGGCGAGAATGACATCGCCTGGCTCGACCGCGAGATCCCGCCCTTCGGCACCCTGGCCATCGACACCGCCGAGCTGCTGCCCGCGGCGCGCTGGCCGCAGCAGATCGAGGTGCAGGCCGGCAAGCACTTCGTGCGGCCACGCTACGAAGTGATCGCCAACGGCGCCATGAACCCGCCGCGCCGGCGTATCGCCCACGCCAACGTGGAGCGCGTCGACCTCACGCCCGACCCGCGCATCCCCGAGCTTTCCAACCTGCTGGGCAAGGGATTCATCCTGCCGGCGCCGATCCTGCCGCGCGGGCGCTTCCGCTCGCTCGCCCTGCCGACGCCCATGTCGACCTGCCAGGCCAACCTGCCGGTCGCCCTCTACGCCTACGATCCCGAGGGCCGCGAGATCGGGTCACGGCGCCTCGGCAAGCTGCCGCGCAACCACGCGACGCTGGTCGACATCGACGAGCTGGTCGACGGCAGCGGTGCCGCCCTGGGCAACGGCGGCTGGGGCCACATGGAGCTGGTCTACGACTTCGCCGAGGGCGGCGAGGCCGACGGCTGGCTGCACGGCCTGTTCCGCTACGAGGACAAGGCCTCCGGCCACATCGCCGAGACCTCCTTCGGCGCCCACGTGTTCAACGCGGTCTTGACCTACAAGGGCGAGCCGCAGTCCTATGCCGGGCGCGCGCCGGGCCTGTCGACGCGGCTCTTCCTCTCCTTCGGGCCGGAGCCCTACGAGCCGCTCTGCCACCTGATCTATCCGGCCTCGACGCCGTGGCACGCCGCGAGCCAGACCAGCCTCATGCTGCACGACAGGACCGGCCGGCTGATCGCCGAGCACGAGGTGAACATCGCCTGCGGCGGCTCGCTGCTGTGGCGCCCCGGCGAGATCTTCTCCGGTTCCGAGATGCAGAAGGCCGGGCCCGAGGGCTACGTCATCATCCGCGACACCACCTGCCGCCTGTTCGGCTACCACGGCCTGATGAACGGCAGGAAGGCCTTCTCCTTCGACCACATGTTCGGGTTTTAGGAATAGTGACGAATGGGACCTCCTCCTCTCTCGGAGGCCAGGCTCTGGGATATCCTTTTGAAAGCGGAAGCTGAGCTGAGCCCTAAGACTGCCCGCTTTTGGGAGTTGATTAAAATCGATCCTGAACGGTGGCACGCTCAGAGTTATGGTTCTGGAAGCGCTAGCTTTTGAGCGGTTGGTTTGTTTGGACCGCGTGTCATCTGGTACAACGAAATTGAAAGCCAATCCGCTACTGGCTTCGTTTTGTCGAACTATCACGCGTATGGCCAAATCGGCGATCAGCGCACTCACGAAACGGAGCTGCGCTATCATGTGGAGCAGCTAATTCGCCATGTTGACGGCGAGCAGGCGTACAACAGCTAGCCATCGCCCTACAAATCCGGCGGAAATGGCCCTAGATTGTGGCCTGACCGAGAACCAACCCGCCAACAGAGAGAGCTTTTCGATGCGATACCTCCACACCATGGTCCGCGTGAAGGACCTCGACGAGTCGCTCGACTTCTACTGCAACAAGCTGGGCCTCAAGGAGGTCCGCCGCATGGACAACGACAAGGGCCGCTACACCCTGGTGTTCCTCGCCGCATCCAAGGACGCGGAAGAGGCCAAGAAGACCCAGGCGCCGCTGGTCGAGCTGACCTACAACTGGGACCCGGAGGACTACAGCGGCGGGCGCAACTTCGGCCACCTCGGCTACCGCGTCGACGACATCTACGGCCTCTGCCAGCACCTGATGGACTCGGGCGTGACCATCAACCGCCCGCCGCGCGACGGTCGCATGGCCTTCATCCGCTCGCCCGACGGCATCTCCATCGAGC
Source organism: Kiloniellaceae bacterium (assembly GCA_041565695.1). GTDB lineage: Bacteria > Pseudomonadota > Alphaproteobacteria > Kiloniellales > Kiloniellaceae > Pelagibius. The sequence goes on from JBFGUI010000055.1 coordinate 14,955, forward strand.
TGCTGCAGGAAGGCGACGCCCTGCCGGCCAAGGAGCCCTGGGCCTCGATGGAGAATACCGGGAGCTGGTAACAACCTCGTACTGTCACCCTCGGGCTTGTCCCGAGGGTCCAGGGGCGAGTGACGAGTGGTTGCACTGGATGCTCGCAACAAGTCCGAGCATGACGATGGGGTGGCGGGAACGCCACTGCGATCTGCCGCAGCCATAACCCCCTCACCCTCCCGCTGACGCGGGTCCCTCCCTCTCCCCGCAAGCGGGGCGAGGGCAAGCGATAGATCCCTCGCCCCACCGGGGAGAGGGTTGTGCAGCCTTAGTGAGGTCGAAGACCGAGCTTAGGCGGAGCTGGGTGAGGGGGCCTGTGCCTGCTCCATTCTCACCGACCTTGTCGCGCGCCTGAAACTCGGATAGGGGAGCGGGAGCCGCCCGGCGGCGGCCGCTCGCGGAGGACCCCGTCCGACCATGCTCGCCCGTCGCATCTACGATTCCTGGCCGCTGTTCCTCGGCATGCTGCTGCTCATGGTGAGCAATGGCCTGCTGGTGACGCTGCTCACCACGCGGGCGGCGGCGCTCGGCTTCTCGCAGAGCGAGATCGCCGTGATGCAGGCCTGCTATCCCCTGGCCGCCCTCTTCGGCTGCCTGGCGGCGCCGCGCATCGTGGCGCGGGTCGGCCACATCCGAACCTTCGGCGCGCTGGCCTCGCTGTGCTCCACGGCGGCGCTGATCCACATGGTGACCGCCGACCCCTGGTCCTGGGGCGCCATGCGGGCGCTGGCCGGCTTCTGCTTTCCCGGGCTCTACGTGGTGGCGGAGTCCTGGCTCAACGGGCGCGCCGACAACCGCACCCGCGCCGCGCTGCTGTCGATCTACTTCATCACCCAGACCGGCGGCGCGGCGGCCGGCCAGCTGCTGCTCTACCTGCCGGACAGCCAGGGCAACCTGCTCTTCGTCATCGTCTCGGTGCTGATCTCCCTGTCGCTGGTGCCCATGCTGCTCTCGGCGCAGCAGGGTCAGAGCTTCGAGGTGCCGGAGCGGCTCTCCGTCGCCGCGCTCACCCGCATCTCGCCGCTCGGCGTCTCGGTGGCCTTCCTCAACGGCCTCTCCCAGGGCGCCTTCTACATCGGCCTCGGCCTCTTCGGGGTCGCCCTCGGCCTGCCGGCGGGCGCGGTCGGCCTGCTGGTCGCCGCCGGCACCCTGGGCGGGGTCCTCGGCCAGTTCCCCCTGGGCGCCCTCTCCGACCGCCTCGACCGGCGCCTGGTGATCGCCGGCGCCGCCGCGGCCGCCCTCCTCGCCTGCCTCGCGGTGGCCGCCGGCGGGACCGGGCTTGCCGGCAGCCCCTGGCTCTACGGCGCCGTCGGCCTGGTCGGCGCCTTCGTGCTGCCGCTCTATTCCCTGGCGGTCGCCCACACCAACGACCGGCTCGCCCCCGCCCAGATGGTCGCGGCTTCCGGCAGCCTGGTGCTGGTGATGAACGGCGGCATCGTGCTGGGCCCGCTGGCCGCCGGCCTGGCCATCGCCGCGCTGGGCGCGCCCGCCCTCTTCCTCTGCCTCGCCCTGCTGCAGGGCCTGACCGGCGGCCTCGCCGCCTGGCGCCTCGTCGCCGGCGAGAAGCGCGCGGCGGAGCCCGGCACCGCCCTTCCGGTCGGCCATGCCGCCACCCCGGTGGCCAGCCGGCTCAATCCGGAAGCGCGTGAGACTTTCGACCGCTGACCCGAGGCTACTCGGCCGCCCCGCTCTCGATCATCGCCGCCGCCATCTCGCGCGCTTCGGCGAAGTTTGCCGCCAGGCGCAGGTTGTCGTGGTGGCCCGCGACTCCCGTGGCCAAGCCCATGCGCGCCAGCACCTCCCTGGGCTGCGGGCGGATCCCTGAGACGATCACCGCCACGTCGCGGGCGCGGCAGCGGCGGATGAAGTCGGAGAGTGCCGCGACACCGGAAGAATCGATCATCGGCACATTGCGCATGCGCAGGATGAAGATGCGCGGCGGCGCCGGCATGGCGTCGAGCGCGTCACGCAGGGAGCGCGCGGCACCGAAGAACAGCGGTCCGCGCAGGCTGAACATCTCGACGCCCGGCGGCAGGGTCTGGAAAGCGTAGTCCAGCGCCGGCAGCTGCGCGTCGTCGACGTCGCCCTGCAGGAAACCGACGCCCTTTTCCACCTGCACCACCTGGGCCATGCGGTGCATGAAGAGAATCGCCGCCAGCACCACGCCGACCTCGATGGCCACCGTCAGGTCGACCAGGACCGTCAACGCGAAGGTGACCAGCAGCACCACGGCATCGCCCGGCGGTGCGCTCATCAGGTGGCGGAGCTTGTCGAACTCGCTCATGTTCCAGGCGACGATGACCAGCACGGCGGCGAGGCTGGCCAGCGGCACATAGGCGATGAGCGGCGCCGCCAGCAGCATGAAGGCGAGCAGGAAAACGGCGTGCAGCATGCCTGACAGGGGCGAGCGGGCGCCGGCGCGGATATTGGTCGCGGTGCGCGCGATGGCGCCGGTGGCGGGCAGCCCGCCGAAGCAGGCCGAGGCCGTGTTGGCCACGCCCTGGGCCACCAGCTCGCAGTTGGAGCGGTGGCGCGCACCGGTCATGCCGTCGGCGACCATGGCCGAGAGCAGGCTCTCGATGCCGGCGAGGAAAGCGATGGTAAAGGCCGACGGCAGCACCGCGACGGCCTGCTGCAAGGTGAAGGCCGGCAGGCTCGGCAGCGGCAGGCTGGAAGGGATCGCGCCGAAGCGCGCGCCGATGGTCTCCACCGGCAGATCGAAGAGCGGCACCGCGAGCGCGGCGCCAGTGACCGCAATAAGGAAGGCAGGCAGGCGGGGGAAGCGGCGGCGCAGCACCAGGATCACCGTCAGCGCGGCGAGGGCCACGCCGAGGGCGGCCGGGTTCAGGCTATCACGCGCCGCCCAGAGGGCTTGCAGCTTGGACAGAAACTCGGCCGGCAGGGTCTCCAGCGTCAGGCCGAAGAGGTCCTTCAGCTGGCTGGTGAAGATGATCACGGCGATGCCGGCGGTAAAGCCGGTCACCACCGGCTCCGGGATGTACTTGATCCAGGTGCCGAAGCGCAGCAGGCCGGCCGCCACCAGCATCAGCCCGGCCATCAACGTCGCCAGCAGCAGGCCGTCATAGCCGTGCTGGGCGATGACGTTGAACACCACGACGACGAAGGCACCGGTCGGCCCGCCGATCTGAAAGCGGCTGCCGCCCAGCGCGGAGATCAGGAAGCCCGCGACAACGGCGGTAACGAGCCCTTTGTCGGGCGTGGCCCCGGAGGCGATGGCCAGTGCCATGGCCAGCGGCAGGGCGACCACCGCGACAGTCAGCCCGGCGACGGCATCGCTGCGCAGGTTGGCAAGGCCATAGCCCTCCGCGAGGACGGTGAGGATCTTGGGCTTAAAGAGCTGCCAGAAGCCCGTGCC
>JBFGUI010000056.1:0-18258 GCA_041565695.1 Kiloniellaceae bacterium
CCCACCCTCCCCCGTCCTAAGGGGGAGGGAAAAGATTTTTGAGATCGCTCATAAAATCTCCTTCCCCCTTGATGGGGGAAGGTCGGGATGGGGGTGAAGACCGAAGGTCTTCCCTCTGATCCTGCGCTAAACCGGACAGCCGTGGGTCAAGCCCGAGGGTGACAGCGGGGGATGCAAACAGCCGTGCGACGCCGGAAGGCGGCCTCGACAAGATCACCGCAGCGGGCTGAGGTTCTGCAGGAACGTCCCGGCGCAGGCAACTCAGGATGTTCTGAAGTTATGTCCGCCGCAGGGCGCGCGCTTCCCGGCTGTCATGAAGATGCAGCGTCGCGAGGCCTGTACGAAGTCGCCCTGGCTGGCTAAAAGACACCATGGGTTTCGCTCCGACCATTTCAGCAGGCGTCTTGTGACCGCGGCGGACGCGCCGCGCTATGCCGTCTACTTCGCCCTGCCGCGCGACAGCGCGCTGTGGCTCTTGGCCCAGCGCTGGCTCGGGCGCGACTGCGAGACCGGGGCGGCGCTGAGGCCGCCGGCGCTGGACGGCTGGTCGGCCGGGCGGATCGCCGAGGTCACGGCTTCGCCCCGCCGCTACGGCTTTCACGCCACCCTGAAGGCGCCCTTCCACCTGGCGCCGGGGGTTTTGCTGCGCCGGCTGCACGACAGCCTCGGCGCCTTCGCCGCCGGGCAGCGCCCCTTCGTCGCGCCGCCGCTCGAGGTCTCCGCGATCGGGCCCTTCCTGGCACTGACCCTCTCCGCGCCCTGCCCCGAGATGGACGCCCTGGCCGCCGCGGCGGTCAAGCACTTCGATCCGCTGCGCGCGCGCCTGACCGAAGACGAGCTGGCGCGGCGCCTCGACAGCGGCCTGACCCCGCGCCAGCAGGAACTGCTGCGCCGCTGGGGCTACCCCTACGTGATGGAAGAGTTCCGTTTCCACATGACCCTGACCGGGCCGATCGCCGACGCAGGTGAGCGACAGGCTCTGCAGACCCGGCTGGCGGCCCTGTTCCGGCCGGAACTGGCCGCCGCCGTTCCAGTGCGGGAGGTCAGCCTCTACCGCCAGGAAACGCGGGCGACCCCCTTCACCCTGGTCGAGCGCATCGCCTTCGCGAGGGCGCCTGCGGTCCCCGGCGCGGCGGGCCGCCTGGTCCTGGTGGTGGGACCCAGCGGCGCCGGCAAGGACAGCCTGATCGACGCGGCGCGCAAGGCCCTGGCCGGTCAGCCGCGCTTCGTCTTTGCGCGCCGCCTCGTCACCCGGCCGAGCAGCCCGGAGAGCGAAGACCACGACAGCCTCAGCGCGGCCGACTTCGCGGCCCGGCAGGCCGCCGGCGCCTTCTTCCTGCACTGGGACGCCCACGGCCTCAGCTATGCCCTGCCCGGCAGCATCGCCGACGACTTGGCCGCGGGGCGGACGGTGATCGCCAATGTCTCCCGCGACGTGATCGAGCAGGCCCGCCGGCGCCATCCGGCCACCACCGTGGTCTGCGTGACCGCGCCGCCGGAGGTGCTGGAACAGCGCCTGCTGGCGCGGGGCCGCGAGGATGCCGGCGGCGTCAGGGATCGGCTCGCCCGCAGCGCCGCGCAACCCGCCGGGCCCGGTGTCCTCACCATCGTCAACGACGGACCGCTGGACGCGGCCGTCGCCACTTTCCTGTCGGCCCTGGGCACCCGGACCGACGCCTGACGGGAGGCGACCCCGCAGACCAGGCCGGACTCCCGGCCCAATGTGAAACCCGGCGCCGCCGCTCTGCGTAGCTGGTCACAGGAAGCCCGGAGCGCTTGCCCTTGCGGCCCCCCCAAAAGGGCCCTTGCCACCACAGCCGATATGGTTGAGGAAGGGTTACATTTTCATTGACGGGATTCGCGTCTTCTCGCTTTGCACCAGCCGCTGCCGGCGCGCCAGGAACGCCGGCAGCAAGACAGGCCGAGCCATGAACCAGACCACGCCGGACCATGACCTGAAGGCCGCCATCTGCCGCGCCCTGGCGCAGATGCTGCCCGCCACGGCAGAGGAGATCGCCGAATCCCTGGGCTTCGAGCCGGGGACCGTGAGCGCAGGCCTGCACCAACTGATGCGCCACCATCGCGTCATGTTCAATCCCCTGACCAAGCGCTACAGCCTGCCCAAGATCCAGCCGGGCGCCGGCCTCGCCGCCTGAGTCCTGCCGCCGGCCTGTTCCGACGTCCCCGACGCCGCGGGGCGCGGAGCGTGCCGCAGGCAAACGTCTAGTAGTCGGCAAGAATTCATTCCCGAATTATCCGCCTTCCGGTTGAAGTAAACCGAACACGACAAGTAGCCACCGCTAACAGTCGCAGGGCATTAACCAGTTTTTTGCGTCTCTCTGACGTAATTGCGTCAGAGGAGACCAGACACTGCCCTTCAGACACCTCATAGTCGCGGCGCTCGTCCTGGCGGGCGCCGCAGCCGCCCCGGCTCTGGCCCAGACCGCCGAGCTGGCGTCGCGCGACCATCCGCTGCCCCAGGCGACTGACTTCAACCTCATCACCGCGATCGACGTGTCGGACTCCATCGACCGGCACGAGGAGTGGCTGCAGCTGACCGGCCTGTCCCGCGGCGTGGTCGATCCGGCCTTTCTGCAGCGCATCTCGGAGGGCCAGGAACAGCGCATCGGCTTCATGGCCTACACCTGGTCGAGCGGCGGCGACGTGCGCGTCGTCGTACCCTGGACGATTATCGCCAGCCCGGCCGATGCCCAGCGCGTCGCGGCGCTGTTCGATAACGCGCCGCGCGTCGAGCGCGACAGTTACGGCAGCTATCGCCCCTTGAGCGTGGAACAGTTGACCCGCGGCATGACCGATATCGCCGAGGCCGTGACTACCGCGCTGCGCCTGTCGCTCGCCGCGCCCTTCCCGACCCGGCGCTCGGTGATCAACCTGCTCTCCGACGGCGTTTCCAACAACGGTCCCGACCCGCGCGTCGCGCGCGACCAGGCGATCCGCCTGGGCGTCACCATCAACGGCATCGTCTTCGGCGGCCGGCGCGACCTGCCGGACTACTTCCGCAGAAACATCATCGGCGGCCCCGGCGCCTTCCTGATGGAAGTGAGCGAACCCGACGACCTGCCGCGGGCGCTGGAGAAGAAGTTCTGGCAGGACATCATCGCCGCCCTGCCGGCGCCCGCCGCGGGCTGACCTTCCGCCCTTCTCAGATCGCCGCATCCCGGCGGTAACGCCGCTCAGCCTCCGGCATCGTTGAGCGCCCAGTCGTAGGCCGTGCCGTCGATCTCCTGCACCGCCGCCAGGGCCTCCGCCAGGGGCGCCTCCGCATAGGCTGCGAGGTGTGCCAGCAGTCCTTTGGTGGAGCCGCCGAAGTCCTCGAGGAACCAGTCGTAGATCTTGGAGACCGTGACGCGCCCACCAGCGAGGCTGACCCCGCGGGGATGGTTGACGTAGGCACGGGCAGCGCGCTCCAGCTGCGCGTCGACCACCGCGCCGCGATAGGCTTCGGCGGCCAGGTTGGGGCAGCCGAGGGAGGCGCAGTTGACCGCGTAGTGGACCCGCGCGTCGCGCCAGATCGGCCGCAGGATGCGGTGCTCGATGTCGTTGAGGGTGAGCGCGGTGCCCTCCACCGTCACGAGCTCGGCGTCCCAGGGCCCGTCGCTGAACCAGCCCGGCGAGATGTCGATGTCGCGGATCGAGCGGACCGGGTAGTGCGCCGCCACGACCTGCAGGGTGAGCGCGTTGTAGAGGTTGATCCAGTAGGCCTGCTGCTGATCCCGGTTGAAGCGGGAGATCTCCACCGCGGCAAGCTCGGCGACGATGCGCTGCAGCGCCGCAGCCTTGGGTCCGGCGAGAGCGGCGTAGTCGACCCGGTTGATGCCGTCGTCATGGCGGCTCACCACGCGCCCGAGCAGCGCGTCCCAGGCCGTGAAGTCGAGCGTCGCGCCGGCGGCCGGGTCGTGGCGCTGCCAGCGCGGCCAGAGGTCGGCCGCGGGCGCGAAGAGCCGCTCGGCGGAGGTGAAACCGGCGAGCGGCAGGACGAGGAAAAACAGCAGCAAGGCGCGGCGCATCGGAGCTTCCAGGCTTCGGACTAGCGGACGGCCCCAGTCTGCCGCGGCCCGGCGGCGGAGGAAACTCAAAGGCCCGCGAGCGCGCCGTGAATGGCCCTCGGGACTGGCCGGGCCCGGGCCGGGTGACCTATAGTGCCGCCAGTTCTGAGACCTTACGGACCGATCCCATGACAGCCTCACAAGTCGCCATCCCCTGCATCATCATGCGCGGGGGCACCTCCAAGGGCCCCTACTTCATGGCCAAGGACCTGCCCGCCGACCCCGCCCAGCGCGACCGGGTGCTGCTGGCCGCCATGGGCTCGCCCGACGCCCGCCAGATCGACGGCATGGGCGGCGCCACCACGCTGACCAGCAAGGTCGCCATCGTCAGTCCCTCGCAGCGCCCGGAGGTCGACGTCGACTACCTCTTCGCCCAGGTCGAGGTCGAGGCCGCGCGGGTCGACACCAACCCGCCCTGCGGCAACATGATGGCCGGCGTCGGGCCCTTCGCCCTGGAGACCGGCATGGTCAAACCGCAGGGCGACGTCAGCCGGGTGCGCATCTACCATGTCAACATCGACGCCAAGGTCGAGGCCGTGGTGGAGACGCCGGGCGGTCAGGTCAACTACGCGGGCGATACCGCCATCGACGGCGTGCCCGGCACCGCGGCGCCGGTAAAGCTCAATTTCATGGACGTGGCGGGCTCGACCTGCGGCAGCCTGCTGCCGACCGGCCGGCCCATCGACGTGATCGACGGCATCGAGGTGACCTGCATGGACGCCGCCATGCCGGTGATGATCCTGGCCGCCGAGTCCGTCGGCAAGACCGGCTACGAGAGCGCCGCCGAGCTGGATGCCGACAAGGCGATGTTCGAACGTCTCGAGAAGATCCGCCGCCAGGCCGGCGAGATGATGGGTCTGGGCGATGTGTCCGAGAAGGTTGTGCCCAAGATCATCCTGCTCGCCAAACCGCGCGCCGGCGGCACCATCTCGTCGCGCTACTTCGTGCCGCACAGGACCCACGCCGCCCACGCGGTGACCGGCGCCATCTGCCTTTCCTGCTGCTGCCTGCTGGAGGACGGCGTCGCCGCCCCCTTCGTCGCGCTGCCCAGGGAACGGCCCTATCCGATCCGCATCGAGCATCCCTCGGGCGAGATCGAGCTGCTGGTCGACGCCGATCCCGGCAGGGGCGGCATCACCCTGCGCTCGGCAGGCACGCTCCGGACCGCGCGCAAGCTGATGCGCGGCGAGGTCTACGTGCCCGCCGCGGCCTGGCCGCAGCAGGCCGCCGAGGCCGCGGAGTAGCCACATGCCCTCGGCCTCGGGCGCGCCGCTTGCGGACACGACCGAGCGGCTGCCGCCCGTCGCCCTGCTGGTCACCATGCAGGCGGCGGTGGCCGCCGCCAGCCTGGTGGTCGAGATCGTCGCCGGGCGCATGCTCGCCCCCTACCTCGGCATGTCGCTCTACACCTGGACGGCGGTGATCGCCGTGGTGCTCGCCGGCTTCTCGGCCGGCCACTGGGCCGGCGGGCGGATCGCCGAGCAGGCGCCGGCACGCGCCCTGGCCCTGACCGGCTGGAGCATGGCCGGCGCCGCGCTGACCACCGCCGGGGCCGTCTTCCTGCTGCGCTGGAGCGCCGGCGGCGTGATTGCCGCGCTCGACCACCCGCTGGCCGCGATCACCGCGCTGACGGCCCTGGTCTTCTTCCTGCCGTCCTTCTTCGCCGGCGTGCCCGCCCCGGTGCTGGCCAAGGTCGCGGTGGCCGTGCGGCCGGCGCGGGCCGGCCGGGCGCTGGGGGCGATCTTCGCCGCCGGTGCGCTCGGCGCCATCGCCGGCACGCTGCTCGCCGGTTTCCTGTTCATCTCCTGGCTCGGCTCCAGCGGCACCCTGGCGACGGTAGCGGCGGTTTACGCCGCCCTCGCGCTGCTCGCCTTCCTCGCCGCCGGTCGCCTCCGCCGCGCCGCCGGCACAGTCCCGGCAATCGGCGCCCTGCTGCTGCCGCTCGCCCTGGCCGGCTTCGGCCTGGCGCAGCCCGATCCCTGCACCCGCGAAAGCGACTACTTCTGCATCCGCGTGCTCGACGTCTCCGCCGAGGCCGGCGAAACCGCGCGCCTCATGGTGCTCGACCACCTGGGTCACGGCATCTCCGTGCGGCATGCGCCGCACCGCATGCTCACCCCTCACGCCGCGATGCTCGACAGCCTGGCGCGGGCGCGCATGGACGGGCGCCGCTTCGAGGCCTTCTTCATCGGCGGCGGCTCCTACTCGATCCCGCGCGCCTGGGCCAACGATCCGCAGGTGCGTGCCGCCTCGACGGTGGCCGAGATCGACCCGGCGGTCACCCGGATCGCGGTGCGGGACTTCTGGTTCGATCCGCAAAGCGCGCGGATCATCCACGACGACGCGCGCCGCGCCCTGCTGCTGAATCCCGAGACCTACGACGTCATCATCGGCGACGCCTTCACCGACATCGCCGTGCCGGCGCACCTGGTCACGCGCGAGTTCTTCGAGCTGGTGGCCGCCCGCCTCGCGCCCGAGGGCGTCTTTCTGATGAACGTGATCGACTTCGCCGACCGGCTCGACGCCCTGGCCGCCATCGTCGCGACCCTGCGGCGGGTCTTCCCGGTGGTCGAGGTCTGGGCCGAGTTCGCCACGCCAGAGCCCGGCGCCCGCCTGGTCTTCATCGTGCTGGCCGGCGCGACGGAGAGCCCCTTTACCGCGCTGTCCAGCCCGCCGCCCGACCTGCTGCGCTTCGGCCGCCTGTCACCGGCCGCGGTCGGGGCCCTGGTGCAGCGCCGCCAGCCGCCGGTTCTGACCGACGACTACGCGCCGATCGACCGCCTGCTGGGACGCCTCGACTGACCCGCCTGCGGGTTACGGCTCGATGACGTTCTGCGGCTTGCCGGCCAGGAAGGCGGCGATGTTTGCCGCCGTGGTGCCATACATCGCCTGATAGTTCTCCCGCGTGACATAGCCGATGTGCGGGGTCGCCACGACGTTGTCGAGGCGCCGCAGCTCGTTGTCGGCCGGCAGGGGCTCGACGTCGAAGACGTCGAGCGCGGCCCCGCCGATGCGCTTCTCCTTGAGGGCGGCGATCAGGGCCTCGCGGTCGACGATGGGTCCGCGCGCGGTGTTGACGACCCAGGCGTCCGGCTTCATCAGGCCGAGCATCTGCGCGTCCACCAGTCCGCGCGAGCGCTCGCTGAGGCGCAGGTGCAGGGTAACGAAGTCCGACTCGCGGAACAGGGTCTCCTTGTCCACCGCCTCGGCCCCGCACTCGGCGGCGCGCTCAGGCGTCAGGTTCTGGCTCCAGGCGAGGACCTTCATGCCGAAGGCGCGGCCGTAGCCGGCCACCAGGCTGCCGAGGCGGCCGAGGCCGATGACCCCGAGGGTCGTGCCCTTGAGGTCGCGGCCGAGGCCGACCTGCCAGCCGCCGTCATGGAAGGACCGGCTCTCCAGGTCGAAGCGCCGGGCGGCCGCCATGATCAGCGCCCAGGTGAGCTCCGCCGCGGCGTGGGCGGAGGACGGCGTGCCGCAGACCGTGATGCCGAGGTCGCGGGCCGCGGCCACGTCGACCGAGGCGTTGCGGTGCCCGGTGGTGACCAGCAGCTTCAGCTTCGGCAGGCGCTCCAGCAGGGACCGGGGAAAGGGCGTGCGCTCGCGCATGATGTCGATGATCTCGAAGTCCTGCAGCCGTTCGACCAGGGCATCGGCATCCGTGATGGTGTCGCGGAACACCGTGATCTCCGCTGTGGCCTGCAAGTGCGACCAGTCGGCGCAGGTCAGGGCGACCCCCTGATAGTCGTCCAAGAGCGCAATTTTCACTGCAGTCTCCGAATGTCCTAAGCGGACGCCGTGCCGGACCTGCCTACTTCTTGTGTATCGAGATGGTCTGGTCGTGGCCCGCGCCCTTCCAGAAGTCGTAGCACGCCATGGCAATGACCAGCAGGACCACGATGATCAGGTCGATTTCTCGCACCCACCAGATCAGGATTCCCAGAAAGCTGATGAGAAGCACTATCGAGAGGGCGGCAAGCAGCTTGTCGGTCAGCGGCATCGTGAAATCTCCTCACCCGCCTTCCTGCGAAGGCATCGTCCGCGGCGGCACATCATTCTTCGATCGCCGCCAGTTGATTGGTCAGCCAGTTGGCGTTGCGCAGCAAGCGCCCGTCGTAGCCGCGCCGGCCCACCATCTGCACGCCGATCGGCAGGCCCGCCGCCCCCTGCAGCAGGGGCAGCGTCACCGCCGGCGTGCCGCAGAGCGACCACAGCGTGCAGAAGGTCGGATCGCCGGTCGCATCGAGGCCGCGCGGTGCCTCGCCGATTGCCGCCGGGGTCAGAATAGCATCGTATCGCTCGAAAATCTCGTCGAGCCCGGCATTGAAGACCTCGATCCACTCCAGGGCGAGCTGGTAATCCACCGCCAAGACCTTACGCCCCTCCTCGATGGCAGCGCGCATGACGTCGCTCAGCCGGTCGCGTCCCTTCTCGTAGTAGGGCGCCAGGTTCTTGGCGAAGCCGGCCACCATCAGAATGCGCTGCAGGTCGTGCGCCCTCGAAAAGGCGCTCGGCAGCGGCACCTCGTCGCAGGCCTCGCCCAGGAAGTCCTGCAGCTCCGCGAAGCCGTCCCGGACGTCCTGTCCGGCGGCCTCCCAGGTCGGTCCCTTCACGAAGGCAAAGGACGGACGCACCGGCGGCGCGCTCTGGGCCGTCTCCAGCAGCCGCGGCGCCGCCGAGGGACGAGTGTCCGCATCGGCGGGGTCATAGCCGGCAAGGATCTCGGCCAGCAGGGCGGCATCCGCGACCGAGCCGGCGAAGACCCCGACGGTGTCGAGCGGCGGCGACTGGGACAGCAGGCCGTGGCGCGAGATCATGCCATGGGTCGGCTTGAAGCCGACCACCCCGCAGAAGGACGCCGGCCGGATCACCGAGCCGTTGGTCTGGGTCCCGACCGCCAGCGGCACCTGTCCCGCCGCCACCGCGGCGGCCGAGCCGCTGGAGGAGCCGCCCGGCGTGCGCTCCGGATCGTGCGGATTGCGGGTCTTGCCGGGGGAATAGAAGGCCAGCTCCGTGGTCACCGTCTTGCCGAGGATGACGGCCCCGGCGGCCCTGAGGCGCGAGACCAGGGTCGCGTCACTGCGCGGCCGGCGGCCGGCGTCCAGCACCGTGCCGTTCTCCGTCGGCATGTCGGCGGTATCGATGATGTCCTTCAGGCCCACCGGCACGCCGTGCAGCGGCCCAAGCGGCAGCCCCCTGCTGCGATAGTCGTCGTGCTCGCGCGCCTGCTGCAGCACGTAGTCGGGGTCGAGATGGGCCCAGGCCTGGACCTCCCCGTCGCTGGCGGCAATGCGCTCCAGACAGCCTTCCACCAGCTCGACCGAGCGCAGGCTGCCCGCGGCGATGCGCGACGCCAGTTCGACGGCGCTGAGGGGTTCCGGCGCAGCCACTTGGTCCACCTTCAGCCTCTTCTTCCGGTCAGCGTCCGTAGAACACCTCGGGCAGCCACAGGGCGACGCCCGGGAAGACGTACATGATGACCATGGCCAGCAGGATCATCGACAGGAAGGGCATGACCCCCTTGAAGATCTCCATCAGCTGGACATGCGGCGGCGCCACGCCCTTCAGGTAGTAGGCCGCCATGGCCATGGGCGGTGTCAGGAACGAGGTCTGCAGGTTGAGCGCCACCAGGATGCCGAAAAACAGCGGGTCGATCCCGAAGTGCGGCAGCAGCGGCAGGAAGATCGGCACGAAGATGATGATGATCTCCGACCACTCCAGCGGCCAGCCCAGCAGGAAGATGATGAGTTGGGCCATCAGCAGGAAGGCCAGCGGCGACATGTTGAGGCCGAGCACGAACTCGCTGATCACCTGCTCGCCGCCGAGGTAGGAGAACACCGAGGAGAAGGTCCAGGAGCCGACGAAGAGCCAGCACACCATGGCCGAGGTGCGGACCGTCAGGTAGACGGACTCACGCAGCCGCTGCCAGGTGAGCGCGCGATAGCAGGCGGCCAGCAGCAGGCCGCCGAGGGCGCCGATGGAGGCCGCCTCCGAGGGGGTCGCCAGCCCGAAGAGAATGGCACCCAGCACCGAGAGGATGAGGAAGGCCAGCGGGAAGAACGAGGTGGCCAGCTGGAAGACGACCTGCCCCAGGCTGATGTCCTCGATCTCTTCGGGCCTCGGCTTGGGCGCCAGCTTTGGATTGAGAACCGCACGGCCGACCACGTAGACCATGTAGAGGCCGGCCAGCATGAAGCCGGGGATGATGGCCCCGGCATAGAGCTTCACGATCGACACGTTGGAGGTCGCCGCGTAGACGATCAGCATGATGCTCGGCGGGATGAGGATGCCGAGGCAGCCGCCGGCGCAGATCACGCCGGAAGCGAAGGAGGTGTCGTAGCGCGCCTTCAGCATGGCCGGGAAAGCCAGCATGCCCATCAGGGTCACCACCGCGCCGATGATCCCGGTCGCCGTCGCGAACATGGCGCAGGTCAACAGCGCCGCCACGGCCATGGAGCCCGGCAGGCGCCGCGAGGCGATGTAGAGGGTATGGAACAGGCGGTCGACGATGTTCGCTCTTTCCACGATGTAGCCCATAAAGAGGAACAGCGGCACCGCGGTCAGCACGTCGTTGGCCATGACCGAATAGGTCTGGTTGACGAAGAGGTCGAAGATCCGGTTGTCGAACAGCGTCTGCATACGCTCCGGATCGTAGTAGGCGTAGTAGCCGAAGCCGACGCCCATGGCCATGAGCGTAAAGGCGATCGGGAATCCCAGGAGGATGACGAGGATGAAGATGCCCAGCATCATCACCGCAATTTGAGGATCAGTCATCGCGGCGCTCCTGCGGGTGAACAACGTCGATCGACTCGCTGCCGTGGCGCAGCACCACTTTTTCGTGCTCTCGCAAGAGAACGTCTTCCAATTCCTCTACGTCTTCCTCGGTATACTGCGGCCACGCGCCGGTGCGGATGCAGATGATGCACCTGAAGACCTGCGCGACCCCCTGGATCAGCAGCAGGACGCCGGCAAGGATGATGACCGTCTTGAATTGGAAAATCGGAACGTTTGCCGGGCTCATGACGCTGACCTCGGTGTAGCTCCAGGACCTCGAAGCGTACTTCGTCCCGGCGACGATCAGCGCGATCACCCCGGGGAAGAAGAAGATGAAGTAGAGGACGAGTTCCACCATCGCCTGGACCTTCGGCTTCCACAGGCGATAGACGAAGTCGCCGCGCACGTGACCGTCGCGCGAGAGGGTATAGGCTCCGGCCATCATGAAAAGCGTGCCGTACATCATGTAGCTGACGTCGAACGCCCAGGACGTCGGGTCGCGCAGCACGTAGCGCACGAAGACCTCGTAGCCCACGCCAAACGTCATCACCAGGATCAGCCAGGCGAAAGCCTTGCCGAACCAGGCGGAAACTTTGTCAGCGAAGTGGATGTACCGTTCCATGGAACGCCCCGATTAGATAAGTCGTCATGCCCGTCACTATGGCGAGGGCGGCACAATAAGTGCCGCCCTCTGTCACCTCAAGCCTTAGATCGCCTTCGCTCAGAAGTTGATCTTGCCCGGGAAATAGTGCTTGTAGGCCAGCTTGTAGTCGGCCGCGTTCATGATGTCGTAGAACGCGACGCGCTGCGACCAGGCCTTCTGGCTGTCGACCACCTTCTTGAAGAAGGGATCTTCCATCAGACCCTCGAGGACCTTGTCCCAGGAGTTGAGCTGGGCCTGCATGATCGATTCGTCGGTGCGGTAGACGTTGACACCGTCGTTGTTGATCAGGGTCTGCAGGTCATTCGAGTAGCGGTCCATGGCCAGGCCGTAGTTATCCGTGTTGGCGGCCTCGGCGGCGTACTCCAGGATGGCCTGGTGCTCGGCCGGCAGTGAGTCGTAGAGATCCTTGTTGAAGATGATCTCGAAGAACTCCGCCGCCTGATGGTACGAGCCCATGTGATAGTGCTTCGAGACGTCCTGCGCGCCGAACTCGCGGTCGGCGGTCGGGTTGTTGAACTCGAAGGCTTCGATCACGCCGCGCTCCAGGGCCGGGACGATTTCGCCGCCCGGCAGCTGGGTCACCTTCAGGCCCATGCCCTGCATGATGTCCGTGGCCAGGCCGACGGTGCGGTACTTGAGGCCCTGCATCTCGGCCGCGCTGGTGACGTGCTTCTTGAACCAGCCGAGCGGCTGGGTCGGCATCGGCATGGCGAAGAAGCCCACGGTCTTGATGCCGAGGATGTCGTTCACCAGCTCACGGTACAACTCCTTGCCGCCACCGTAGTGGATCCAGGCCAGGATCTGCGCGGCGTTGGCGCCGAACACCGGGCCCGTGCCGAACAGCGAGGCGGCCTTGTTCTTGCCGTACCAGTAGGCCGTCACCGTGTGGGCGGCATCGAGCACGCCGTCGTTGACCGCGTCCTGAACCTGGAAGGCCTGCACCACCGCGCCGGACGGCAGGTAGTCGATCTTCAGGCTGCCACCGGACATCTTGTCGACACGCTCGGTGTACTGCTTGGCCATCTCGCTGAAAATCGAGGCCGCGCCCCAGGAACCCTGCATTTTCAGGACCTTGGGCTGGGCCCGCGCAACATGGGGCATCGCAATGGCGCCCGCCGCCGCACCGGCCGCCACCGTGCCGCCCTTGAGCAGCTTGCGGCGCGAAAGCGTCTTCTTTTCGGTGTTTTCTGTCACAACTTTCCTCCCTTTGCTTCATTGACCCGGGTGGGTCCGCCCTTCTCCGGTCTCGAGGCTGGTTAAAGGGCCGTTCGTCACCAACCCGCAAAAACTAACACAAACCGCCGCGGCGTTCCGTGTGATTCCGTCCTGTCGCATTCAAGATTGGATGAGCTTTGCCGGAGACCGGTCCGCCACCCGGGACCGCAGCCCGGTTCAGCCGTCGATGGATCCGGTCAGGATATCCCTGTCCGCCGTGCCGTGCCGGCCGGTCTGAACGACCGCGGCCCCGGCTTTTCCGGCGCGCCAGCAACGCCCCTTGCTTTCCTCCCAAAGTGTCTTCCTTGCCACCGCCCCTGTCCCGGGGCTTTCACTGTGGTGGATTGCCGAATAACGGAAATCGTTTCCATAGTGCACCACATCCGCGCCCGATAAAATCAGAAATTGGTTGAGCAATGGATTGTTTTCCATACCAGTTTCGGAGGTTATCCACCGGTGACGGGTGCTGCCGGTCTTGGTAGCACGGATCGCCCCGAGCCCCAAGGAGGGTTTGCCGCAAGCCCCGGCGATGCGCCGGCCCGGGGGACGCGCCCTTACGCCAGCATCCGCTTCCGTTCGGGATCGAACAGCGGTGCGGCCTGCAGCGCCGCCGGGCGGCGGTCGCCGAGGATCTCGATCTCGAAGCGCCCGCCGGCTGCGGCCCGTTCGGCCGGCAGGTAGGCCAGCGCCACCGACGTCTCCGAGCCGTGGGCATAGCCGCCGGAGGTCACCCAGCCGGCCACCTGCCCGTCGTGCCACACCGGCTCGTCGCCGACCACGTCGGCTTCCCCGGCGTCGACCGTGAAGGTGACCAGCTTCAGCTTCGGGCCGGCCTCGCGGTCGCGCAGCGCCGCCTCGCGGCCGATGAAGGCCGGCTTGTCCAGGTCGACGAAGCGCGCCAGGCCCGCCTCGGCGGGGGTGTAGAGCGGCCGGTACTCTCGCGCCCAGGAGCCGAAGGACTTCTCCAGGCGCAGGGAGTCGAGCGCCCGCCCGCCGAAGAGGCGCAGCCCCAGGTCTTCTCCCGCCGCCCGGACGTCGTCGAAGAGACGCAGCTGATAGTCCGGCGCGACCCAGATCTCGTAGCCGAGGTCGCCGGTGAAGGAGATGCGCCCGACCCAGGCCGGCACCAGCCCCAGGTCCATGCGGCGGAAGGACAGGAAAGGAAAGGCCGCGTTCGAGACGTCCTCGCTGGTCAGGCGCGCCAGCAGCTCGCGCGACTTCGGCCCGGCGATGGCAAGGCCCAGCAGATTGCGGCTGCGCGGGCGCAGGGTGACGCCGCTCTGCGGCAGGTGCGCCTCAAACCAGCGCAGGTGATAGTTCTCGGCGATGCCGGAGCCGAACACGAAGAAGCGCTCCGGCCCCGCCCGGGCAACGGTGAAGTCACCGATCAGCCGGCCCGCCGGGTTGAGCATGGGCGCCAGCAGGATGCGCCCCTCCGCCGGCATGCGGTTGGCCAGCAGGCGCGCCAGCCAGGTCTCGGCATCGGGGCCGGTGACCTCGTACTTGGCGAAGTTGGAGGTCTCCAGCAGGCCGACCGCCTCGCGCACCGCCCGGCACTCCGCCTTCACCGTCTCGAAGGCGTTGGAGCGGCGGTAGCTCGGCTGCTCCACCGGCTCGGTTCCGGCCGGCGCGAACCACAGCGCGTGTTCCAGGCCGTAGGAGGCGCCGAACACCGCGTTTTCCGCCTTGAGGCGGTCATAGACCGGCGTGGTCCTGAGCGGCCGGGCGGCCGGCAGCTCCTCGTTCGGAAAGGTGATCTGGAAGCGCCGGCCGTAGTTCTCGCGCACCTTGGCGTTGGTGTAGGCCAGCGTCGCGTAGTCGCCGAAGCGGGCCACGTCCATGGCGAAGACGTCGAAGCCGGGGTCGCCCTCGACGATCCAGTTGGCCAGCGCCAGGCCGACGCCGCCGCCCTGGCTGAAGCCGGCCATGACGCCGCAGGCGACCCAGAAGTTGCTGAGGCCCCGGACCGGGCCGACCAGCGGATTGCCGTCGGGCGCGAAGGTGAAGGGGCCGTTGATGACCTGCTTGATGCCGGCGCGCTCCAGCACCGGGAAGTGATCGAAGGCGACGGCCAGGTTGTCGGCGATGCGGTCGAGGTCCGGCGGCAGCAGCTCGTGGCCGAAGTCCCAGGGCGTCTGACGCGGCGACCACGGCACGCCGTGCTTCTCGTAGGTCCCCATGACCAGGCCGCCGCGCTCCTGGCGCATGTAGATCTCGCCGCCGAAGTCGATGCAGTGCGGCAACTCCGTGTCGCGGGAGGCCACCTCCGGAATCTCCTCGGTCACCAGGTACTGATGCTCCATGGCGAGGATCGGCAGCTCCAGCCCGACCATGCGGCCGACCTCCCGCGCCCAGAGGCCGCCGGCGTTGACCACCTGCTCGGCCTTGATGCCGCCCTTGTCGGTCACCACCTCCCAGCCGCCGTCGGCGAGCGGCTGCAGGTCGACGACGCGGGTGAAGCGCTCGATCTCGGCGCCGCCCTTGCGGGCCGCCTTGGCATAGGCGTGGGTCACGCCGGAGGGATCGATATGACCCTCCAGGGGATCGTAGAGCGCGCCGATGAAGCGCTTCTCGTTGATCAGCGGATGCAGTTCCTTGGCCTCGGCGACGGAGATGAACTCGCGCTCCATGCCCAGCACCCGGCCCTTGCCCTGGGCCACCTTCAGGTAGTCGAGCCAGGCCGGTGTGTCGGCCAGCATGAAGCCGCCGGTCATGTGCACGCCGCAGGACTGGCCGGAGATCTCCTCGATCTCCTGGTAGAGGTCGATGGTGTAGCGCTGCAGCTTGGCGACGTTGGGGTCGCTGTTGAGGGTGTGCATGCCGCCGGCCGCGTGCCAGGTCGAACCGGAGGTCAGCTCGCTGCGCTCGAGCAGCACCACGTCGCGGCAGCCCGCCTTGGTGAGGTGGTAGAGCACGCTGCAGCCGACGACGCCACCACCGATCACAACGACCTGAGCGTGAGACTTCATTGCGACGATCCCCTCTTGCCGATCGTCTCTGGCTTAGCCGCGCCGCCCCCGCCTGTCAGGTCCGCAAGCGACCTTCCGTGGCGCTGAGGCGCAAGGCCTGGTCCAATCGACGCTGAAAATCGGGAGAAATCGCCGCCGCGCGGGCCTCAGTCGGCGGTCTGCAGGTCCCAGGTCTCGAGCGCGCGGCCGTCCAGCATCGGCGCCGCGAGATCCCGGAATTTCTTGAAGTGCTCGGTCTCCATGTGTTTGTCGAAGGCTTCCTTGTTGTCGTAGAGCTCGTAGAGGAACACCCGGTCGGGCCGCACATTGGAGAAGCAGACATCGAACTTGCGGCAGGCCTTCTCCTTCTTCAGCGAGTTCTTGGCCTGCTGCAGGACGGCCTTGTGGAAGTCCTCGATCGCGTCCTGCTTCACCTGGAAAATCACCGTAACAACAAACATCTCAGGTCCTCCGCCATTGAATGGCGGCGATCCTAGAGCATTGTCGGAGAGGTTTGAACCGCCCTGAGGGGGCGCCTGCCCGGGCCCGGACCGGCCGCCGGCGCCGGCCGCCATCTCCGCCGCGCGCTGCGGCGCCGCCGCCAACCCGGCGTCTTCCGCGTGCAATCGGGGCGGACCTTACACCTTGATCGCCCAATCCGGTGGCGTTTATCGTCAGTTCTAAACGAACCGCTGGGATAACAAGGCGGAACGCTTATGTCTGGGCCTGTGAAACCGCTGGCGTCGTCACCGGCACAGATTCCGGCCGACGGGACCTTCATCGAGGACCCGGAGATGCGGCGGCTGTTCGACTACTGGCGATCCCGGCGCGCGGGAAGGCCGCTGCCCGCCGTCGGCGACATCGATCCCCTCGACATCGCCTGGGCCCTCTCCCGGATCTACCTGGTGGACTACAGCCCCGAGGAAGGCTTCGTCTACCGGCTGGCCGGCAACGACGTCGCCGGGGTCTTCGGCCGCGCCAACCTGAAGGGGCTGCGGCCCCGGGACTTCCTGCCGCCCGAGCGGGCCAAGCCCGTCGAGCAGCGCTTCCGGCGGGTCGTCGATGACCGTTGCCTCATGTGGATGAAAGGGATGATATACCTGCGGGCCAATCGCACCCCGATGGGCGAGCGCCTCTTCCTGCCCCTGGGCGATGCGGCGGGCGCGACTGTCGTCGGCGTGCTCGGCATGACCGTGATCCAGTCGGCCGCTGCCGGAAATGGCGCGGACATGGACTTTGCCAGCGAGAGGTTCATACCCATCGATGACCTCCCCTGATGATGTAGGATCCTGGCGATGGAAACTGAAGAGGACTCCCCCGTGGCCGGTCCCACGGTCTCCCCGCTCGCAGCCTGCCTCCGCAATCCGGACCTGCTGCGGCTGTTCGATTACTGGCGCAGCAAGCGCGGCGGCCGGCTTATGCCAGCGCGCCAGGACATCGACCCGCTGGAAATCGGCTGGGCGCTGTCGCGCATTTTCCTCATGGACTACACCCCGGAGCAGGGCTTCGTCTATCGCCTCGCCGGCGCGGAGATCTCCAAGGTCTTCGAGCGCTCGAACCTCAAGGGCCTGACGCTGCGCGACGTGGTCAAGCCGGGCCGCTGGCCGCTGATCGAAGGCGCCTGGCGAAAAGTGGTGGAGGGCCCCAGCGTGGTCTGCATGACCGGCATGGTCTACTACGGTGTCGACCGCACCTCGGCCGGCGAGCGCCTGCTGCTGCCGCTGGCCGACGAAGCCGACGGCCCGGTGACCGGCGTGCTCGGCATGACCGTCACCCGCTGGCTCACCGACGACGTCCCGGAAGAGCTGAAGCAGGCCAAGGTCGAGTCCCGGAACGTCAGCGAGATCGAGTGAGGGCTTTCGGGCGTATGCCGATTTCCTGGGGCTGTCGTCCCGGGACTTGATCCCGGGACCCATCAACGTCGGCGGCGAACGCAGGTACCTGTCCCGCCCACTTCGACGAAACGGCCAGGGCAGTGGATCCCGGCAATCCCGGCATCAAGTGCCGGGACAGGCAAGTGCCGGGGTGACACCGGAGTTGGTCGCGCTAGTACTGCCCGCCCCTCTGGACGCGGCGGCGGCCTTGCGTCCTAATGGGGCGCGCCGCTGTCCGCCCGGGGGATTCGCTCATCCATGGCCCGCTATTCGGTCTTTTCGCTGATCGGCAATGCCGTCACCGGCAACCGCGGGTGGGAGCGCGTCTGGCGCTCGCCGGAACCGCAGCCGGCCTATGACGTCATCATTGTCGGCGGCGGCGGGCATGGCCTGGCGACGGCCTACTACCTGGCCAGGAACCACGGCATCACCCGGGTGGCGGTGCTGGAGAAGGGCGGGCTCGGCGGCGGCAACATCGGGCGCAACACCACCATCGTGCGCTCCAACTACCTGTTGCCGGCCAACGCCCGGTTCTACGAGCACTCGATGAAGCTCTGGGAGGGGCTCTCCCAGGATCTGAACTACAACGTCATGTTCTCCCAGCGCGGCGTCTTGAACCTGGCCCACACGCCGGGCCAGCTGGACAGCTACGCGCGGCGCGGCAACGCCATGCGCCTGCACGGCATCGACGCCGAGCTGCTCGACCGCGACCAGGTGGC
>JBFGUI010000057.1:0-18117 GCA_041565695.1 Kiloniellaceae bacterium
AGGGCCGGCTTCAGCATGTTGGAGGCATCCATCGAGCCTTCCGCCTTGCCCGCGCCGACCAGGGTATGCAGCTCGTCGATGAAGACGATGATCTCGCCACCGGCATCGGCGATCTCCTGCAGCACGGCCTTGAGGCGCTCCTCGAACTCGCCCCGGAACTTGGCGCCGGCGACCATGGCGCCGAGGTCGAGGGACATCAGGCGCTTGTGCTTCAGGGTGTCGGGCACGTCGCCGTTGACGATGCGCTGGGCGAGGCCCTCGACGATGGCGGTCTTGCCGACGCCGGGCTCGCCGATCAGCACCGGGTTGTTCTTGGTGCGCCGCGAGAGTACCTGCACGGTGCGGCGGATCTCCTCGTCGCGGCCGATCACCGGGTCCAGCTTGCCTTCGCGGGCCACCTCGGTGAGGTCGCGGGCATACTTGTTGAGCGCCTCATACTGGTCCTCGGCGGTCGCCGAGTCGGCGCGCCGGCCCTTGCGCATGGTGTTGATGGCCTTGTTCAGGCTCTGCGGTGTCACGCCGGCCTCGGCCAGCGCCTTGGCCACCGCCGTGTTCGGCAGCATCGCCATGGCGAGCAGGATGCGCTCGGCCGTCACGTAGGAGTCGCCGGCCTCCTCGGACAGCTTCTCGGCCTGGCCGAAGAGGTCGTTGGTCTCCTGCGCCAGGTAGAGCTGGCCGGCACCGGCGCCTTCGACCTTGGGCTGCCTGGCCAGCGCGGCGTCGACGGCCTTTACCGCCGCCTCCGGCTTGCCGCCGGCGGAGCGAATCAGGTTGCGCGCCAAGCCCTCCTCGTCGTCGAGCAGGACCTTCAGCAGGTGCTCGGGGGTCAGGCGTTGGTGGTGCTTGCGGCTGGCCAGGGTCTGCGCAGCCTGGAGGAAGCCGCGCGAGCGTTCGGTATAGCGATTGAGATCCATCTAAATCCCCTTTCCCACACCCTATAATCGGCATGCAGGAGAATTGGTTAATGCTACTCTCGCAAGCGCGCCCGTCCCAGCGGCGCGCGCCTGCGGCAGCCGGCACCTGCGGCCCTGCTTCCGCCTAACGATATGGGGTGTTGCAAAAAGGACACAAGTCCCGGCAGGGCGAAAAAACACCTCTGCCGGAACCGGATTCCGGGCGGCCCAGAACGCCCCGGCCGCGCGACGGCGCGACGGGACTAGCCGTTGACGGCCCGGGCGGCGGGCGGTTCGGCGCCAGGGCCGGCGCTCCGCGCGATACCCAGCTCGGCGGGCCGCCCCAGCGGCAGCCAGATGCTGACACAGGTTCCGCGGCCGGACTGGCTTTCGATGTTGAGGACGCCGCCGTGCTGCTCGACCAGGCCCTTTGCGAGCGGCAGCCCCAGGCCGGTGCCCTCGTACTTGCGGGTGTGGCTGTTGTCGACCTGCTGGAAGGGCTGCAGGGCAACTTCCAGTTCCTCCTCGGTCATGCCGATGCCGGTATCGCTGACCCGCAGGGTGACACCGTTGTCTCCGCCGGTGCTGGCGGCCAGGGAGACCTTGCCGCCCTGCGGGGTGAATTTCAGCGCGTTGGAGAGCAGGTTGAGGACAACCTGCTTGAGCTTCACCGGATCCGCCGAGATGACCGGCAGGGCTTCCCGGGTCGGCACGACCTCGAGCTCCACGCCGCCTTCCAGCACCTTGGAGCGCACCAGGCGGGCGCAGAATTCGAGCAGTTCCGGCAGGTCCACCTCCTCGCAATGCAGCTCGAGCTTGCCCGCCTCGATCTTGGAGATGTCCAGCACATCGTTGATCACCGAGAGCAGATGGCGGCCGCTTTCGCAGATCGACTGGCAGTAGTCCTTGTAGCGGGTGCTGCCGAGCGGGCCGAAGACCTCCTGAGTCAGCATCTCGGAAAAGCCGATGATGGCATTGAGCGGCGTGCGCAGCTCGTGGCTCATGGTGGCGAGGAAGGCCGACTTGGTGCGGTCCGCGGTCTCTGCCTGGTCGCGTGCCCGCATCAGCTCCTGCGTCGTTTCCTCAACCAGGCGGTGCTGGCGCTTCAATTCGTCGTAGGCGTAGGTGGTCTCGGTGGCATGCGCCTCGATCGATTTCAGCGAGTCCTGCAGCTGGGCCAGCGTGCGGTCGAGGGCGCGCAGCGGCAAGAGGTGCATGACGCCATAGACGCTGCCGCCGAGGACAAGCGCGAAGATCGCCACCAGGCCGGTGTGCAGAAAGAGCGGCAGCAGCGACTTCGAGACGGAAT
Organism: Kiloniellaceae bacterium; assembly: GCA_041565695.1. Classification (GTDB taxonomy): domain Bacteria; phylum Pseudomonadota; class Alphaproteobacteria; order Kiloniellales; family Kiloniellaceae; genus Pelagibius. Next base: position 2,203 of record JBFGUI010000057.1, read on the forward strand.
TGGTTGCAATCACGCCACTTGCCACGACAACGTCGTGACTAATGCTGGCGGCGGGCCAGCTCGGTGGGTGTCCGTGATGCGTAATCGGCTGACCGTCCGGCAGGGAGACCGCCTGGTAGAGGTCGCCGTGCAGGGTCCGACCGTGTGCAATGATTTCCTGGAGCCGCTCCCCGCCATAGGACCAGGTGGCGCCGTGCGCATAGGCGTATTCCGATACCTGCTCGCCGGCCATGTCCGCGTGGTGTTCCATGTCCTCGATCAGGTCATGGAAGGAAATGGTGAAGAAGCCGAGCGGAATCGACAGCCCGGTGGCCAGCGCGACGATCAGCGCGAGGCGCCGCATGGTGCGGCGCAGGCGCTCGATCTGATTCAGGTCGTACACGGGAGCGGACAAGAGGCCGGTGCCTAGCTGAGCGGCAGGTTGCCGTTTTCGCGCAGGACCCGCCGGCCCTGCTCTGAGGCGATGTAGGCCATGAAGGCGCTCACCGCGCCGGCGGCGTCGCGACGACGCACGATGATCAGTTCCTTGTAGTAGGGATAGCGGCCGTTCTCCAGGCTCTCCAGGCTCGGGTCGACGCCGTCGATGGGAATGGTGACGACAGGCGCTTCTTCGCTGATGATCTGTGTCAGGGTGGCACTGGTGAGGGAACCTTCCATCGCCACCGCCAGCTCGATGTTTTCCTGATCGGTCTGCGCTACCGGGACTTCCGGGCGCGCCTGCGCCTGTTCCAGCGCCGCTGCCATGCCGGCGAAGTGTTGCCTCAGAAAGGCGCTGTCACTATCCGAGTCGGGACGCAGCAACAGGCGCAGGGGCATGCCGTCGGGCCAGCGGGCGGCCGGATCGCGGTACAGCCGCGCCAGGTCGTCGCTGGCGAGCGAGGTGACGGCGCGCCGCGAAGTCACCATGACGAAAGGGGTGCGCGCCAGCGGCGCGGCCACCAGCGGGCCGGCGGCTTCGGATGGCTCGAGCGGCCGCGCCGAAACGGCGATGTCGATGGCGTTGTCGCCCAGTGCCCGGATGCTGCCGCCGCTGCCCAGGCTGGGCAGCACCTCGATGGCGACCTCCGGCGTGGCCTGGCGATACGCTTCCGCCAGGCGCGTCATCAGGCCGAGCGCCGCCCCGGTGCTGCCGATGCGCAGGCTCTCGACCGCCAGGGCTGGATGGGACGAAAACAGGACAAGCAGACAGGCGGAAGCCAGAATCTCTGGCCGAAGGCGGCGGACAACTGACAAACTTCCTATCTCCCTGGGCAATTTCATCAAAACCAAATAAACGGTCGCGCTTGATTTAGTCTTAATGACTAAGGAGCCGGAATGGGCGGGACTGCACCGGAGGCACGCCCACAAGACGGGCAAAAAGAGCCCCGGCGCGCTTGCGCGGGCCGGGGCGGGTCATGGCCCAGAAGTAGGATCAGGAGAGATCAATGCTTACCCCCGCCGGCCTTCCCGTGATGATCCGTTCAGACACGGCAGCGAAGAGCATGGCGAGAAGCTACTGCGATTCGTTTTCAAATGCAAATGATTATCAATAGCACTGTGGCGTGGAAAGGCCCGGCCGGTCGCACAGCTTGACATGCCGCCACAGGCCGCGATTAGCTGCGCTGCAACATATCCGACACAGAGAGACGGCCCCCCGCGCGGGCCGGACGAGGACCACCGGCCCCATGCCGATCACCGTGCAGCAGATCTGCCGCTTTCCCGTCAAGGGACTGAACGGCGAGCCGCTGGACCAGGTCACCCTGGTACCCGGCGCAGGTATCCCCGACGACCGGCGCTTTGCCATCGCCTACGGCCTCGGCACGGGGGCCCGCCGCGGTTTCTTCCAACTGACTGAAGAAGAGCGGCTGGCGCAGCTGCGGGTTACCTACGATCCGGCGGCGCCGACGCTGACCATCAGCCGCCAGGGCCGCCAGGTGGTGACCGCCAACCCCTGCGACCAGACCGGCCGCATGCTGCTGAACCAGTTCTTCGCCGGCTTTCTCGCCGGCTCGCCCCGGGGCACACCATCGTTCCGCGAGATGGCGGCCGACGACCGGGCGGAGGCGCTGCCCAATCCGGTATCGATCATCAACCTCGCCAGCGTGCGGGACTTCGAGCGGGTGGCGCGCCAGCCGGTCGACCCGCGCCGCTTTCGCGGCAACATCGTGATCGACGGCCTGCCGGCCTGGCGGGAGTTCGCCTGGCTGGACCGGGAAATCCGGATGGGGAGCGCCACACTGAAGGTGGTCGAGCGCATCGTGCGCTGTGCCGCGACCAACGTGAACCCCGACACTGCCGAGCGCGACATGAACATTCCCCTGACCCTGCGCAAGGGCTTCGGACATCTCGACATGGGGGTCTATGCCGAGGTTGTTCAGGGTGGCGAGGTCAGATCCGGCGACGAAGTGGTGGAAACCTGATCGGCGGCAAGAACCTGCCTTGACGCGACTGCGCCGGGGCAACGCACAAGCGCAGCCGGCCGGATGGCGTCACACCCCGACTCCCTCGTCTGTATTTTGGTTAACGAAACAGCCGCTGTCGTTCCACTGACCGACGCCGCGCACCAGCGCGGCGGATCAGTTGACCGCCGGGCCTTCCTCGGTCTCGGCGGTTTCTTCCTGCTTGGCGGCTTGGCTGTCGTCTTCGCTGCGCGGCTTGCGGGGACGCCCGCGGCGCGTTCGCTGCGGGGCCTCGCCCTCGCCGTCCGGGCCGCTGCCGGCCTGCACCCCGGCTTCCTTCGCGGGGGCACCGTTGCGCCGGGTCTCGCCAGCTTCCTCGGCGGCCTGGGCGGCACTGCCGTTGGCGCCGCCGGCCGGCTCCTCGCCTTCATAGGGCGCGCCGTCGTCACCGTTGATCTGCAGCTGACGTTCTTCCTGCCGGCGCCCCGAGGGCTGCGGGTCGGTGCTGTCGCTCAGGATACGGAAATAGTGCTCGGCGTGCTGGTAGTAGGCTTCCGCCGCAACGCGGTCACCGGCGGAAGACGCGTCGCGTGCCAGCGTGAGGTACTTCTCGTAGACCTGCCGGGCATTGCCACGCACCCTGCCATCGGGCCCGCTGCTGTCGAAAGTGTGGTTGCGAGACTGCCCGCCACCATGCTGCTTGCGATTCGTCCGGCCGCGCGCCCGACGTCCACTGTTGGAACCTTGTCTCATCATTCGCTTGCTTCAGAATGGATTTCTTGCCACTCGCGCCCTGCAAAATCGCTCACACGGCGATTTCGCGAGCTGTAAACCACACACAAGTTAATTTCGGGTGGTGGTGCGTCTCCCCGAGACGCAGGAGCCTATCGGCTCGGCCCCTTCAACCTAGTGGGCTTTGCCCGGCATTCCAACTCTTTTTTTCATTTATCCACGGCTGTCTTCAGGCCCGGAAAGCCCACCGTTCCGCGGCTTCGTGGCGAGCACGCAGCGCGCCACCCCGACCAGGTCGACGGCGCGTCCGAGGGCCCGCAGCCCGGCAGCGACGCAGAGCTCTTCGACGGCGCCGGCCTGACCGCGGCCGACCTCCAGAGCCAGCAGGCCGCCGGGCAGCAGAACAGCCGCCGCAGCCGGAATCAGGGTCCGGTAAGCCGAAAGCCCGTCCGGTCCGCCGTCGAGTGCCGCCGGCGGGTCGTAGCCGGCAACCTCCGGCGCCAGACCGGCGATCTCGGCGCTGGCGATGTAGGGCGGATTGCTGACGATGATGTCCCAGGGCCCGCCTTCAAGGTCCAGGCCGTCCTCCCAGGAATGCCCGCAAAAGCGGGCCCGCGCCGCGAGGTCGAGGCGCCCGGCGTTGTCCCGGGCGGCGGCCAGTGCGGCGGGACTGACGTCGATGCCCAGGCCCTCGGCCCGCGGCAGTTCGCTCAGCAGCGCGAGCAGCAGGCAGCCGCTGCCGGTGCCCAGGTCGAGCAGGCACAAGGCCGCATCGCGCGCCGCCACCCGCTGCAGCACCGCCGCCACCAGGGTCTCGCTGTCGGGCCTGGGGTCCAGGGTCTCCGCGTTGAGGACGAAGGGCAGGCTCCAGAACTCCCGCTCGCCGAGGATGCGGGAAACCGGCTCGCGGGCCGCCCGCCGCGCGACCGCGGCCTCGATCCGCGCCGCCTCCTCCGCGGAGAGCACCCGGTCCGGCCAGCCCAGCAGCAACTCCGGCCCGCCGCCGAGCAGACGGCAGACCAGCAGGCGGGCATCGCGCCGGGGATCCTCCACCCCGGCGGCGGCAAGACGGGCACCGGCCGCGGCGACGACCTGCGCCAGGGTGGCCGTCGCGGTCTGTGGCTCCGTCACTGCAGCTCGGCCAGCTTCTCGGCCTGGTCGGCCGCGATCAGCGGATCGATCAGTTCGTCCAGCGCTTCGCCGGTCAGCACGCGATCCAGCTTGTAGAGGGTCACGTTGATACGGTGATCGGTGACGCGGCCCTGGGGAAAGTTGTAGGTGCGGATCCGCTCCGAACGGTCGCCGCTGCCGACCTGGCTCTTGCGGCTCGCCGCGCGCTCGTCGATCTGCTGCTGGCGCTGCACCTCGTAGAGCCGCGAGCGCAGCACCTTCATCGCCTTGGCCCGGTTCTTGTGCTGCGACTTCTCGTCCTGGCACTGCACCACCACGCCTGTCGGCAGATGCGTGATGCGCACCGCCGAGTCGGTGGTGTTCACGTGCTGGCCGCCGGCGCCCTGCGAGCGGTAGGTGTCGACGCGCAGATCCTTTTCCTCGATGTGCACGTCGACCTCTTCGGCTTCCGGCAGTACTGCGACCGTTGCGGCGGAGGTGTGGATGCGCCCGCCGGACTCGGTGACGGGCACGCGCTGTACCCGGTGCGCACCGGATTCGAACTTCAGGCGCGCGAAAACGCCGGGCCCGGAGATCTGCGCACTGGCTTCCTTGTAGCCGCCGATCTCGTTCTCCGAGGCATCCAGCATCTCGAAACGCCAGCCCTTGAGTTCCGCATAGCGCTGGTACATGCGCAGGAGGTCGGCCGCAAAGAGGGCCGCCTCGTCGCCGCCGGTGCCGGCGCGGACCTCGAGGATGGCATTGCGGCTGTCGGCCTCGTCCTTGGGCAGCAGCAGGATCTTCAGGTTCTGCTCCAGGTCCGGCAGCCTGCCCTTGAGCGCGTGGAATTCGCTCTCGGCCAGGTCGCGCATTTCGGCATCGGACTGCGGATCGGCGATCAGCTCCGCCAGGTCCGCCAGCTCGTGTCGGGCATCGCGCAGTTCTTCAATGCCCTGAACAAGGGGCGTGAGGTCGGAATACTCCTTCAGCATGGCCGTGTGCTCCGGCGAGCCCGGCTTGGGGTGGCTGGCCACCAGCTCCTGCAGCTCGTCGTAGCGACTGAGCACGCGGTTCAGGCTGTCGTCGAGGTTCACGGTTTCGTCTACTCCCTGTCCGCCCCCGGGACGAGGCCGAAGAGGCGGCGGATCATATCTTCCAGCTGCGCGGCGCTGGCCGGGTCGTCGGCCACGGCGCGCCTTAGCGCTTCCGAGGGCTCGTGCAGCAGCTTGTTGATCAGCAGCCGTGTCGCCGCCTCGCTGTCGAGATCGCCGGCCGCCAGCACCTCTTCGCGCACCGCCTCGAAATGCCGGCGCAGCGACACCACCGAGGGGGTCGCCGAACGCTCGGCCTGGGCCCGCAGAAAGGCCGCCAGTTCGTCCTCGACCAGGCCCCAGGCCATGGCACTGGCCGCGGCGCGGCCACCGGATTGCTGGCTGACGAGCCGTTCCAGGTCGTCGAGGTCGTAGACAAAGGCATCCTCGAGCTCGCCGGTCCCGGGCTCGACGTCCGCCGGCACGCCGGCGTCGATCAGCAGCACCGGGCGGTGACGCCGCTTCCTGAGGGCAGCCGCGACCTGGGCGCGCGACAGGATGAAACGCCCGGTGCCCGCATCCGAGATCACGATATCGGCATCGGCGAGGTGCTGTTCAAGCTCCTCCCAGGGCGCGAAGTTGCAGCCGAGCCGGCGGGCTGCAGCCTCGGCGCGGCGCGGCGAGGGGTGCATCAGCAGGCGCTGGGAGACCCCGGCCGTCGCGAAGTCGTCGCTCAGCATCTCGCCCATCTCGCCGAGCCCGAGCCACAGCAACGCCAGTTCGTCGAAGCGGCCGAAGAGGTCGCGCGCCACCTGGGTGGCGGCAAGTGTCATGGAACTGGCCTGCTGGCCGATCGGCGTTTCGCTGCGCACCCGCTTGGCCGTCGCGAACGCGGCTTGCGCGGCGGAGGCCAGGAAGGGACCGGCGAGACCGGCTTCCTGGGCGGCGCGGAAGCACTGCTTGACCTGCCCGAACACCTGGGGTTCGCCGAGCACCTGGCTTTCCAGCGAGGAGGTCACGCCGAAGAAATGACGCAGGGCGTCGGCCGCCATGTGGCAGTAGCTCTGTCCCGCCAGGTCCGAGGGTACGCAGTCGGCTGCCGCGGCGATCAGCTGCAGGAGTGCGCCGGCCACGCGCTGAGCGGGTCGCGCCACCACCAGGAACTCGATGCGCTCGCAGGTGGCGATGACCAGCCCCTCCTCGCAGTCGAGCGCTCGCAGTCCGGCGATCAGCCTGGCCTGGTTCGGTTCTTCGCCGAACAGCCGGTCGCGCAGCGGCGCGGCGACGGTGCGGGCGCTGACGCCGAGCAGCAGCAGCCGGTCAAGCGGGTCGGAAGCGGCAGCGGGCTGGCTCTCGGCCATGGCGCCCCCCTAGGCGAAGCGGGAGAGGCGCTCGGTCAGGGACTCGAGCGGGACAAGCTCCTGCTCTCCCGAATCGAGATCGCGCAGCGTGGCGCCGCCGGCAGCGAGTTCTTCATCGCCGAGCATCACTGCGGCGCGGGCGTTCATCCTGTTGGCACGCTGCAGGCGCTTCTTCAGGTTGCCGGCGTAGCCCAGCTCGACGACCAAGCCGGCCCGGCGCAGATCCTGCGTCACCTTCAGGGCAGTGGCCTGCGCCGCCTCGCCGACCGGCACCACCACGATGGGCCGCGGCGCCGGGATATCCTCGTTCAGCAGCATGGCCAGGCGCTCGACGCCAGACGCCCAGCCGACCCCCGGCGTCGCCGGGCCGCCCATGGTCTTGATCAGGCCGTCGTAGCGCCCGCCGGCCAGTACCGCGCTCTGCGCGCCCAGCCGGTCGGTGGTGAACTCGAAGGCCGTGTGGCAGTAGTAGTCGAGGCCGCGAACCAGGCGGGGATTGAGGGTGTAGGCAATGGCCAGGTCGTCGAGCCCGGCGCGCACGGCGGCGAAGAAGTCGCGGCTCTCGCTGTTGAGGTAGTCCTCGAAGAGCGGCGCCCCGGCCACCAGCCGGCGGTCGCCTTCATCCTTGGAATCGAGGATGCGCAGCGGATTGCGGGTCAGGCGGTCGCGGCTGTCGTCGGAAAGCGCCTCGTAGTGGTCCGAGAAATAGGCGACCAGGGCCTCGCGATAGGCGCTGCGGCTCTGCGGGTCGCCCAGAGTGTTGAGTTCAAGCGTCACCGCATCGGCAAGGTCGAGCGTATCCAGGATCTGCGCCCCGCAGGCAATAACCTCGATATCGGCCAGCGGTTGCGGCACGCCGATCAGCTCGACGCCGAACTGGTGGAACTGGCGCTGGCGTCCTTTCTGCGGGCGTTCGTGGCGGAACATCGGCCCGGCATAGAAGACCTTCACCGGTACCTGCTGGGCGAGGCCGCCGGAGATGAAGGCCCGTGCCACGCCGGCGGTGTTCTCGGGCCGGAGCGTGATGCTGGCGCCTTCCTCCTCCTTGCCGGCCTTCTCGCCGCCCATGACGAAGGTGTACATCTCCTTGGTCACGATATCGGAGGTATCGCCCAAGGTGCGCTTGAAGACCTCGGTGAACTCGAAGACCGGCGTCGCCATCTCGTGGAAGCCGTAGAGCTCGGCCACGCGGCGCGCGACCTCGATCACCCGCCGGTGCCGGCGCATGTCCTCAGGCAAAAGGTCGTGAGTGCCCCTGACGGGCTGCAGGCTGCTCAAGCGATCTGCTCCGAAAGCGGCTAAGAGGCGGCGGCGGCCGGCGTCTTGGCGCCGGCGGCGGCATCGTCGCCCGCTTCCTCGGCGGCCCCTTCTTCTGCTGCTCTGGCGGCTGCGATCTCGGCGGCCTTGGCTTCGACCAGCTCGACCAGGTGGTCGACGATGTTGTCGTCCTTGAGGCGGTGGTCCGGCAGGCCGTTGATATAGACCTGATGCGTGCCGCGCCCGCCGCCGGTAAAGCCGATGTCGGTCATCAGCGCCTCGCCCGGACCGTTCACCACGCAGCCGATCACCGAGACCGTCATCGGCGTGGTGATATGGGCCAGGCGCTTTTCGAGCACCTCGACGGTCTTGATGACCTCGAACTGCTGGCGCGCGCAGGAGGGGCAGGAGATCACGTTGACGCCGCGATGGCGCAGGCCGAGCGACTTCAGGATGTCGAAGCCGACCTTGACCTCCTCGACCGGGTCGGCCGAGAGCGACACGCGGATGGTGTCGCCGATGCCGGCCCACAGCAGGTTGCCGATGCCGATGGAGGACTTGATGGTGCCGCTGCGCAGACCGCCGGCCTCGGTGACGCCGAGGTGCAGCGGATAGTCGCAGGCATCGGCCAGCGCGGTGTAGGCAGCCACGGCGAGGAACACGTCGGAGGCCTTGCAGGAAATCTTGAATTCGGTGAAGTCCTCGTCCTCGAGAATGCGCGCGTGGTTGAGCGCGCTCTCCACCATGGCCTCCGGACAGGGCTCGCCGTAGCGCTCCAACAGCTCCCTTTCCAGGGAGCCGGCGTTGACGCCGATGCGCATGGAGCAGTTGTTGTCGCGCGCCGCCCTGATCACCTCGCGCACGCGGTCGCGCGAGCCGATGTTGCCCGGGTTGATGCGCAGGCAGGCGGCGCCGGCCTGCGCCGCCTCGATGCCGCGGCGGTAGTGGAAGTGGATGTCGGCGACGATGGGGACTGTGACTTCGGGGATGATCTTCTTCAGCGCCGCGGTCGAGTCCTCGTCGGGGCAGGAGATCCGCACGATGTCCGCGCCCGCCATCTCCAGCGCCCGCACCTGCTCGATGGTCGCCTTGACGTCGCTGGTCCGGGTGTTGGTCATGGATTGGACGGTGATCGGCGCATCGCCCCCCACCGGCACCTTGCCGACGTGGATCTGGCGCGACTTGCGCCGGATGATCTCGCGATAGGGGCGAACGCTCATGCCATGCTGTCCCAAAGTCCCTCGGCCTGCCGCCTGCAGCGGATATGCGGGCGCCTCAAAAGGCTATCTCTGCCCCTGAGTGACCGCTGTCAAGCCGCCTCCGCCCGCAGCACGGCGGCCCGGGAGGCGGCAACCGGGCGCAAGATGCGCCGAAACGGCGCAAACTTCAAGGCTGCGGCGGGAAGACGGGAACGGCCGGCGGAACCGGCGGCCGTCCTGGAATTGTGACGGCGGGCGGTGTTACTGGGCCGTGCCGCCGGCCAGGGCCTGGGGGTCGAGCGGAATGTTCCGGCGCACCGCGCCGACGGGCCCGAGCGGCGCCAGGGGGCGGCCGTCGATGACGATCTCCAGGCCGCCGGCATTGCCGGTCAGCAGCGTCAGGTCGCCCTGGTTGGGCACGCGGTAGCTGTCGCCGGCCCGCAGCACGCGGGTCAGCAGCAGGGTGCCCTGGCGGTCGCGCACCTGCACCCAGGCGTCCTGGTTGGCCTTGAGCACGATCCGGGCGTCGGCGTTCTCCTCGCCGTAGACCTTCGGCTCGTGGTTGACCAGGAAGGCCGTGGCCGGCGTGTTGCTGTCCGGCGCGGCGGGAATGGCCAGCGGCTCACCGCGGCCCGGTACCGTAGCGGCGGGGGCCTCGGGCGTCACGGCCGTTTCCTGCTGCGGCGCGTTCTCCGCCAGCGGGCGGACCGGCGCCGCCTCGGCGGGCTGCGGCGGGGTGACGGCCGGGGACGTCCCGGTCTGCGGTGCGACCGCCGGCGCCACCTCACGCGGCGCAGCGGCCGCTTCAGGCGCGGGCGGCACGACGGCCGGCGGCGCAGCGGGCGCGACGCTTTCAGGGATCGCCGTTGCCTGTTCCGGGACCGATTGGATCGGCTCGGCGGCGGCCGGCGGCAGAGGCGTCGCCTCAACCGTCGGCGAGGCGGAGAGCTGCGATGCGGCCGGCGCATCGGCCGTGGCCTGCGGGGCCGGCGCAGGCGTGGCCGAAGGCGCCGTCTCGGTGGCGACCGGCGCAGGCGGCGCGGCTGCCGCCGCGGGTTCGGCCGGCGCCGGGCTGGCCGGTGTCGCCGGGGTGACGTCTCCGGACCCGGCGGTGCTGCCGCCGGCAACCAGCTCCTGCAGACGCTCGGGCACCGGGGCCACGAGGTCGGTGAGGCTTTCGCCCTGGTTGGAGAGATAGAACCAGACCCCGTAGGCACCGGCGAAGATCAGCGCCGCGACGAGGAAAACCGCACCGCCGGGCATCTTGCCCTCGGGCGCCGGGGTCGGGAAATGCAGCTTGGTCTGGCTGTCGAGGCCCTCGACCTCGGTCTTGAAACGCTCGACCACCTGTTCGCCGTCCAGGCCCAGGTACTCGGCGTAGCTGCGCACGAAACCGACCGCGTAGGTCGCTCCGGGCAGGTTCTCGTACTGGCCACGCTCGATGGCGTCGAGGTAGGAGTAGCGGATGCACAGGACTTCGGCGATCGAGCGCAGGTCCTGGCCGATCTGTTGACGCGCGCGGATCAGGGTGTCGGCGACGCTTTCACCCTGCAGTTCCTGGGCAACGACGAGTTCGGAATCACTGTCGGGCTCAACGAGCTTGGGCTCCCCGAGCTTGGGTTCCTCGCGCTTGCGCTGACTCTTCTTCAACGGGTGTGCCACGGGTTCTCACAAGTTCCGGACTGAGGACGGCGCCAAGATCTCTGTTGAGGCCCCCTGCAAACCGCGCTTCGCGAACGCGGCCCGCTTGGCGGTCTTGCTTGCCGGCACAGCATGCCTGAACATTAACAATATTCTCTCTGCCGCAGCAACGCGTTAGATCGGGATGTCGCGATCCGAGGCGTAGGACCTTAACTGCTCGCGAATACTGTGATCCGGTAAAGTTAATAATTGATTGATGTGGCCCTCGAGAGGTGCAACCTCCAGGCTGCGCAGCATGGTCTTGACCTGGTCGACCGCCTGGGGGGCCATGGACAGGCGCCTCAGGCCACAACCGATGAGAGCCATGGCCTCGACCGGGTGGCCCGCCATCTCGCCGCAGGCGGTTAGCGGCCTGTTGTGCGCCGCCGCCTGGCGGGCAATCTCCCGGATGAAGGTCAGCACCGCCGGCGACAGCACGTCATAGCGCCGGGCCAGGCGCGGGTTGCTGCGATCGGCGGCAAACAGGAATTGTGTCAGGTCGTTGGTGCCCAGCGAAACGAAATCGCAGCGCGGCAGCAGCTGAGGCAGCTGCAGCGCCAGGGCGGGCACCTCCAGCATGGCGCCGACGCGGATCTGCGCCGGCAGCCGGTCGCCGAAGGCCTTCTCGCGGTCGATCTCCCGCTGCAGCAAGGCCTTGGCGGCCTCGAACTCCGCCACGTCGCTGACCATGGGAAACATCACCGAGAGGGTGCGCCCGGCGGCGGCGTGCAGCAGGGCGCGCAGCTGGCGGCGCAGCAGCGCCGGCCTGTCGAGCCCGATGCGGATGGCCCGCCAGCCCATGGCCGGGTTGTCCTCGTCGTGGCCGCGCCAGTAGGGCAGCACCTTGTCGCCGCCCACATCCAGAGTGCGGAACACCACCTCCTTGCCGCCGGCGGCATCGAGGATGCGGCTGTAGATGTCGGTCTGGGTCTCCACGTCCGGGAAGGAGTCGCGGATCATGAAGGGCACCTCGGTCCGGTAGAGACCGATGCCGTCGGCACCGCCTTCCTGCAGATGCGGCAGGTCGATCATCAGCCCGGCGTTGATCAGCAGGGAGACCTGGATACCGTCGCGGCTTACCGGCGGCAGCTCGCGCACGGCGCGGAAGGCCTCCTTCTGGCGCTCCTTGGCGGCCATGCTCTCGACGAAGCCGGCGCGCACCGCCGGACTGGGCCGCAGCAGCACCTGGCCGGTCTCGCCGTCGACGATGATCTGGTCGCCCTGGCGGACCTCCGTGGTGATGCCGCTGCAGCGCCCGATCATGGGGATCTGCAGCGCGCGGGCGACGATGGCGACGTGGGAAGTCGGTGCCCCGTGCTCCAGCACCACCGCACGCAGGCGGTTCTGGTCGTAGTCGAGCAGCTCGGCCGGGCCAAGGTCGGCGGCGATCAGCACCATGTTGTCCGGCAGGTTCTCCTCGCGCTCGCCTTCGAGCCGCAGCAGGTGATGCAGCAGCCGGTTGCCGAGGTCGTCGAGGTCGGCGAGGCGCGCGCGCAGATAGCTGTCCTTGATGCCGGTCATGCGCGCCCGGGTTTCGTTCTGGATTTTCTGCACGGCGGCCTCGGCCGTCAGGCCGCTCAGCACCGCGTCCTGCATGCGCCTGAGCCAGCCGCGGTCGTCGGCGAACATGCGGTAGGTCTCCAGCACCTCGCGATGCTCGCCGTTGCGCGCCACCTCGCCGCGCGCCAGCATGACGTCCAGCGCCTCCCGCATCTCGCCCAGCGCGGCGTCGAGGCGCTCCACCTCGGCATCGGGATCCTCGGCCACCACCTGGGTGATGACGATGCCGCGCTCGTGCGGCACCGCCGTGCCGATGGCCAGCCCTTCGTTCAGCACCATGCCGCTGAGCCGCCCCGGCATGGCGCCGCCCTCGGCCCCCGGGGCACCGGCGGTGAGATCGAGCAGCCGGTCGCCGGCGAGCAGTTCGGCCAGGACCATGGCCACGGTTTCCAGCGCCTCGACCTCTTCCTCGGTGTAGTGGCGCTGGGTGCGGTTCTGCACCACCAGGACGCCGAGCACGCGGCCGCCGCGCATGATGGGCACGCCCATCAGCGACTTGAAGATCTCTTCTCCGGTCTCGGGGAAATAGGCGAAGTTGGGATGGCTCTGGGCGTCGGCCAGGGCGACGGGGCGCGCCTGGGCAGCGATCAGGCCGACCAGGCCCTGGTTGACGCGGATGCGCAGCTTGTGCACCGCCGCCGGTTTCAGGCCCTTGGTGGCGAAGAGTTCCAGCACCTCGCCGCTGCGCATCACGTAGATCGAGCAGACTTCGGCGACAATGTCCTGGGCGATCAGTTCGACGACCTTGTCGAGCCGGTCCTGGCTCGAGCCGGCGCCCTTCATCAGGTCGCGCAGCAGGCGCATCAGTCGGCGGGAGCCTGCCCAGCCGTGTTCGCTGCCCGGTGGGCCGCTCATGGGCCCTTCCTCCGGCGGTTCAACCGCCCCGCATCGGGGATCCTAAGCTGCATCCAGGCCGTAGGCGCTGTGCAGGCCGCGCAGAGCCAGTTCGGTGTATTCCTCGGCGATCAGCACGGAGACCTTGATCTCCGAGGTCGAGATGACCTGGATGTTGATGCCCCGCTCGGCCAGCGCGGTAAACATCTGCTGGGCCACGCCGGCATGGCTGCGCATGCCGACTCCGATGACCGAGACCTTCACCACGTTCGGGTCGGACCGGATCTCGTCGAAGCCCAGTTCGTCCCGCCGATCCCTGAGGGTGGCGACCGCGCGCTCGAGGTCGGCCTTGCTGACCGTGAAGGTCAGGTCGGTGCGCTCGGTCTCGGCGGAGACGTTCTGCACGATCATGTCGACGTTGATGGCCGCCTTGGCCAGCGGGCCGAAGATCTTGGCCGCCACGCCCGGCTGGTCGGGCACGCGCAGCAGCGTGATCTTGGCTTCGTCGCGGCTGTAGGCAATGCCGGAGACAAGGGCTTGTTCCACGATCTCATCCTCGTCGACAACTAGGGTTCCGGGTGAATCCTCGAAGCTGGAGAGCACCTGGATCCGCACGTGGTGCTTCATGGCCATCTCGACCGAGCGGGTCTGCAGAACCTTGGCCCCCTGCGAGGCCATCTCCAGCATCTCTTCGTAGGTGATTCTATCGAGCTTGCGGGCCTTGGCAACGATGCGCGGGTCGGTGGTATAGACCCCGTCGACATCAGTGTAGATGTCGCAGCGCTCCGCCTCCAGCGCGGCGGCCAGGGCCACCGCCGAGGTATCGGAGCCGCCGCGGCCCAGTGTGGTGATCCGTCCCTGCGGATCGACGCCCTGAAAGCCAGCGACCACCGCCACCTGGCCCTCGCCGAAGCGGCGGATCATGTCGCGCACCTCGATCTCCTGGATGCGCGCGGAGCCATGCGCGTCATCGGTGCGGATCGGGATCTGCCAGCCCATCCAGGAGCGCGCCGGCACCCCCAGGGACTGCAGCACGATGGCCATGAGGCCGGAGGTCACCTGCTCGCCGGAGGAGACCACCACGTCGTATTCCCGCAGGTCGGCCAGCTTGGCCGCGTCGCCGACCAGCTGGACCATCGAGTTGGTCACCCCGGCCATGGCGGAAACCACCACCGCGACCTCGTTGCCACGCTCGGCCTCTGCCTTGACCCGCTGGGCGGCACGCCGGATCCGCTCCAGGTCGGCCACCGAGGTGCCCCCGAATTTCATCACAATACGGGCCATGGAACTCCCAGCCTTCTTGCCCCTGCGGTTCTGCGAGATAAATCTTGCGGCGCGACCGTTCGGACGCCACCGGCCGAGCATCGCCGGTTGCCCGGAAAGCGGCGGCTATCCATACTCTTAGCGATGCAGCAGTGCAAGCATGCGGGGCAGATTCGAGGTTATCGGGCCATGGAACAGGCTGAAGCGCAGGATGCCGCCGCGGCGGCCAGCATCGACAGCGAGGAGATCGCCAAATTCACGGCCATGGCCGAGGCCTGGTGGGATCCGGAAGGCAAGTTCCGGCCGCTGCATCGCTTCAATCCGGTGCGTCTCGCCTTCATCCGCGACCGGCTCTGCGCCCACTTCGACCGCGACCCGCTGGCCGATCACCCCCTCAAGGGCCTCACGCTGCTCGACCTCGGCTGCGGCGGCGGCCTGCTGTCGGAACCCCTGGCCCGGCTCGGCGCGGAGGTCACCGGCCTCGACGCGGCCGAGAAGAACATCCGCATCGCCCGCCTTCACGCCGAGGAGTCCGGCCTTTCGATCGACTACCGCCACGGCAGTGCCGAGGCGCTGGCCCAAGGTCCGACGCGCTTCGATGCCGTGTTGAACATGGAGGTGGTCGAACACGTCGCCGATGTCGACTCCTTCCTGGCGGCTTCGGCGGCCCTGGTCAGACCCGGTGGCGTGATGATCGTCGCGACGCTGAACCGCACGCCCAAGGCCTTCCTGCTGGCCATTGTCGGGGCGGAATACGTGCTGCGCTGGCTGCCCCGGGGCACCCATGACTGGCGGCGTTTTCTGCGCCCCTCGGAGCTCGCACGGGCGCTGCGCGGGGCCGGCCTGGATATCGCCGAGATGACCGGAGTCGCCTACAACCCGCTGACCGACGCCTGGCGCCTCGCGCCACGCGATCTCGACGTGAACTACATGCTGGTGGCAGTGAAGGCCGGCAGCGGCGGCGCGGCCTGAGGCTCAGGAGTTCTCGCGCGGCAGCCAGGGGATGCGCGCGACGTCGATGCCTTCGTCCTGCAGCGAGCGGGCTTCCTCGTCGGACGTCTCACCGTAGATGCCGTGCGCATCGGTCTCGCCGTAGTGGATCTTGCGGGCCTCTTCGGCGAACTGCTCACCGACGTAGTCGCAGTTCTGCTCCACGTGCTCGCGCAGCTGGCGCAGCATACGGCGCAGTTCCGCGGCTTTCTCCACGTCGCCCGGCGCGGCGGAGGCGGTGCCACGCGCGGCCGGTGCGTCTTCAGCGGGTGCCGCCGGCGCCTTGCCGCGGCTGCCGCCCTTCAGCACGGCCGGCGCCATCAGGGCCTTGGAGACCTTCTTGCTGCCGCAGACGGGACAGACCACCTCGCCGGCCTCGGCCTGCTCGGCGAATCTGGCGCTGTCGGGAAACCACGCCTCGAACACGTGATCCTTGCGGCATTTGAGATCGAAGACGATCATCGCGGTACAAAAGGCTCCAAAAAAACAGAAACTTGCTCAGAACCTGCCAGCATGGAGC
>JBFGUI010000058.1:0-18106 GCA_041565695.1 Kiloniellaceae bacterium
CGCCGGCGACGCCGAGTGCAACGAGGCGCCCGAAGCAACCTTGCTGAGGGCGGCGGTCAGCAGACCGCCGTCTAACCCACCCCCTCCGCCACCCTAGGCCTTCGGCTTCGGGGGACAGCCCACCTTGTGGACAGGCCCCAAAGGCCTTCTAGCCGTCCTGGCCGTGGGCGAGGCCGATCAGCATGTGGACCTCGCCCTTGTCGTCCTGCAGTGGCGCCAGGATCACCTCGTAGTTCACGTGTTCGCGGTCCTGCCAGCGCAGCGTCTCGCGGCGCACCCAGATCCTGCCGGCCACGGCATCCTGGTACTGCCGCCACAACACGCTATAGGCCTTGCGGTCGGGAAACATCTCGCTCAGCCGCAGGCCGGTGTGCTCGCCTTCGATCCGCATGATCTCGGTGCCGATCAGGCGGAAGCGGAAGTCCAGCCGGCCCCCTTCGCGCAGCACGTCGACCATGAAGAAATAGGGCAGCAGTCCCTTCAGCTCTTCCGGCCGGATGTCGCTGCGCCCGGGGAAGCCGTCTTCCGGCGCGCGGGCATGCCAGTAGTCGAGGAATTCCCGTCCCAGGCGGGAGATCGAGGCCGCTTCCGCCGGGACAGCCTCCGCATCCGTTCTCCGCAAGCCGCTATGCACAGGTCCGGCTGTCCTTCCCGTTAAGTGGCCGACCGGTCAGGCCCTGGCGACCGCCCCGAGTATCGATGCGGATTTCTTCGCAAAGCAAGGTCAAACGCAGAAGGCCGGGAAAATCCACAGCAGCCGTTTACAAAAGCAATATTTGCCCTCTATTCGAATCGTCGAATCCCTCCTACTTCCGCAGGTTGCCGCCGATTCTGACGTCGAGCGTCCGTCCGCTCGCCAGGCTCCGGCGGCCCACGGCGGGCAAAAGCAGGCCGGAGACGCCTGTTTCCAACGATTCGCCGATAATTCGAACGCCCGGCATCGGGCCGCGGCCTGGGGACTTCCAAGGCGGGCCGGACCTCTCCTAGACTTCCGGCCATTCGGCCCGCCGCCCGATTCCGGTCCGGCGGGGCCTCCCGGGAGCCGGCATGACACCCACCTTGCACTTCAGCCGCGCGGAGTTCGCGGAGCGGGTCAGGAAGACCCAGGCGGCCATGGCGCAGCACGGCATCGACGCGCTGATCGTCAGCGATCCCTCCAACATGGCCTGGCTGACCGGCTATGACGGCTGGTCGTTCTACGTCCACCAGGCGGTGGTCCTGGCGGTCGACGACGACCCGGTCTGGTTCGGCCGCCAGCAGGACGCCAACGGCGCCAAGCGCACCGTGTGGATGCCCTGGGAGCGCATCGAGAGCTATGCCGACCACTACGTGCAGTCGACCGAGCGCCACCCCATGGAGGTGCTGGCGGAGATCATCGAGCGGCGCGGCTGGGGCAGCCGCCGCATCGGCGTCGAGATGGACAACTACTATTTCAGCGCCAAGGCTTTTGCCGTGCTGCAGGCGCGGCTGCCCAACGCGCGCTTCAGCGACGCCACGGCGCTGGTCAACTGGCAGCGGGCGGTCAAGTCGCCGCAGGAACTGACCTACATGGAGAACGCCGCGCGCATCGTCGAGCGCATGCACCAGCGCATCTTCGAGCGCATCGCGCCCGGCCAGCGCAAGAACGAGCTGGTCGCCGAGATCCTTCATGCCGGCGCCCTCGGCACCGAGGAGCTCGGCGGCGACTACGCGGCCATCGTGCCGCTGCTGCCTTCCGGCTCGGACGCCGCCGCGCCGCACCTGACCTGGGACGACCGGCCGCTGAAGACCGGCGAAGGCACCTTCTTCGAGATCGCCGGCTGCTACCGCCGCGATCACTGCCCGCTGTCGCGCACGGTGTTCCTCGGCAAGCCCTCGCCGCAGTTCGTCGAGGCCGAGAAGGCGGTCCTGGAAGGCATGGAAGCCGGCCTCGCCGAGGCCCGGCCCGGCCGCCGCTGCGAGGACATCGCCAAGGCCTTCTTTGGCGTGCTGGCGCGCTACGGCATCGTCAAGGACAACCGCACCGGCTATGCCATCGGCCTCAGCTATCCGCCCGACTGGGGCGAGCGCACCATGAGCCTGCGCAGCGGCGACACCACCGAGCTGCAGGCCGGCATGACCTTCCACTTCATGTCCGGCCTGTGGTTGGACGACTGGGGTTTCGAGACCACGGAGAGTATCGTCATCACCGAGCAGGGCGCGCGCTGCCTGGCGGACGTGCCGCGCAAGCTCTTCGTCAAGGATTAGGGCGCTTCATGGCCGTCAACCCGATCTCCTGCAGCCTCGACTTCGACAAGGACGGCGTGCAGCACGGCCACCTCCGGCTGCCGCATTCGCGCGACGACTCCGCCTGGGGCGCCATCCTCATTCCCATCACGGTGATCAAGAACGGCAGGGGTCCGACCGCGCTGTTCACCGGCGGCAACCACGGCGACGAGTACGAGGGGCCGATCGCCCTGCTGGACATGGCGCGCAACCTCGCGCCCGCCGAGATCTCCGGGCGCGTCGTCCTGCTGCCGATGATGAACTTCCCGGCGGTGCGCGGCGGTCGGCGGACCTCGCCGATCGACGGCGGCAACCTGAACCGCCTCTTCCCCGGCCGCCCAGACGGCAGCATCACCGAGAAAATCGCCGACTACGTGACCTCGACGCTGCTGCCCCTTGCCGATCTCGTCGCCGACCTGCATTCCGGCGGGCGGACCCTGGAGTTCGTTCCCTACGCCGCCTGCCACCGCCTGCCGCAGGACCGCGCGCTGGAAGCGCGCTGTGCGGCCGCCATGCAGGCCTTCAACGCGCCCTATTCCATGATCATGCTGGAAATCGACGCCGTCGGCATGTTCGACACGGAAGCCGAGAACCAGAGCAAGGTCTTCGTTACCACCGAGCTCGGCGGCGGCGGCGGCTCGACCCCGCAGACCGTGGCGGTGGCCAAGCGCGGCCTGCGCAACCTGCTCAGCCATGCCGGCATCCTGCCGGGTGCGGTCGAGCCGCGGCCCAGCGTGCAGCTCGACATGCCCGACGCGCGCTGCTTTGTCACCTCGGAGCATTCCGGCATGCTGGAGTTCATGGTCGCGCTCGGCCAGCGCGTCGCCGAGGGCGATCTCATCGCCCGGGTCTACGACATCGAGCGCAGCGGCTGGCGCCCCGTCGAGTATACCGCCAACCGGGAGGGGCTGGTGGCCGGGCGCCACTTCCCCGGCCTCGTGCAGAGCGGCGATACCCTGGCGGTCATCGCGGAAGTGACGGGCGGAACCTGAAAAGGACCGGGCCGCGGGGAGACCCCCGCGGCCCGATTGACCCAACGGCTTCAAGGCTGCCTACTGCCAGCCGTTGGTGATGGTCTGGGCTTCCTGCTCGGGCTCGAGACCCTCCACCTCGCTGCCGACCCCGTCGTCGCCGCCGGCGGCGAAGTCATAACCGCCACGGCCGCGACCGCGGCCCCGGCCGCGTCCCCGGCCCTGGTGCTCGTCCTCGTCCTCGTCTTCGAACTCGCCGTGTTCGCCTTCCTCGCCGTGTTCGCCTTCCTCGCCATGCTCGCCGTGTTCGCCGTGTTCGCCGGCCACGTCGTCGCCGCCGCGCCCGCGGCCGCGGCCCCGGCCGCGCCCGCGGCCCTGGTGGTCGTCGTCGCTGCCGCTTTCGGCCGCCTCGCCGCCACCGGACTCACCGCCGCTTTCGCCGCCGCCGCGTTCACCGCCACCGCGTTCACCGCCACCGCGTTCACCGCCGCCGGATTCACCGCCGCCGGATTCACCGCCGCCGCCTTCACCACCACCTTCACCACCACTTTCACCGCCGCCGCCCGTGGTGTGGACGACGAGGCCGTTGGCGATGTAGCTGTGATCGCCGTCGAGCAGCAGGTTGTAAACGCGCATGGCGGGGTCGGCCTCTACGCTCTCGATGCGCTCCAGCGGCAGCAGGCTGGTCTCCACCGCGATGGCCAGCGCGAGATTGCCCTGGGTAGCGTCCCGCCGCGGCAGCGCCACGGTCAGCAGATCGCCGGTGGTCAGTTCGCCGACCCTCAGGGCCGGGTTCTCCGCGGCGGTGGCCCGCGGGTCGATTGCCTTCCAGCCGGCCGGCGTCAGGAAGGGGTGCTCCGCGGTGACGAAGGGCGCACTGCCGTTGAAGGCATAGAGCTTGCGTCCGCTGAGGCGCGGCCGCTCCACCGCGACCACGTTGTTGACGCGGCCCTCGCCGCTCATCACCCGGTCGCCGACCCTGATGTCGCAAATGCGCTTTTCGCCGCCGTCGGCCATGAGCACCACGGTCTCCGCCGTGAAGCAACTCCTCGCCTCGGCGGTCTGCACAACGATGTCGGTGTCCTGCCAGTCGATCGACAGGGTCAGCGGCGTCGCCGCGAGGGCGAGACCGAGAAGGCTGGTGCTGGCGAGCAGCCGCACATGCTTCGAGCTGCGTTTGGCGGGCATTTGAAATCTCCTCGTCCACCTGGGTTCGATACTTAGACAACACCCAGGCAGACCGGATTCATCCGCCGCCATTCGAATTTTTATTTGTGACTATTTTAGGAAATATTTTAGACGTCGGACCACATGCGCAGCAGGTTTGCATGGGTCTTGAATGCCAGGTCCGTCTCGGCGCCATCGGGATCGATCTCGCCGAGCCGGCGGCGGATCCGGTCGATGTCGTAGAGCACCTCGCGCCGCGCCGGGTCGGCGATGTAGCTCTGCACCCAGGTGACTGCCGCCAGGCGGGTGCCGGAGGTGACCGGCTTTACCCGGTGCAGGGTGCTGGAGGGATAGACAACCGCCGAGCCGGCGAAGAGCTTCACCTCCTGCGGCCCAAAGGGGCTCGCCATCTCCAGCTCGCCCCCCTCGTACTCATCGGGATTGCTCACGAAGACGGTGACCGAGAGGTCGCTGCGCATCTTCTGGCGTCCGCCCATGAAGGCGTCGTCGACGTGCAGGCCGTAGTTCATCCCGGCGCCGTAGCGGCTGAACAGCGGACGATTGATGATGCGCGGCACGGCGATGCGGTGGAACTCGCCGTTGCGCCAGAGCGCATCGATGACCAGACGATCGATCTCTTTCCGGCTGTCGTCCTTGGGGCTGAGCTGTTCGTTGTGCTTGACCCGCTTGGCGCGGAAGCCGGCCGTCTTCTGGCCGTCGTCGAAGCTGCCATCCTCCATCGACTTGCGAATGGTCTTCAGAGTCGGTGCGTCCAGCACATTGTCGATCGTCACGAGCACGGGGTCAGGACCTGATTGGTTTCCACAAGCCGTCGGCGTCGCGGCAGGCCGTCCGCTGCCGGCTGGTCCGCCCCTCGCTGCCAGAGTCTACGACCTCGACATATTCGCGGCAATAGAACCCGGTGGTGGTGCGGTAGGTGCGCAGGGGCGTGATCTCCCCCTTGCTGCCGTCCTCGGCGAAGACCCAGGTCAGGCTGGTGCGGCTGCGCGCAGTCTCCAGCGCTTCCTGCACCGTGTTGCGGGCCAGCACCTCGGCGCGGGGCGTCAGGGTGGAATAGGCCGGATCGCCGCTCACCGGCTGCTTCGCCGGCGCCTGGGCGCAGGCGCCGAGCAGGACGAGACCGAGTCCCGAGGCCACGCCAGGCAGGAGCTTCGAAGGAATCTTAACCGCCATTACTGCCAGCCCCTCTCGATCAGGTCTGCTTCCTCGCTCGACGTCAGATCGCGGTCGGCGGCGCCGGCATCACCTCGGAAGAAGTCCTCCCCCACTTCGCCGCTCTCGCCGCTCTCACCCGATTCGCCGATCTCACCCGATTCGCCGGATTCTCCGCTCTCGCCCGACTCCCCGGACTCGCCGCTCTCACCGGATTCGCCCGACTCGCCGCTTTCACCCGACTCGCCGCCTTCACCGCCGCCACCGGACTCGCTACCACCGCCGGACTCGCCGCCACCGCCGGACTCACCGCCGCCGCCGGATTCGCCGCCGCCGCCGGATTCGCCACCTTCGCCGCCCTTGTTGTGCACGACAAAGCCGTTGGCGATGTAGCTGTGATCGCCGTCCAGCAGGAGGTTGTAGACCACGGTCTCGGGATCCGCATTAACCTCGGTCACCTCGCGCAGCGGCTCCAGCCGGTAAGCGACCTCGGCGTCCAGCGCCAAGTTGCCGGCCGCCGCCTGCGGGGCGACGACCTCGGCACGGGTCAGCAGGTCGCCGCGGGCCAGGCTCGCGACCCGCAGCGCCGGGTTTTCACGCTGGGTGGCCAGTGGATCGATCGCCTTCCAGCCGGCCATGGTCATAAAGGGGTGCTCGGCGGTGACGAAGGGACAGCCGCCGTTGAGGGCATAGAGGCTGCGGCCCGCCAGGCGCGGGCGCTCGATGCCGACGACGCGGTTGATGCCGCCGCGCCCGCCGCGTACCAGATCGCCCCGGCGCAGGGTCTCGATGGCCCGCATGCTGCCGTCGGCCATCAGCACCAGGGTGCCGGCAACAAAACAGGAACTCCCGGATTCCGCGAAGCTCAGAGCCGCGCCGCCGATCTCCGGGTCCAGCGCGACCGGAGCGACGGCCAAAGAGAGTGCCACGAGGCTGGTCGTGGCCATAAGCCTGGCAACTACAACCCTGTTCCGGCGTTTCATAGGCAGAATCCCTTCGTGATTCCTGATATCAGCACTGGTCCCGGGCCTGCAGCGAGCAGTCCGGCTTAACCCTACAACCCGCCAAATTGCACTTTCATCCCACATTCGTCCATGATCGGTGAAGATTCTGTTCAGACCTGGGATGAAACCGGCGCTCGGCGTGTTGTCATAGCGGTTGGGAGGGACCAGTCCGCGGCAGGGCGAGAGCTGCTGGCGTAGGGGAGACAACTTGGACGAGGGAATTCGTAAGGAAATGATCGCCGTCTTGCCGCAATTGCGCCGCTTCGCCTATGGGTTGACCGGGTCGGTCGCCGATGGCGACGATTTGGTTCAGGCGACCTGCGAGCGCGCGATCGTCAATCTCGACAAGTGGGAGATCGGCACCCGGCTCGACAGCTGGATGTTCCGGATCGCCCAGAACTTGCACCGCAACGCGGTGCGCGACCGCGGCAGCCGGGCCCAGAAACTGATCGACCTGGGCCAGGAGATGGAGACCAGCACCGATGGCGCCCGGGAAATCGAGAACCGGAACACCCTGGAGGCGGTGCGGCGCTTCGTCGCCGAGCTGCCCGAAGACCAGCGCACGGTGATGCTGCTGGTCTGCGTCGAGGGGCGCTCCTACAAGGAGGTTGCCGAGATCACCGGCCTTCCCATGGGCACGGTGACCAGCCGGCTGGGCCGCGCCCGCGCCGCCCTGCGCGCCTATCTGAACAACGAAGAAGGAGATGGAGCCCAGCTCCAAGGAGGTGTGAGATGAATGACCGCCTCGATCCGATGACCCTGGAAGCCTATGTGGACGGCCAGCTGACGCCGGAGGAAATGGCCAAGGCATCCGAGCGCCTGCTGCGCGACCCGGAGACCCTGGCCCGCATCCGCGCCCTGCAGGCCGACAAGGCCCTGCTGAAGTCGGCCTATCAGGAGGCCGCCGAGGCCCCGCTGCCGGCCGAGCTGCTGGCCGCCATCGACCGCGGTTTCGAAAAGCGCCGCAAGGCGGCGCGCCCCGCCGCGCCACGCTTTGCCCTGGCGGCGGCCATCGCCCTGCTGCTGGTCGGCGGCCTGGCCGGCTACCTGGCCGGCGAATACCGCCTGCGCAGCGAGCTGGAGGCCATCGCCGCCCGCGAGGCGGAGGACCAGCGCCTGCTGGCCGAGGCCGTCAACAGGGCACTGGAAAACACGCCCTCGGGCGAGAAGGTCGCCTGGAACAACCCGGACAGCGGCGTCCACGGCGAGGTCGTGCCGGTGCGCACCTACCGCAGCAAGTCGAACCACTGGTGCCGCGAGTACCTCGCCTCCAAGGTGCGCGACGGGCTGGAGCAGAAGATCCGCGCCATCGCCTGCCGCGATTCCGGCGGCGCCTGGGTGAAGGTCGAGGACCGCTACTACGAGAGCTGAGCGCGCGGGCCGAGCGGCACAGGAGCGATCTACTCCGCCGCGTCGACCGCCTGCCGGGCGTGCTTCTCGCGCGCCTCGGTTTCTCTGTGCGCCTTGGCGACCGCGGCCTGGGCGGCCTCGGTGTGGGACAGCATCTCCAGCTCTTCGTCCTCGCCGTGCTCGGCCACGGGAGTCAGCGCCAGGTCCATGTAGCTCCGGGTCGCCGGGTCGCGCTTGATCTTCTGGCACTTGATCCAGAGGCTGAGCGCGAACCAAGCGAAGGGCCCGTAGGTCGAGACGATCTCCCAGAGGCGCCGCGGGTAGAACACCAGCGGCGATTCCAGCGGCAGGCCGGAGCGGCGCTGCGTCCGCACCTTGCGGCGGAAGTAGCCGCCCTGCAGCGGGTGCACCTTTTCGTAGCGGATACAGCCGGCGAACTGCAGGGCGTGCGCCCAGATGCGCTCCGGCTTGTTGCCGGCGACCACGATGCGCTTCATCAGCGTCTCGAGGTGTTCGTCGGAGTAGTAGAGCTCCCAGGCCTTGTTGTAGATGCCCTGCCACTCCTCCTTCGACATCAGCGGATGGCCGGTGCAGACGTGCTCCAGGTCGTAGATGTTCATGTCGGGGTCCATGGGGACGCCCTTCACGTAGAGGTTCTTGTGATCCTCGGAGCCCGGCAGCGGCGTCAGGCAGAAGAACTCCAGGATGTCGATCGGGAGTTCCTTTTTGATGACCTCGATGTCGTGGGCGATCTTCTCCGGCGTGTCGGCGGGGAAGCCCAGGATATAGCCGGCGTAGGTCAGGATCTGGTGGTTGCGCCATTCCTGCAGCATGGCGCGGTACTCGGTGATGCGGTTCTGCCGCTTCTTGGCGGCCATCAGGTTGTCGGGGTTGATGTTCTCCAGGCCGATGAAGACCCGCGCCACGCCGGCGCGCTTGGCCTTGGGGATGAAGTTCTCGATCTTGTGGCACAGGGTGTCGACCTGGATGATGATGGAGAACGGCAGGCCGGTCTCCTCCTTCAGGTCGCCGAGGCGGTCGAAGATCGCCTCCCAGTTCTTGTTGCGGGCAAAGTTGTCGTCGGTGATGAAGAAGCGGTTGATGCCCTGCGCGATGTTGGCGCGCACCAGGCGCTCCACGTCGTCGGCGGTGCGGAAGCGCGACTTGCGGCCCTGCACGTTGATGATGGTGCAGAAGGAGCACTGGAAGGGGCAGCCGCGCCCGGCGTCGAAGCAGGCGACCGAGCCGCCGTAACGCCGCACCATGGCCTGCGGCAGGAAGGGCGTCGGCTGGTCGTCGATGCCCGGCAGGTCGTTCATGTAGTTGTAGACTGGCTTCATCGCGCCGTTCAGGGCGTCGCGATAGAACTCGTGCAGCCGCCCCTCGCCCTCGCCGGCATAGAGCGTGATGCCGAGGTCGAGCGCCTCCTGCAGATCCGGCGGCAGCTCCGGCAGCATGGCCAGACAGCCCGAGGGGTGGAAGCCGCCGATGGCGACCTGCAGGCCCTCGGCCCGGAATTGCCGGGCGATGTCCATGGCGCGCGGGAACTGGTTCGACTGCACGCCGACCAGGCAGACCAGGCCGGTGGTGCCCGGCACCTTGAGGCGCTGGATGATGTCCCTGATCGGCAGGATGGTGTTGGTCTCGTCGTAACCGTTGAGCTCGACCTCGACGTCCGCGCCGAGCAGCTTGCGCTCGATCACGTCGAGGGTGATGCCGTAGAGGCTCGACAGCGTGTTGGACGGCACCCAGGCCTTGGCCCACTGGATGACGTAGCCGTCGTCGTCGTAGTGCGACGGCTTGATCAGCTCGATCACGAAGCGTTTCTGGCCGTTGGCAGTCATCAAGATCTCCAAAACAGGCCGATTTGGCGCAGCTTAACGGATGGTATGACGGGAAATACAGCCTGAACCGGCAAAAAACCAGTCGAATCGCTCAATTTTTTCCCTCAATCGGCGCCGGACCGGCGCGATCCGGTCGCCGGGCGGCCAGGCAGCGCCGGCGCCGACCGGAGTCGCCGGGGGCCCTGCCCTACCCTACCGCCTCAGATCTGCGTCAGGCTGCCGTAGACCTCGGGGCGGCGGTCGCGGAAGAACTGCCAGAGGTTGCGCACTTCGCGTACCTTCTCCATGTCCATGTCGGCCACCACCAGCTCGTCCTGGTCCTCGCTGGCCTCGACCAGGAACTCGCCGCGCGGGTCGACCACGTAGCTGGAGCCGTAGAACTTGCCGATGTTCCACGGCGCCTCGGTGCCGATGCGGTTGACCGCGCCGATGTAGACGCCGTTGGCGACGGCGGAGGCCGGCTGCTCCAGCTTCCAGAGGTACTGGCTGAGGCCCGCCACGGTGGCCGAGGGGTTGACGATGTACTCCGCGCCCGACAGGGCGAGCGCGCGCCAGCCCTCCGGGAAGTGACGGTCGTAGCAGATGTAGACCCCCAGCTTGCAGTAGGCGGTCTGGAACATCGGCCAGCCGGAGTTGCCGGGCTTGAAGAAGAACTTCTCGTAGAAGCCGGCGACCTGCGGGATGTGGGTCTTGCGGTACTTGCCGAGGAAGCTGCCGTCGGCGTCGATCACCGCGCAGGTGTTGTAGTAGACGCCGGTGATGTCCTCTTCGTAGATCGGCACGACGATGACCATCGAGTGCTTCTTGGCGTACTCGCGCATCAGGCTCACCGTCGGGCCGTCGGGGATCTTCTCGGCGGCGCCGTACCACTTCACGTCCTGGCTCGGGCAGAAGTAGGGCTGGTTGAAGACCTCCTGCAGGCAGAGCACCTGCACGCCCTTCCTGCCGGCCTCGTCGATCAGCGGCAGATGCGCCTCGTTCATCCGGTCGCGAATGGTCTCCGGCATCTCGCCGGTGTCCGCCTTCAGGGCCATCTGGATGAGGCCCGCCCGCACCGTCGTCATGTCCCGCTCTCCCCCTTCTGCCTGTTCCCCGCGGCGCCGGGCACCGCCCGAGGATTTGACCATTCGGTCAGCTTCGCTGGCAAGAGCGGAGTGGCGCCCGGGTCGTTCGTTCGCGTGTAAGCCAGGGCGGAAAAGGCCTTCTGGGGATAACGTCGGACTCGCATCGGCCGCGGACATGGTGCAAAATTGACCAATCGGACAAGTTTCTGAGGCGCCGGCGACAAGGCGCCGGCGTGCAGGCGCAAGGGGACTTGGCGAGGCTTCACAGCAGGGACCTTGAGGAGGGACATCCATCATGGCGATCTTGATCCGGGGCGGCACCGTGGTGACCGCGGACCATTCCTTTCGCGCCGACGTGCTGACGCAGGGGGACAAGATCGTCGCCATCGGCGAGGCGCTGGAGGCGCCGGGCGACGCCGAGGTGATCGACGCCGGCGGCGCCTTCGTGCTGCCCGGCGGCATCGACCCGCACACCCACATGGAACTGCCCTTCATGGGCACCGTGGCCTCGGAGGACTTCTACTCCGGCACCACCGCGGGCATGGTGGGCGGCACCACCATGATCATCGACTTCGTCATTCCCAACCCGCAGCAGGACATCCTGGAGGCCTACCACACCTGGCGCGGCTGGGCCGAGAAGGCCGCCGGCGACTACTCCTTCCACGTCGCCATCACCTGGTGGGACGAGACCGTGAAGGAGGCCATGGGCACCCTGACCCGCGAGCACGGCGTCAACTCCTTCAAGCACTTCATGGCCTACAAGGGCGCCATCATGTGCGACGACGAGGTGCTGGTGAACTCCTTCACCCGGGCGCGCGAGCTGGGCGCCATCTGCACCGTCCACGCCGAGAACGGCGAGCTGGTCTTCCACTTGCAGAACGAGATCCTGAAGAGCGGCATTACCGGGCCGGAGGGCCACCCCCTGTCGCGCCCGCCGGAGGTCGAGGGCGAGGCCGCCAACCGCGCCATCCGCGTCGCCCAGGTGCTCGACGTGCCGCTCTACATCGTGCACAACTCCTGCATCGAATCGCTGCAGGCCATCACCCGGGCGCGCAACGAGGGCCAGCGGGTCTTCGGCGAGGTGCTGGCCGGCCACCTGCTGGTCAACGACGAGGTCTACCGCCACCCGGACTGGGACTACGCGGCGGCCCACGTGATGAGCCCGCCGTTCCGCCCCAGGGAGCACCAGGAGGCGCTGTGGCGCGGCCTGCAGTCGGGCATGCTGCAGACCACGGCGACCGACCACTGCTGCTTCTGCGCGCCGCAGAAGCGCATGGGCCACAACAACTTCACCCAGATTCCCAACGGCACCGGCGGGGTCGAGGACCGCATGCACGTGCTGTGGCACCACGGGGTCAACTCCGGGCGCCTGACCATGAACGAGTTCGTCGCCATCACCTCCACCAACGCGGCCAAGATCTTCAACATCTATCCGCGCAAGGGCTCCATCTCGGTCGGCGCCGACGCCGACATCGCGATCTGGGACCCGGAGAAGGAGCGCACGATCTCCAAGGACACGCACCATCAGAACGTGGACTTCAACATCTTCGAGGGAATGACCGTCAAGGGCATCAACACCGTCACCATCAGCCAGGGCAAGGTGGTCTACCAGGACGGCGACATCCGCACCGAACGCGGTGCCGGGCGCTACGTCGACCGGCCGACCTTCGCGCCCTACTATGAGGCCGTGAAGCGGCAGCGTGCAGCCAAGACGCCGGTCGCGGTCAACCGCATGTAATCCGAAGACAAACCCAGAAAAACAGGGAGTATGGGGGCATGAGTTCTCTGAAACAGGGAAGTGAAAGACTGTTGCCTGCCGGCACCGCCCGGCGCAGCCTGATGAAGGCCTTCGGCCTCGCCGTGGCCGCGGTGGCCGCGGTGGCCGTGCTGGGTCTCAGCGGCGGCGCCGCCGAGGCGCAGCAGAAGATCAAGGTCGCCGGCATCTACACCGTGCCGATCCAGCAGAAGTGGGTCGGCACGCTGCACCGCGCGTTGACCGCCGCCAAGGAGCGCGGCGAGATCGAGTACAGCTTCTCCGAGAAGGTGCCGAACACCGACTACGTCCGCGTGATGCGCGAGTACGCGGAAAGCGGCGTCGACCTGGTGGTCGGCGAGGCCTTCGGCATCAGCCGCGAAGCCCGCAAGGTGGCCGACGACTACCCGAACATCGCCTTCCTGATGGGCGATCCGGGCGGGCCGCACGGGTCCAACTTCTCGGTCTTCGACAACTGGATCCACGAGCCCTGCTACCTGATGGGCGTGGTCGCCGGTCAGATGACCAAGACCAACAAGATCGGCATGGTCGGCGGCTTCCCGATCGGCGAGGTCAACCGCCTGTTCCACGCCTTCATGGAAGGCGCCCGCTCGGTCAACCCGGACGTCGAGTTCAAGGTCTCCTTCATCGGCTCCTGGTACGACCCGCCGAAGGCCAAGGAATTCGCCTTCGCCCAGATGGAATCCGGGGTCGACGTGCTCTATGCCGAGCGCGCCGGCGTGGTCGACGCGGCCCGCGAGAAGGGCATCATCGCCTTCGGCAACGTCAACGACATGAACAAGGCCGAGAACGGCAAGGACGTGGTGGTGGCCTCCGCCCTGTGGCACATGGAGCCGGCCATCGACTACGCCATCGCCCAGGTCAAGGCCGGCATCTTCAAGGCCGAGGACTACAAGGAGTGGACCATGATGAAGGCCGGCGGCGCCTCGCTGTCGCCCTTCTACGAGTTCGAGGGCAAGATCCCGGCCGAGACCAAGGCCAAGCTCGACGCCCTCAGCCAGCAGATCAAGGCCGGCGACTTCGTGGTGCCGATCAACGACGAGGAGCCGAAGTCGACGTTCTAACCCGGTGCAGGCATGTCGCCTCGCACTGTCCACAGAACGGCTGTCGCCCCGGGGCTTGACCCCGGGGCCCCTTGCCGTCGGCGAGTGGCAGCGACCTGCGCTGCGCATCTCCGGCCGGCATCGGTTCTGCTGCCAGGCCAATCGGTCCCGGCATTCCCGCATCAAGTGCCGGGACAGGCAAGTGCCGGGACGACAGCGGAGCCTATGGCCAAGACTGCCGCGCTGCGCCCGAATAACTTGCGGCCCGCCATCCGGATTGCGCTATGATCCCGCCGAATCGTCCCCTGGGGAAAGGTGTCGATGGCTGATGCAGATGAAGAACCCGTGCCGGGCGGCGCGGGCGCGGAAGTGGTCCTGCGCCTCAGCGGGATCACCAAGCGCTTCGCCGCGCTGACCGCCAACGACGCCATCTCCCTCGACATGCGCAAGGGCGAGATCCTCGCCCTGCTGGGCGAGAACGGCGCCGGCAAGACCACCCTGATGTCGATCCTCTTCGGCCACTACGTCGCCGACGAGGGCCACATCGAGGTCTTCGGCAAGCGCCTGCCTGCCGGCTCGCCCAAGGCGGCCATCGCCGCCGGCATCGGCATGGTGCACCAGCACTTCACCCTGGGCGAGAACCTCACGGTGCTCGACAACATCGTGCTCGGCACCGAGGCGCTGCTGGCGCCGCGCCAGAACGTCCGCAAGGCCAGGAAGCGCATCGAGGAACTGGCCGGGCACTTCGGCCTCAAGGTCGATCCCAAGAGCCTGGTGCGCGACCTCTCGGTCGGCGAGCGCCAGCGCGTGGAGATCCTGAAGGCACTCTACCGCGGCGCCCGCATCCTGATCCTCGACGAGCCGACCGCGGTGCTGACCCCGCAGGAGGTCGAGACCCTCTTCGCGACCCTGAAGACCATGGTGGCCGAGGGGCTCTCCATCATCTTCATCTCGCACAAGCTGAACGAGGTCATGGCCGTGGCCGACCGCATCGCCGTGCTGCGCCAGGGCAAGCTGGTCGCCGCCTACCCGGCCAAAGAGGCCAGCCGCGAGCGCCTCGCCGAGGACATGGTTGGGCGCGCCGTCGAGCTGCCGCAGCGCGAGCCGCAGCCGCTCGGCCCCGTGGTCGTGCAGATGGCCGGCGTGTCGGTCTTGGGCAGCGGCGGCCAGCGCCTGCTCGACGAGATCCACCTGCTGCTCTGCGGCCGCGAGATCCTCGGCATCGCCGGCGTGTCGGGCAACGGCCAGGCGGCCCTGGCGCGGCTGATCTCCGGCCTTAGCCTGCCCGACGAAGGCGTCTTCGAGATGCTCGGAGAAGTCGTGCGGCAGACATCGCCGGCCCTGATGCAGCAGCGCGGCGTCGGCCGCATCCCCGAGGACCGCCACGCCGTCGGCGTGGTCGGCGACTTCAGCGTCGAGGAGAACCTCATTCTCGAAAAGCCCGGCGACCCGCGCTTCTCTGCCTTCGGCCTGCTCAAGGGCGGAGTCATCCGGCGCCGCGCAAAGGAGCTGATCGAGCGCTTCGACATTCGCGGCGCCACGCCCCAGACCACGACGCGGGCGCTTTCCGGCGGCAACATGCAGAAGGTCATTCTGGCGCGGGTGCTGAGCGAGGAGCCGAAGATCATCCTCGCCAACCAGCCGACCCGCGGCCTCGACGTGGGCGCCGCCGCCGCCGTGCAGGGCCTGCTGTTCGAGGCCCGCGCCAAGGGCGCCGGGATCATCCTGATCTCCGAGGACCTGGATGAATTGCTGCAGGTCTCCGACCGCATCTCGGTGCTCTACCAGGGGCGCCTCTCGACCCCGGTGGCGGTGGAGGAGGCCGACCGCACCCAGCTGGGGCTGCTGATGTCCGGCCACGGCGAGTTCGAGCAGCCGCGCGGGAGGCACAGCCATGCGGCTTGAACCCCGGGCCCGCGTTCCCTTCTGGCTCAACATCGTCGCGCCGATCGGCGCCATCGTGCTGGCCTTCGCCTTCTGCGCCCTCTTGATCCTCTGGGCCGGGGCGCCGGTCATCCCGGCCTATGCCTCGCTCATCAAGGGCGCCTTCGGCTCGACCTTCGCGCTGACCGAGACCCTGACCCGCGCGGCGCCGCTGATCTTCACCGGCCTGGCCGCCGCCGTCGCCTTCCGCGCCAAGCTGTGGAACATCGGCGGCGAGGGCCAGCTCTACGCCGGCGCGCTGGCCGCCACCTACTTCGGCACCGGCCTCATTACCCTGCCGCCGCTCCTCATGGTGCCCTTCCTGTTCCTGGTCGGCGCGATCGCCGGCGGCCTGCTGCTGCTGCTGCCGGTGATCCTCAAGCTGAAACTGAAGGTCGACGAGGTGGTGACCACGCTGCTGCTGAACTTCGTGGTGCTGCTGTTCGCCAACTACCTGCTGTTCGGGCCGTGGAAGGACCCGCTGGCCATGGGCTGGCCGCAGGCCGCGCCGATCATCGACGAGGGCGTGCTCTCGCCCCTGGTGCCACGCATGCGCCTGCACTCCGGCCTGATCTGGGCGGTGGCCTTCGCCGTCATCGCCTGGGGCTTCATCCAGTACTCCAAGTGGGGCTTCCAGATCCGCGCCGTGGGCAGCAACCCGGAGGCGGCCTCCTTCGCCGGCATTCCCATGGGCGCGACGGTGCTGCGCACCGCGCTCTTCTCCGGCGGCCTCGCCGGCATGGCGGGGGTCTGCGAGCTGGCGGGTCTGAAAGGCTATCTCACCCTCGATATCTCGCCGGGCTTCGGCTACACCGGCATCGCCGTCGCCATGCTGGCGGGCCTGCACCCGCTGGGCGTCATCGCCGCGGCGATCTTCGTCGCCGCCATCTACAACGGCGCCGACGCCATGAGCCGGGCCATGTCGATCTCCAACTACCTGGCCGACGTGCTGACCGCCACGGCCCTGCTGCTGGTGCTGGCCAGCGTGCTCTTCGTGCGCTTCCGGCCGCGGCTGCGTTAGGGAGCGGCGGCCATGGAACTGCTCGACATCTTCATCACGCTGGGCTTCTGGTCGGCCCTGGTGCGCATGGCCACGCCGCTCATCTTCGGCACCCTGGGCGAGCTGATCTGCGAGCGCGCCGGCGTCTTGAACCTCGGCATCGAAGGCATCATGACCATGGGCGCCATGGTCGCCTGGATGTGGGTCTACCAGGGCGGCGACCTGTGGACCGCGGTGCTGGTGGCCGCCGCCGCCGGCGCCCTCTTCGGCCTGTTGCACGCGACCTTCAGCGTCTACCTCGGCCTGTCGCAGCACGTGACGGGCATCGGCGTCACCCTGCTGGCCGCCTCGCTCTCCTACTTCGCCTTCCGCATGCTGCTGCCCGGCGTCACCACGCCGCCGAAGATCGAGCCCTTCAAGCCCTTTGCCATCCCCGGCCTCTCGGAGATTCCCTACCTCGGCGAGGTGCTCTTCACCCAGAGCCCGCTCACCTACCTCGCCTTTATTCTCGTGCCCATTGTCGGCTACGGGCTCTACCGCACGCCGCTCGGCCTTGCCGTGCGCATGGTCGGCGAGAACCCCATGGCGGTCGAGGCCCAGGGCATCGACGTGCACCGCCTGCGCACCGCTGCGGTGATGCTGGGCAGCGCCTTCATGGCCGTCGGCGGCGCCTTCCTCACCATCTCGGTGTTCGACGCCTTCTACATCGGCATGATCAACGGGCGCGGCTGGATCTGCATCGCCCTGGTGATCTTCGCCTCCTGGCGCCCGGGCAAGGCGCTCGCCGGCGCGCTGCTCTTCGCCGCCTTCGAGGCGCTGCAGATCCGCGTGCAGCAGGCCTCTTCGGCTTTCATTCCCTACCAGTTCTTCCTCATGATGCCCTACATTCTCTCCATCCTGGCGATGATCGTGATGTCGCGCCGCGCGGCCTATCCCAAGGCGCTGCTGGTGCCGTTCCGGAAGGGCGAGCGCTAGAGGAGAAGAGGCCATGCTCGACCTGATCCTGCGCAATGCCACCCTGCCCTCGGGCGCAACCGGCCAGGACATCGCCGTCAAGGACGGCCGCATCGCCGAGGTCAGCCCCAAGATCGAAGGCGAAGCGGCGGAGACCATCGACGCCGGCGGCCACCTGGTAACGCCGCCCTTCGTCGACAGCCACTTCCACATGGACGCGACCTTGAGCCTCGGCCTGCCGCGGCTCAACGAGAGCGGCACCCTGCTGGAAGGCATCGCTCTCTGGGGCGAGCTGAAGCCGCACCTCACCGTCGAGGCGATCAAGCAGCGCGCCCTCGCGCTCTGCCGCTGGTCCGTCGCCAAGGGGACGCTGGCGATCCGCAGCCATGTCGACATCTGTGACGACCGCCTGCTGGCTGTCGATGCGCTCCTGGAGGTGCGCGCGGAGGTGAAGGACTGGATCGACCTGCAGCTGGTCGCCTTCCCGCAGGACGGCTACCTGCGTTACGCCAAGGCGCCGGAGAACCTGAAGCGCGCCCTCGACAGGGGCGTCGACGTGGTCGGCGGCATCCCGCACTTCGAGCGGACCATGGCC
>JBFGUI010000059.1:0-18061 GCA_041565695.1 Kiloniellaceae bacterium
GAAATCGAGGGAGCCTTGCGCTGTGCCCGCGCCATCCAATCGGCTTTCGAGGCGTTCAATCTGGCGAGCAGGGAACCGCTCCAGGTCCGCATCGGCATTCACGCCGGGGAGCCGGTTGAAGACAGCAACGATCTCTTTGGCACAACACTCAACATGGCGGCCAGGATCTGCGACAAGGCCGGGGCCGGCACTATCGTCGTCTCCGACACGGTGCGCAGTCTTGCGGCAAGCGAATTGGCATTCCAGGATCTCGGGGCACAGACTCTAAAGGGCTTCACGCAACCGATCGGCCTGTTTGAGGTCGCCTGGCATTGATCCTGTCCGGAAGCCGGCAGCCATAGTCGATGTTCCGCTAAAGGACTGAATGCAAGGCTCGGTTCCATGGCCGGTGCCGCCAGGAGTAGCGCCGCAGCTTTCTGTCACGACAGCATGCGGCCATCGGATCGAGAATATCTTGCCGGCCGAGGGCGCTCTGCGGGAAGACGGACTGGATTGTGCAACTCGGTAACCTCTGTCTCAGCGGGGAATTCCGGGCTAGATTCTCCTGCGTGACCCTGAGCAAGAAGACAAGACTGTCATGGCCGAAGACATCCGCAAACTGATCACGCCGGAGGGGCTGGCGCGCTTCAATGACGAGCTCGCCGCCCTCAACAGGGAACGCCGCGAGGTGGCGGAGATCGTCGCCTGGGCGGCCGGCAACGGCGACCGCAGCGAGAACGGCGACTACCTCTACAACAAGCAGCGCCTGCGCCAGATCGACCGGCGCCGCGACTTCCTGGCGCGGCGCATAGAGAAAGCCAAACTCGTGCGCCCGGAAGAGCAGAACATGAAGGGCAAGGTCACCTTCGGCGCCCGGGTCACCTATCTGGACGAGGACGACGCGCCGCACACCGTGCGCATCGTCGGCTGCGACGAGGCCGACCTGTCGCGCGGCGAGATCTCCATCGTCTCCCCGGTGGCCCGGGCCCTGATGGGCAGGGCGGTCGGGCAGGAGGTGGAAGTCCGCACGCCCGAGGGCGTGAAGGACATCCTCATCGAGTCGATCGAGTGAGCCCGCGGCGCATCCTTCGAGACGCGCTGCTGCGCTGCGCTCCTCAGGATGAGGTCGGAGAACGGAAGGATTGACCTCATGGTAAGGCGGGCCGCAAGCCCGTCTCGAACCACGAGGTCAATCGGGGCGCCTCAGATCGTTGGGGCCGCTCAGCCGACACCCAGTTCCCTGCGCAGCAGCCGGGCGCCGGCGCCGAGCGCCTTCAGCTTGCCTTCGGCGACCGCCGTGGGCAGGGGAGCGAGTCCGCAGTTGGTGCAGGCCACCATGCGTTCGGCATCGACGAACTCCAGCGCCGCGCGCAGCGTCGCGGCGACCTCTTCCGGCGTCTCGATCTGCAGGCTGGCCACGTCGATGGCGCCGACCAGCACATCCTTGTCCGGCAGCAGGCCGATCAGTGACAGCGGCACGTGGGAGTGGGCGCATTCCAGCGACACCTGCTTCACGTCGCTCCTGTTGAGCGCCGGAAAGAAGTCCTCGTACTGGCGCCACTCGTCACCCAGAGTCTGCTTCCAGTCGATATTCTCCTGAATGCCGTAGCCGTAGCAGATATGCACCGCCGTGGTGCAGTTGAGCCCCTGGATCGCGCGGTTGAGGCACTCGACGCCCCAGGTCGCCGCCTCCCTGGTGAAGGCGTTGAAGGCGGGCTCGTCGAACTGGATCACGTCGACGCCGACGGCTTCCAGTTCGCGCGCCTCGTCGTTCAGCAGCTCGGCGAAGGCCATGGCCATCTTCGGGCGGTCGCCGTAATAGGCGTCGGCGATGGTGTCGCAGATCGTCATCGGCCCCGGCAGGGTGAACTTCAGCTTCTTCTTCGTGTTGGCCCGGCAGAACTTTGCGCTCTCCACGTGCACCGGCTTGGGCCGTTTCACCTCGGCGGTCACCGTCGGCACCTGGGCGTCGTAGCGGTCGTTGCGGATGCCCATGGTGGTCATGCGCTGCCAGTCGATGCCCTCGATGTGCTCGAGGAAGCCGTGGACGAAGTGCTTACGGAACTGCTCGCCGTCGCTGACGATGTCGATGCCGGCGTCTTCCTCGACGTGGAGCCAGTGGAGCGCGGCCTTTTTCTGTCCTTTGAGCAGCGCCTCGCCTTCCAGCCGCCAGGGCGCCCAGAGCTTTTCGGGCTCCGCCAGCCAGTCGGGTTTCGGCAGGCTGCCTGCCACGGTCGTCGGAATCACCGCATCCTCCCCTGTTTCCTGTCCTTGCCGCGCCGCTACGGCGCAGGCCGCGAGTGTAGCGGCCCGGACAGTTCCCGCAAAACCTTTGAAATGGTACCTTTGGTCGGTCTCCGCGCCCGGCTTGAGGGAGATCAATGCCCGGGAAGAGCGGATTCGGGGACGATGAACCCAAGGCTTGGGCCCGGTCCTGGCCGTCCGGGTCCGACGCGGCGAGAGGAGCGAAGATGCGCGGGAACCTGCAGTTCGGAGCGGAGCTCTGGCCCCTGGCGGTGCTCCTCGGTCTCGCCCTGGCCACCCCGGCGGCCGCGCAGGACGCGGCAGCCGGCAGGGCCCTGGCCGAGCGCTGGTGTGCGGCCTGCCACGCCGTGGCCCCGGACAGCGGCGACAGCGACGTGGTGCCTTCCTTCGAGCGCATCGCCCGGGAGCGCCAGCTCACCGAGGAATCGCTGACCGTCTGGCTGGCCGAGCCGCACCAGTCGATGCCGAGCCTGTCGCTGACGCGCCGGGAAATCGCCGACCTGACGGCCTATTTTGAAAGTCTGCGCTAGGCCGTCCCGGCAAGAGGCGGGCTTACGGCCACACCGGGTGATGCAGGTCGATGACGTAGGGGTGCCTGTGCTTCAACGCGCCGTGCCGGTGCGGATGACGGTGCGGCTCCGGCCCTTCCCAGCCTTCGTGCTCGTGACGGTGATGCGCGTCGTGGATGTGCGGGTGCTCGTGCTCGAAGGCCGCGTGGGAGTGTTCCAGTTCGAGCGGGTCATCAGCCGGCCAGCAAGCCAGGGCCGCGAGCGTGGACGCCAGGGTGATGACCGCTAGAACGGCGAACGCGGCCGTCAGGCCCAAGGTCCCGCCCAGCCAGCCGGCCAGCGGGTAGGCGATCAGCCAGCCGGCGTGCGACAGGGCGAACTGCGCTGCGTAAACCGCAGGCCGGTCGCCCTCTTGCGCGGAGCGCCGCAGGAGGCGTCCCGTCGGGGTCTGGATGAGCGACGAGCCCGCGCCCAGCAGGAACCAGACCGGCAGCAGGGCCAGCAGTCCGGGCCCGCTCAGGCCGAGCAGGAGAGCGAGCCCCAGGACCATCCCGCCAGCCAGCATGACGGGACGGTCGGGCAGCCGGTCCAGGAAGCGCGGCAGCAGCAGAGCCACAACCATCGATCCGGCGCCAGCGGCGGCAAAGGCGACGGCGGTGTCGCTCTCCGAACCGCCGAGACGGTCGCGGACATAGACCACGGTGTTGACGACGACCATGGCCCCGGCGGCCGCTGTGGCGAGCGACAAGGCCAGCAGACCGCGCAGCCTGGGCGTCTTCAGATAGGCGCGAAGCCCGAAGCTCACGTTTTGCCAGATTCCCCGCTCGCGCTCCTGGGACTTCGGTGAGGGCAGCCGCACCGAGAAAACCAGCAGTGCCGAGGCCAGGAAGGCCACGGCATTGGCGGCGAAGAGGGCGTCATAGGTCAGCAGCACCAGGGCCGCGGCGGCCAGCGCCGGACTCAGCAGGTTCTCCAGATCGTAGGCCAGCCGCGACAGCGAGAGCGCCCGGGTATACTGGGCTTCGTCGGGCAGGACATCCGGTATCGTCGCCTGAAACGTCGGCGTGAAGCCGGCCGAGCAGGCGTTCAGCAGGAAGATCAGAAGGTAGATCTGCCAGATCTCGGTGACGAAGGGCAGGCAGAGGACGAACCCTGCCCGGGCGACATCGAGAGCGACAAGCAGCCGGCGGCGCGGCAAGCGGTGTGCAAATCCGCCGACAAGAGGTGCGATGCCGACATAGGCCACCATCTTGAGGGCCAGCGCCGTGCCGAGCACGACGCCGGCGGTGCCGCCGGCCAGGTCATAGGCCAGCAGCGCGAGTGCGATGGTCGACAGGCCGGTGCCGGCCAGGGCAATCACCTGGGCGGCAAAGAGTCTGCGATAGGTCGGGTTTCGGAGCGGCGACTGCATGGCGCCAGACTATCGAAGATCGTGTGCTGGCGACAGCCGGCGCGATCCGTGGCAGAGGCGCCGTCCGGAAGGAGGCGTAACAGTCGCTGTCGCGTGGCGCAAGCGCTCGCCGCTATGGGGCGACCACGACGAGGCCGTACTCCCGCCCCGCGTCCTCCAGCCAGCGCCACAGGTAGTCGGAGAAGGAGCGCCGCGTGTAGAGGTCGAAGGCGGGCGCACCGTTATTCTCAGGTCCGACCTGGTGCAGGAGGACGCCCGTTTTGGCCAGATGGCTCTGGGCGCAATGCCCGACCCCGCCGAAGGCCCGCGGATGCAGGTCGAGCGGGCAGCCCTTGGCGATGACGTCGCGGGCCCTGGGGCCGGCGAGGTGGATGCAGGCGAGGCTCTCGCCGACTTCCGTCACGGCGGCGTGGAGATCGCCCAGGGCGGCGCGCAGCTTTGCCGCCAGCTGCGCCTCGGCCTCCGGCGGCGCGTTGTGGGCGAGCGCCAGCCACTCGTCGGGGCCGAGCCACAGCAGCGCAAGCCCGTCACCGGCGGCCACGCTGTTCGGCTCGAGCGGCAGCTGGAGGCCGAGCGCTTCCAGCACCGCCGCGGCGAAGGCCGGGTTCTCCTTGTTGCCGCGCAGGTTGACCGCGGCGGGCAGGGTCTTCTCCGCCATGATGACGGCGGCACCGGCCGGCGCGTCGCCGGCCCGGGCGGCGAGGCCCAGGTGATCGAGGGCGCTCTGACGCAGGTAGGACTCGATCATTTCAGGCGCTCCCCTTCAGGGTCGAAGAACACCGGCGACTCGGCGACGACGCAGGGGATCACCCGGCCGTCGGCGAGCGGCGCGTAGAGGGTCTCGCCCTTCCGGGCGAGCCCGCCCTTGACCAGCGCCAGGGCGATGGAACGCCCGCAGTTCGGCGACCAGTAGCTGGAGGTCACGTGGCCCAGCATCGGCATGGGTGGCTGCGGCAGGACCTTCTCGACCAGCTGGGCGCCTTCCGGCAGCACCACCTGCGGGTCGCTGGTCAGCAGGCCGACCAGCTGCTTGCGGTCGGGCTTGGCCATGTCCGCGCGGGTCAGGGAGCGCTTGCCGATGAAGTCCTTGGTCTTGGAGACGATCCAGCCCATGTCGAGATCGAGCGGCGTCACCGAGCCGTCGGTTTCCTGCCCGACGATGATGAAGCCCTTCTCGGCGCGCAGCACGTGCATGGCCTCGGTGCCGTAGGGCGTGATGCCGTAGCGTTCGCCGGCGGTCATCAGCGCCTGCCAGACCGCCATGCCGAAGGAGGCCGGCACGTTGATCTCGTAGGAGAGCTCGCCGGTAAAGGAGATGCGGAAAATACGCGCCGGCACGCCGGCGACCTTGCCGGGCGTAAAGGCCATGTGCGGCAGCGCGCCGGGCGAGAGGTCGGCATCGGTCATCTCCGCCAGCAGGCTGCGCGCGTTGGGCCCGGACAGCGTCATGGTGGCGAACTGCTCGGTGACCGAGGTCAGGTAGACCCTGAGGTCCGGCCACTCGGTCTGCAGGTAGTCCTCCAGGTGGGCCAGCACCGCCGCGGCGTTGCCGCTGGTCGTGGTCATCAGGTAGTGCTGCTCGCCGAGGCGGGTGGTGACGCCGTCGTCCATCACCATGCCGTCTTCCTTCAGCATCAGCCCGTAGCGGCAGCGCCCGACGCCCAGCTTGAGCCAGCCGTTGGTGTAGACCCGGTCGAGGAAGGTCGCGGCGTCGGGTCCCTGGATGTCGATCTTGCCAAGCGTGGTGGCGTCGAGAATGCCGAGGGAGTCACGCGTCGCCTTGACCTCCCGGTTCACCGCGGCGTGCATGTCCTCGCCCTCGCGGGGATAGTACCAGGCGCGGCGCCACTGGCCGACGTCCTCGAACAGCGCACCGTTGCGCTCGTGCCAGGCATGCATCGGCGTGCGGCGGACCGGGTCGAGCAGGTCGTCGACGTCGCGTCCGGCAAAAATGCCGAAGGTGACCGGCGTGTAGGGCGGGCGGAAGGTGGTGACGCCGACGTCGGGCAGGTGGCGGTCCAGTGCCTCGGCGACGATACCGATGGCGTTGACGTTGCCCATCTTGCCCTGGTCGGTGGCCATGCCGGTGGTGGTGTAGCGCTTGACATGCTCGATGGAGCTGTAGCCTTCGCGCAGGGCG
Source organism: Kiloniellaceae bacterium (assembly GCA_041565695.1). Lineage (GTDB taxonomy): Bacteria > Pseudomonadota > Alphaproteobacteria > Kiloniellales > Kiloniellaceae > Pelagibius. The sequence continues at coordinate 6,305 of JBFGUI010000059.1, forward strand.
AGCCTGAGGTCGGCGGCGGTGACGTCGTTCTGCTGGTCGACGAAGTGCTTGGCCTTGCGGCCGAGCGGCTGCTCGCCGGGGATCAGCCAGAGCCAGCGCCCGGGCAGGAAGTCGTGATTCTCGGCCTGGGGGGCCGCGGAACTGGCCTCCGCGAAGCCGCAGTCGGCGGCGGCGCCGGCGCCGGCCGCCGCGCCCTCGCGCAGGCAGGCGCCGAGGCCGAAGGCCCCGTTGGCGGCGCCGGCGACGTGCTGGCCCCACTGCATGGCCTTGTCCGGCACGAAGCAGCCGTGGACGTCGTCCCAGCGCAGCCGGCCCTTGGCCTGGCAGAACAGGTGCACCGTCGGGTTCCAGCCGCCGGAATTGGCGACCAGGTCGCAGTCGATGACCTGCGGCGCGCCGACCCAGTTCTTGCCTTCGGCGTCCAGCTCGGCGATGCGCACGCGCCGAACCCGCTTCTTGCCCTCGACGGCGATGACGGCGGAATCCGACAGGATGCGCAGGCCCAGTGCCTCGGCGCGCTCGCTCAGCGGGCCGGCCGGGACCGGGCGCGTATCGACCACCGCGGCCACCTCGATGCCGGCGGCTTCCATGTCCAGGGCCGCGCCGTAACCGCTGTCGTTGTTGGTGAAGACCACGGCACGGCGTCCCGGCCGCACGGCGTAGCGGTTGATGTAGCTGCGCACCGCCGAGGCGGTCATCACGCCCGGCCGGTCGTTGTCGGCGAAGACCATGGGCCGCTCGATGGCGCCGCAGCAGAACACCGCCTGTTTCGCGCGCAGCTTCCACAGGCGCTTGCGCGGCAGGTGTTCCGGCGGCTGCGGCAGGTGGTCGGTGACGCTCTCCACCAGGCCGAAGAAGTTGTGGTCGAAGGCGGCGTGGCAGACGGTGCGCTTGAGCACGCGCACCTCCGGCAGGGCGGCCAGCTCCGCCTCCGCCTCGGCCACCCAGTCGAGCGCCGGCTTGCCGTCGATCGCCGTGCCCGGCTGGCACAGCAGGGCGCCGCCCAGCAGGTGGTCCTGCTCGACCAGCACGACGCGGGCGCCGGCGCGCCCGGCGGCCAGCGCCGCGGCCAGGCCGGCCGGCCCGGCGCCCACCACCAGCACGTCGCAGTGCGCGAAGGTCTTGTCGTAGCGGTCGGGATCGCGGCGGCTCGGCGAGCGCCCCAGGCCGGCGGCGCGGCGGATGAAGTGCTCGTAGGTCTTCCAGGCGCTGGCCGGCCACATAAAGGTCTTGTAGTAGAAGCCCGAGGGCAGGAAGCGCGCCGCCAGGCTGTTCACCGCGCCGACATCGAAATCGACCGAGGGCCAGGCGTTCTGAGCGGCGGCCTTGAGGCCCGCGACCAGCTCGACCTGGGTGGCCTTGAGGTTGGGCTCGGTGCGCGGGTCGTCGCCGACCTGCAGCAGGGCGTTGGGCTCTTCGGCGCCGGCGCTGTCGATGCCGCGCGGCCGGTGGGACTTGAAGCTGCGGCCGACCAGGTGCACGCCGTTGGCGAGCAGCGCGGCGGCCAGGCTGTCGCCGGCCAGGCCCTTGTAGCTCTTGCCGTTGAAAGTGAAGCTCAGCGTCTCGTCCCGCTTGACGAGGCCGCCCTGGGGCAGGCGCATGCGACCGGTCACTTCCCGGCCCCCTAGACGTAGCGCCGCGGCTCGAGCGCCGGCGGCGGCGAGCCCATGGGATAGACGGCGAGGATCTCGTAGCTGACCGAGTCCCGCGCCACGTTGAACCAGCGCCGGCAGCCCAGGGCGTGGTTCCAGCGTTCCAGCACCAGGCCCTTGGGGTTGTCGCGCAGGAACACGAACTCGGCCCACTCGGCATCGCTCAGCGCGGCCGGGTCCTTGGGGCGTTCGATGTGCGCCTCGCCGCCGTAGGAGAACTCGCTTTCCGCGCGCGGCCCGCAGTGAGGACAGGAGATCTGCAGCATGGGTCTCGGATCCTCTAGTGCGCCACGGCCGCCGCGCCGTGCTCGTCGATCAGGAAGCCGCTGCGGAAGCGGTCGAGGGAGAAGGCGGCGTTGAGCTCGTGCGGCTCGTCCTTGGCGATGGTGTGGGCGAAAGCCCAGCCGGATCCCGGCGTCGCCTTGAAGCCGCCGGTGCCCCAGCCGCAGTTGATGTAGAGGTGCTGAACCGGCGTCTTGGAGAGGATCGGGCTGGCGTCGGGGCAGGTGTCGACGATGCCGCCCCACTGGCGCAGCATGCGCATGCGCCGGAACAGGGGGAACAGCTCGCAGACCGCGGCGATGGTCTCCTCGGTGACCGGCAGGCTGCCGCGCTGGCCGTAGCCGATGTAGTGGTCGACGCCGGCGCCGATGACCAGTTCGCCCTTGTCGGACTGGCTGATGTAGGCGTGCACCGCGCCGGACATCACCACGGTGTCGATGACCGGCTTCACCGGCTCCGACACCAGGGCCTGCAGCGGCACCGACTGGACCGGCAGGCGGAAGCCCGCCATGTTGGCCATGACGCTGGAATGACCGGCGGTGACGATGCCGACCTTGCCGGCCGCGATGAAGCCCTTGCCGGTCTCCACCCCGGTCACCTTGCCGTTCTCGATGCGGAAGCCGTTGACCGGGCATTCCTGGATGATGTCGACACCGAGGTCGCTGGCGGCGCGGGCATAGCCCCAGGCCACGGCGTCGTGGCGCGCCGTGCCGCCGCGGCGCTGCAGGCTGGCGCCCAGCACCGGGTAGCGGCCGCCGGCGCGCAGGTCGATGACCGGCACCATCTCCTTGACCTGCTGCGCGGTGAGGAACTCGGAGTCGATGCCGTTCAGCCGGTTGGCGTTGATGCGGCGCCAGGTCTCGCGCAGGTCGTGCTGGTTGTGCGCCAGGTTGAGGACCCCGCGCTGCGAGAACATGACGTTGTAGTTGAGGTCCTGGGAGAGTCCTTCCCAGAGCTTCAACGCATGCTCGTAGAGTGCCGCCGACTGATCCCAGAGGTAGTTGGAGCGCACGATAGTGGTGTTGCGTCCGGTGTTGCCGCCGCCCAGCCAGCCGCGTTCGATCACGGCGACGGAGCGGATGCCGTGCAGCTTGGCGAGGTAGTAGGCGGTCGCCAGGCCGTGTCCGCCGCCGCCGACGATGACCACGTCGTAGCGTTCCCTGGGCTCGGCGGCGCGCCAGGCCTGCTGCCAGTTCTCGTGGTAGCTCAGGGCATTGCGCAGAAGGCTGAAGACTGAATAGCGCGGCGACATGCCCCTTGGTGCCCCTTGAATTAACCCTGCCCGACGCCGCCGGCTCCGCGGGCTTTCCTGCCCCTTGGATGCCATGCTGACACCGGCGCCTCAGCTTGGCAACGCCGGCCCCGCCCCGGGGCCGGCGCGGCCGCTTTTCCGTGGGCGTCAGGGCACTCGATCAGGGGCTGCAGGGCTCGCGGTTTCCCGGCAGAAAATTATCTGTTCGCGACACCGCGAGATATGCCAAAGTCGCGGAATGGGTATTTCAGCAAGAGCTTGAAAGCAGCCGTCGATCGATGTTCGGAAACGTTCCCAGAGAACTGCCCCAGCAGATCGCCTTGGTGCTGTTGCCGCGCTTTTCCTTTCTGCCGTTCACCGGCCTGCTGGAGTCCTTCCGCCTGGCCAACCGGATGAGCGGGGAGGAGCTCTACCGCTGGATCCTGGTGTCCCCCGACGGTCGGCCGGTGGCGGCGTCCAACGGCATTGAGCTGCAGGTCGCCGGCGACCTGTCGAAGGCCGAGAGCTGCGCCACCGTCATCGTCTGCGGCGGCATCGACGTGCACCTCATCAAGGAGCGCGGGCTCGACGCCTGGCTGCGCAAGGCCGACCGGCGCGGGGCCGACATCGGGGCCATCTGCACCGGCAGCCACATCCTCGCCAAGGCCGGCCTGCTCGACGGCTACCGCTGCACCATTCACTGGGAGAACCTCGCCGGCTTCTGCGAGGACTTCCCGGAGATCGAGGTCACGACGGAACTCTTCGAGATCGACCGCAACCGCTTCACCTGTTCCGGCGGCACCGCGGCCATCGACATGATGCTGAACGTCATCGCCCGCCAGCACGGCCACGAGCTGGCCGCGGCGGTGGCCGACCAGTTCATGCACGAACGCATCCGCGACCAGCACGACCGCCAGCGCATCTCCCTGCCGGCGCGCCTCGGCGTGCGCCATCCCAAGCTGCTCGCGGTGATCGGCACCATGGAGCAGAACCTGGAGGAGCCGCTCAGCCGCAGCGAGCTGGCGCGCGGCGCCGACCTCTCGACGCGTCAGCTCGAGCGGCTGTTCCGCAAGTATCTCAACCGCTCGCCGGCGCGCTACTACCTGGAGCTGCGCCTCAACAAGGCGCGCCTGCTGCTGCTGCAGACCAACATGTCGGTGATCGACGTGGCGCTGGCCTGCGGCTTCGTCTCGGCCTCCCACTTCTCCAAGTGCTACCGCGACTTCTTCGGCCGCACGCCGCGCAAGGAGCGCGGCCTGCCGCTGAAAGGCGAGAGTGACGAGGAGAGCGCCGAGGCCGACGCCGAGTTGCGCTAGCTATTCAAGCCTTCTTGCGGGACGCGCTATCCCCGCTCGCGCCGCCGGCGGCGCCGGCCGGGGGTGTCGCCGCTGTCGTTTGCGGCGTTGCGCGGCTTGGGGCCCGGCAGGGTGACCGCCTGTTCCAGGTGCGGGAAGGCATCGCTGGAATGCGGGATGCCCATGGCCTCGACGAAGTGGGCCTGGAACATGGGCTCGACGGCGGTCTCGATCTTCTCGACCCGGCGGATCACCTCTTCGATCTCGTCGCGGGCGCGCTGGTTCAGGAGAGCGATGCGCGCACCGGTACCGGCCGCGTTGCCGGCGGCGTAGACGCGGTCCAGCGGGCAGTCGGGGATCATGCCCAGCACCATGGCGTACTTGGTGTCGATGTGGCTGCCGAAGGCGCCGGCCAGGCGGATCTGGTCCAGCCGTTCGACACCCAGGCGGTCCATCAGCAGGCGGATGCCGGCATAGAGCGCGGCCTTGGCGAGCTGGATGGCGCGCACGTCGGTCTGGGTGATGACGATCTCCTGCGCGCCCTCCTGCGTGCCGTCGTGCAGCAGGTAGGAGAAGGTGCGCCCCGCGGTGCGGATGCGCGGGCTGCGCGCCGCCATGGCGCCGTCGATGGTGCCGTCCCTGGCGAGGATGCCGGAGAGGTACATCTCCGCCAGCACCTCGATGATGCCGGAGCCGCAGATGCCGGTGACGCCGGTCCGGGCGGTCTGCTCGGCGAAGCCGGGCTCGTCCGACCAGAGGTCGCAGCCGATCACCTTGAAGCGCGGCTCCAGGCTTTCGGGATCGATGCGCACCCGCTCGATGGCGCCGGGCGCCGCGCGCTGGCCGCCGGAGATCTGCGCGCCCTCGAAGGCCGGACCGGTCGGCGAGGAGCAGGCCAGCAGGCGGTCGCGGTTGCCGAGCACGATCTCCGCATTTGTGCCGACGTCGACCACGAGGGTCATGAGATCGGTCTTGTGCGGCGATTCCGAGAGGATCACGCCGGCGGTGTCGGCGCCGACATGGCCGGCGATGCAGGGCAGCACGTAGACCCGGGCGTTGGGATGGAAGCCCAGGTCGAGCTGGCTGGCCCACAGCGTGATGCCGGAGTTGGCGGCCAGCGCGAAGGGCGCGCCACCCAGCTCCGTCGGGTCGATACCGAGCAGCAGGTGGTGCATTACCGGGTTACCGACGAAGGTCGCGTTGAGGATCTCCTCGCGCGCGATGCCGGCTTCCCGGCAGACCGCCTCGGTCAGCTCGTTGATCGCCCGGCGCACCGCAGCGGTCATCTCCTGGTCGCCGCCCGGGTTCATCATCACGTAGGACACCCGGCTCATGAGGTCCTCGCCGAAGCGGATCTGCGGGTTCATCAGGCCTGAGGAGGCGATGACCTCGCCGCTGTGCAGGTCGCAGAGATGGGCGGCGATGGTGGTCGAGCCGATGTCGACGGCGAGACCGTAGGAGCGGTCGTGGAAGCCCGGCCAGATCGCGGTGATCACCTGGCCGCGGTGCACCGCAACGGTGATCTTCCAGTTGCCGGCCCTGAGGCTCTTCTGCAGGGACTGCAGGATGCGCAGGTCGGCTTCCAGCTCGCTCAGCCCCCACTGGTCCTCAAGCGCCGCCAGCAGGCGCTCCAGGTCGCCGGTCGGGTTGTGCATGTCGGGTTCCTGCACCACGACGTAGTGCAGGCGGATCGCCGGGTCGAGCTCGATGGCGCGGACCTCGGCGCGCTTGCGCACCACCTGCTTGTGCACCTGGCTCTCGGCCGGCACATCGATGACCGCGTCCTCGAGCAGCAGGGCCTGGCAGGACAGGCGCCGCCCCTCGGCCATGCCGCGCTTTTCCTGGTAGCGGGCCTCGGTCTGGTTCCACGCCGAGACATGCTCCGGGCGGCTGGTGATGCCGTGCTTGGCGAACTCGCCGCTGCCGACTTCGATCTGGCAGCGCCCGCAGAGGCCCCGCCCGCCGCAGACGGAATCGATGTCGACGCCCAGGCTGCGGGCTGCCTTGAGGATCGGCGTGCCGACCGGAAAGCGTCCGCGTCGCCCCGAGGGCGTGAAGACGATCAGAGCGTCCTTGGGGGCTTCGCCAGGCAAGTCGGGGTCAGCTCCCTCGCTCTAGCCGCGCCGCCGGCGGCGCTCCCGTCGGCGGCCTTCGCCTTCGGCCTCGGCGCCCGCGGCCACGGGCTCGCGGAACTTGCGGATCCAGGCGCGGCAGTCCTTGTCGTGGTTCAGCAGCACGTCGGCGGCCATGATGCCGGTCAGTTCCTCATCGTGCAGCGGGTTCATGATTGCCGAGGTCATGCCGGCCCCGGCGGCCATGGCCAGGAAGACGGCGTTCATGGCGTGGCGGTTGGGCAGGCCGAAGGAGATGTTGGAGGCGCCGCAGGTGGTGTTGACGCCGAGCTCCTCGCGCAGCTTGCGGATGATGGAGAAGGCCTGGCGGCCGGCGGTGCCCATGGCGCCGATCGGCATGACCAGCGGGTCGACGACGATATCTTCCTTGGGGATGCCGTAGTCGGCGGCACGCTCGACGATCTTCTTGGCGACGGCGAAGCGCACCTCGGGGTCTTCGGAGATGCCGGTCTCGTCGTTGGAGATGGCGACCACCGCCGCGCCGTATTTCTTGACCAGCGGCAGCACCCGCTCCATCTGCTCGTCCTCGCCGGTCACCGAGTTGACCAGGGCCTTGCCCGGGGAGACGGAAAGGCCGGCATCCAGCGCCACGACGATGGAGGAGTCGATGGACAGCGGCAGGTCGGTGAGGGACTGCACCAGCTGGACCGTCTTGGCGAGGATGGCCGGCTCGTCGGCCAGCGGGATGCCGGCGTTGACGTCCAGCATGTGGGCGCCGGCCGCCACCTGGGCCAGGCAGTCGGCCTCGACCCGGCTGAAGTCGCCGGCGGCCATCTCGGCGGCCAGCAGCTTGCGCCCGGTCGGGTTGATGCGCTCGCCGATGATGCAGAAGGGTTGATCGAAGCCGATCACCAGTTCCCTGGAATGCGAGCTGACGACGGTACGTGACATGATCCTGCTACTCCTCTTCGCCCGCGGCCTGGCGCCCTGGGCCCTGGGCGGGGATTTGCCGTCTTTTCGCGACATGCGGCTGGCGCAGGGACGACCTTCTGTGGCGCGTTTGCGCTCTGCGGCCCGCGCTAGTCGATTGCACGGGTAACGGTGAAGCCGTTGCCCTTGGCGTTGATCTCGAAGTCGCCGTCGGCCACCGCGTAGGTCCAGGCCGCCGACTTCTTGAGGCCGCCCAGCGGATAGACGTGGATGCGGGCGATGCCGCAGTCCGGGTCCAGTGCCTTGTACTGCGCCAGCTCGAGCAGCAGGCGGTCTGGCGCGCTGACGGTCATCAGCTTGGCCACGTTGCGCGCCTGGCGGGTCAGGAAGCGCATCGAGGGGCCGACACCGCAGGCCTTGGCGTGGTTGATCAGCGTGCGGATGGTGGCGAGCCCGGGCACGCCGATGTGGATCGGCAGGCGGTTGCCCTCGGCCCGCATGGTCTTGTCCCAGGCGATGATCGGCGCCGCCTCGAAGCAGAACTGGGTGGCGATGTAGAAGCTGGCGTCGCTGCGCTCGGCGAAGGCGTTCTTCCAGGCCAGCGCCTCCTTCAGCGCCGGCGGCGCAATGTCGGGGCTGCCCTCCGGGTGGCCGGCGACGCCGATGGTCTCGATGCCGTACTTGTCGAACAGGCCGGTCTCGAGCATCGCCATGGAGCTGTCGAAAGGGCCGAGCGGACGGTCGACGGCACCGCCGAGGGCGACCACGTGGCGCAGCTCGGTCACGTCGGCCAGCGCCTTCAGGTAGTCTTCCAGCGCCTGCCGGCTGGGGATCGAGCGGGCCGCGAAATGCGGCATGGGCTGAAAGCCCTCCTGCTGCAGGCGCCTGGCTGTGGCCACGGTGTCCGCGAAGTCGGAGCCGGGCAGAAAGGTCACGGCGACGCGCGTGCCGGGCCGCAGGTGGTCGCGGTAGTCGGCGATCTTGGCGGCCGAACCGGGTGTGGTCTCCACCGTGAAGTCGCGCACCAGGTCGAGAATCTGCTGCTTGATCTGATCGGCAGGCTGGTCGAGAGGCATGGCCTGGCTCACTGCATACATTTCAGTCGTCCTTCTGCGCGCCCGGGCGCGTCCGTCAGGTGGAGTCCCGTCCGCCGGCGGCGATCAGCCGGTTGAGGCGGGTGTCGTCGTAGTCGGCCTCTAGGCGCCGCGCGGCGGCTGCCGCCTCGGCTTCCAGGTCGTCGCCGCAGTCGACCGGGTCGGCGCGGCGCCACTGTTCGAGGTAGGCGTCGCTGCCGGCCATCTTGGCGCGCATGGCGGCACGGTCGATTGCCTTCTCGAAGCGCTCGCTGAGCTGCACCTTGGCGTTCTGGCGGCCGGCCTTGACGATGACCTGGGCCGGGATATCGCGCCAGTAGACGACGGTGATCTGCGGGGTCAGCCGAGCCATACGGCCCCCTCCGGCGTCGCTTCCAGCTCGGCCAGGTCGATGCGCCGGTCGATGAAGCGGCCGAGGCCGCCGTAGCCGGTGAAACGGTAGTCGAAGGTCAAGCCGAGGCGTGCCGCCGCGGCTTCGGCCTCGGCCTTCAGGGAGTCATTCTCGGTCTGCGCCAGATAGACCAGCTTCCTGTAGTTGCCGAAGTAGATCTCCTGCAGCTCGGGATGGCGGTCGATGCCGAGGCCCTGGATGATCAGGCGGTCGAAGTGGCGCACCAGGTAGTCGGTCAGGTAGAAGGCTGCCGGCTCTTCCTCGGCCATGGCGTCGAAGGCCTCGTTGCCGGCATAGAAGGAATAGCAGTGCGGCCCGGCGATGCGCTCGACGCCTTCCTCGGCCAGCACCTCGTCCAGCTTGCCGCCGGTGCCGCAGTCGCCGAACAGCACCAGGACGCGGTCGTAGCGCCCGCGCGAGTCGCGGATGCGCCGGCGCACGCCCTCGGGGATCTTCTCCGGCGTGTTGTGCCAGGAGGCCGGCAGGCAGCTGACCGTCAGGTGGCGCCAGGCGTTGACGCGGATCAACGTGACGATCTCGCGCGCCAGCGCACCGCAGGCGATGAGCAGCGTGCGTTCCCGCGGTTCGATGTCGGGCAGACCGTCAGGCATGGCTGTGGCGCTCCGCTGTGCTGCTGCGCCTAGGCGGCGCCCTGGCGGTTGTGGCGGCGCTTCATGAACTCCTTGGCGGTCTCCACCGCCACGGCGGCATCGCGGCAGTAGGCGTCGGCGCCGACCGCTTCGGCGAAGGCCTCGTTGAGCGGCGCGCCGCCGACCAGCACCACGTAGTCGTCGCGGATGCCCTTTTCCTTCATGGTGTCGATGACGACCTTCATGTAGGGCATGGTCGTGGTCAGCAGGGCCGACATGCCGAGGATGTCGGGCTTGTGCTCCTCGAGCGCCGCCAGATAGTTCTCGACCGGGTTGTTGATGCCCAGGTCGATGACCTCGAAGCCGGCGCCTTCCATCATCATGGAGACGAGGTTCTTGCCGATGTCGTGGATGTCACCCTTCACCGTGCCGATCACCATGGTGCCCAGCTTGGGGGCGCCGGTCTCGGCCAGCAGGGGGCGCAGGATCGACATGCCGCCCTTCATGGCGTTGGCGGCCAGCAGCACCTCGGGCACGAAGAGGATGCCGTCGCGGAAGTCGATACCGACGATGCGCATGCCTTCGACCAGCGCCTCGGTCAGGACGCGGTAGGGCGCCCAGCCGCGCCCCAGCAGGATGTGGACCGCGTCCTCGATCTCTTCCTTGAGGCCGTCGTAGAGGTCGTCGTGCATCTGCTTGACGAGTTCGTCGTCGTCAAGACTGTTGAGATCGAGATCGTCTTCTTCCGCCATCGTCATTCCTCAAGGCAAGAAACCCGCCGGACTTTGCGGTCCTGAGGACAGCGTCCCGGCGGCAATGGGCCCCGCAATCATTTCTCTTGACAGGGGAACTGGGGGCTACGCCTGCGGCGACGGATCGTGTCTGAAACGCGACAAAGGCGAATCGGCCGGGAACTCAAGCCTTTGCGCGGTTCGGCGGGGCTTTGCGCCGGCCGCCGCTTGCGTCCCGACCTGTGCGCATGGCTGCCTTTCCGCCAGCGCATCGTTGCCCTCGGATAAGCTGGGCCCGGTACGGCGCCGCCTGGGTCAAGGCTGCGCTCTGCGGCCGCTGCGCCGGTCTGCCCGGCAGGCCATATACACATAATAATTTTGTCATTTTTAAATATTCTACCCATCTTTATGGTGATTTTCGAAATGCCGCATTGGCAAGCCGGCGCGTCGGGGCCATATTCACGGCCAACGGGGCGGGCCGCCGCGCCAGGCGCGGCCCGAGTTTGGCGGGTCTGCAATCGGCTTCGCCGTCATTCAGTGAAAGGTTTCTTGAGGAATGGAAGGTTCGACGGCGTTGAAGGCCGACCCCTCCGGCCGCCAGATCATCGAGTCCGCGGTGGTGCGTTTTGCCGGTGATTCCGGCGACGGCATGCAGCTGACCGGCAGCCAGTTCACGCTTTCCACCGCGCTGGCCGGCAACGACCTGGCGACCTTCCCGGACTTCCCGGCGGAGATCCGCGCGCCGGTCGGCACCACCTTCGGCGTCTCCGCCTTCCAGATCAATTTCGGCGCCCGGGTGATCAAGACCTCCGGCGACGAGCTCGACGTGCTGGTGGCGATGAACCCGGCGGCGCTCAAGGTCAACCTGGTCGACGTGAAGCCGGGCGGCCTGCTGATCCTCGATTCCGGCGCCTTCAACGAGCGCAACTTCGCCAAGGCCGGCTACCAGAGCGACCCGCGCAGCGACGGCAGTCTGAAGGGTTACCGCGTCTTCGAGGTCGACATGTCGCAGGCGACCCAGGAGGCGCTGAAGGACGCCGGGCTGACCAAGAAGGACGCCCTGCGCTGCAAGAACATGTGGGCGCTGGGCCTGGTCTACTGGATGTTCGGGCGCGACCGCCAGGCCACCGTCGACTGGCTGAACGAGAAGTTCCGCAAGCGCTCCGAAATCGCCCACGCCAACATCGCGGCGCTCAACGCCGGCCATGCCTTCGGCGAGACGGCGGAGGTTGGCGAGGACCTCGCCGCCTTCTCCGTGCCGGCAGCGGAGATCGAGCCGGGACTTTATCGCAACGTCACCGGCGCCGAGGCGCTGTCCTGGGGGCTGGTGGCCGGCGCCCAGGGCGCCGAGCTGAAGCTGGTGTTCTGCTCCTATCCGATAACCCCGGCCTCCTCGCTGCTGCACTCGCTGGCCGGTCTTAAGGACCACGGCGTGGTCACCTTCCAGGCCGAGGACGAGATCGCCGCGGTCTGCGCGGCCATCGGCGCC
>JBFGUI010000060.1:0-17819 GCA_041565695.1 Kiloniellaceae bacterium
CGGGCACCGGCGTGCCGCTGCGCGAGGGCATGTTCTTCACCATCGAGCCGATGATCAACGCCGGCCGCCCCGAGGTGTAGATCCTGCAGGACGGCTGGACCGCGGTCACCCGCGATATGAAGCTCTCGGCCCAGTTCGAGCATTCCATAGGCGTCACCGCCACGGGCTACGAGATCTTTACCATCTCCCCCAAGGGCTGGCACAAGCCGCCCTACGGTGGATAGAGCACTTAGCGCCACCACTTCCTGCTTTTCGGAAAGAGACGGGCGCCGGACGGGATTGAAGGCCCGGCGGCGCCCGAGTTGCCTGCCGCGTTGCGGCAGGTCCACCGCTTTATACGATCTCAACCCGCAGCAGAGAGCGCACATGCTGGATCTGGTTGAGGATCGTCACCAGCGGTGAACCGGCGAACAGCAGCCCGACCGCGAAGTTCTCGCGATCGGCGACGAGCGATCCGGAGTCGCCTCCCGCCGACATCGGCGTGGTGATGATCTGGTCGCGGAAACGGGCCACCCGGCCGCCGCCGTAGTTCACGTCGACGGTGGCGTTCACCGCCGTGATGCGGCCGGTGGTGTAGTTGGTGGTCCGCCCCGTCTTCTGCAGCAGAGTGCCCACCGCGACCTGGGCGCGCGGGCGCCAGCCGCGCAGGTGGCCGACCCAGTGGATCTCGCGCTTCAGGTCGTGAAACTCGCCCTCGGCCACCGCCGCGTCGACCAGGTTGCGATGGAAGGCGCGTGGCACCGGCGGATCGAAGGTGATGGGAATGAAGCGGCTCAGCGAGGCGATGCGATCGGCCGGATCGGTCCCGCCGTCGAAGGGCCCGGGCTGCAGCACCGCGTCACCCGGCGTCGCGTTGTTGCTGTTGGCCAGCACGTGGTTGTTGGACAGGATGTAGTAATGCCCGGGCATGCCGACCGGATTGCCCGGCGTGCCGACCATGTCATAGACGCAGGTGCCCAGCGTGCCGGCGGTGATGTTCTTGTGGCCGACGCTGTAGCCGCCGGAGGCCGGGCGGGCCTTCTGCGCCAGCAGTTGCACACCGACTTCGATGGGCTGGGCCTGGCCGGCGAAGGGCTGGCCGATGGCCAGCACGTCGGTCGGCATCTCACCGATCTTCTTCGGCACCATGTCGGCCGCGCTGAGCTCTTCCTTGTCGACCTTCTGCGAGACCAGAGCGAGCAGTGCCGGCTTGCCGGTCGGCTCGCCGTTGCTCCACTTCACGCCGTAGCCCATGCCGACAACATTGGCGGGCGCCTTCTCCGGTTGCAGGAACTTGTCGACTTCGGCGGCGTAGGCTTTCTGGACTTTCTGGACCTCCTGCGGATCCAGCAGCATTTTTTTCGGGTCCATCATGATGTCTTCTCCCAGATGGGGACGGCGTCAGCTCGGGGGCGCCGTGGGTTCGCCAATCTCCTCGACGTCGAGCTCGCAGCCGTCCAGCGTCTTGGGGATGACCTGTTCCGGCCGCAGCGAGGACTCCGGGACCTTTCTGACGACCATGACCTTGATCACCTGATGGCCTGCACGTTCGCCGATCCCGACGCCGGTGACGTTAGGATAGGCCAGCAGGGCGTCTTCGTGTTTTCGCAGCACGGCTTCGATATCCACGCTTCCATCCTCCGCTGTTCTTCCGGCGGCAAAGGGCGGCCGGACTCTCTTGCAGGCTATCACGGCAGGCTTTGAGGCCGTGCAGCTTGTCCCGCCTCTGGCTTGACGCCAAAGGGTCGAATACTGTTCATGGCCGCGCTGACTGCGCGTCGCTTCTTTGGGATGGAGGGAGCCGCACCTGCCGCTCCCGGCTACCTGCTGCTCGCTACCTGCTGCTCCGTCATCTGCATGAGGTCTTGTCCGCCCCGGGGGGTCGGCGGCCGCCCCTGCGAAAAGAGGAGCGCTGAAAGAGACTGACAGCTACCGCCTTGGACGACTGAATAAGACGCTCTATGCGGTCATGAGCAGATGCCGCACACGCTACGCCCGGGCCGACGCCATGTCTATCGGCGGAATGTCCTAAAGCCGTGTTATTTCGGGGTGTTTTTCGGGTGCAATCGGATAGCGGCGCGGCAAAGATCGCAGCACGATAGTTGTCCGCTGAGGAACTAGCGCACGACGCCAGTCCGGCAGTGTCGCAGACGCCGCGCGGCGCAGCCGGGATCAGCTGGCTTCGAGGCTGCGCACCGCGTGCTCGGCCGCGACTTCCGGACTCAGGCCCTTCTCATGGGCCGCACGCCAGTTGTAGTCGGTGGCCGTCACGTCGTAGCCGAGGATCGCCAGTTCGCACTCGGCCCAGGACATCCAGTCGCTGAATTCATCGGCCGGCGTGGCGGGGGCGGCGCGTACAGGAAAGGCGATCACATTGGCGTCGGACATGGCGAATCCCTTGCTGTCGAACCCTGTGACGAAGATACCAGGGCGAGTCTCAACAAACCAATTATAGGGTGCGATTTGGTTAACAAAATACTATCACTGGGGTGTTCGGACCCTGAGTTGAAGAAGTCATGGAAGCGTTCTCTGCGACATACCCTTCCGGCCGTGCCGTGCCGCGCCGCTTGACCGGCTCGCGGAACGGCCCGCGATGAGCGCCGCCGGCGGCGAGCGGCCGCACTACCACGGTCACCGCGAACGCCTGCGCCAGCGCCTGCTGGAGCGCGGCGCAGAGAGCCTCGCCGACCATGAGGTGATCGAGTTCCTGCTGTTCGGCGCCAAGCCGCGCGGCGACATGAAGCCGCTGGCCAAGAACCTGCTGCAGCGCTTCGGCAGCCTGGCGCGGGTACTGAGCGCCGATCCGGCGGCCCTGGCGCAGGTGCCGGGCATGGGCCAGGCCAGCGTCGCCGCCCTGAAGATCGTGCCCGAGGCGGCCGCGCGGCTGGCGCGCGAGGAGGCCATGGCCGGCGACGTGATCTCCTCCTGGGAAAAGCTGCTGGCCTACTGCCGCCAGACCATGGCGCACCAGCCGGTCGAGCAGTTCCGCCTGCTGTTCCTCGACAAGCGCAACCGCCTGATCGCCGACGAGGTGCAGCAGCAGGGCACCATCGACCACACGCCGGTCTACACCCGCGAGGTGGTCAAGCGCGCGCTGGAGCTGGGCGCCGCCGCCCTCATCCTGGTGCACAACCATCCCTCCGGCGAGCCCGAGCCCTCGGCCGCCGACATCGCCATGACCGAGGAACTGGTCGGCGCCCTGACCAGGCTCGGCATCGTGGTGCACGACCATCTGGTGATCGGCCGCGCCGGCCACGCCTCGTTCCGGTCGCTGGGGCTGCTGTGACCCCCTGGGCCGCCTGCGCCGGGCAGACCGGAGCCGGCTGAAGAAGGCCGCTCCGGCGCCGCGCGGCAGGCCCTTCGGCCCCTCTCCGCACAACTCCCCGGTATTTTCGCTATAATCGGCGCTTGTCCGGCAAGCATGCAGTTTGAGAATTCTCCAAACGGCGGAGGCGGACAGGAACGGGCGATGTGGGACTTCGCATGGAGAACACCAAGACGATGACGGGCTGGAAGACCGAAACCGGCCTCTTCAAGGCCCTGTTCGAACAGGATGCCTTCGGCGTGGCTCTGCGGGCCGTCGATCCGCGACAGGCGCGCTGGCTGGAGGTGAACGTGAAGTTCTGCGAAATCCTGGGCTACAGCCGTGAGGAGCTGCTGCAGCTGACATCCGTCGACATCTCGCTGCCCGAGGAACAGGACGACGCGATGGAGTACAACGAGCTCATGCTCAGCGGCAAGCTCAAGAGCTACTCGCGCGAAAAGCGCTACATCCACAAAGACGGCCACGTCGTATGGGCCAACATCTGGCTCTCGGCGGTGCACGATGCCGCCGGCAAGCCGACCCTGATCATCTCCGTGATCAGCGATATCTCCGACCGCAAACGCACCGAGGAGGCGCTGAAGAACAGCGAGGAGCGTTTCCGGGCCTTCATCGATGCCTCGCCGTCGGCCATCCTGTTGAAGGACACACAAGGATATTATCTGCACGCAAATGAGCGCTGGCATGAGTGGTTCAATCGTGAGCGGCAGGAGATCAAAGGAAAGATGGTCAGTGACTTCTACCCTGCTGACCACGCAGCAGTGGTTGAAGCTCAGGATGCACTGGTTCTTTCTTCAGGCAAAAGCATCGAGATCGAGACAGAAACACCGTTTCCGGACGGGCAGGTGCGCGCCACTCTCCTGCAAAAATTTCCGGTGCGCGATGCTGAAGGGACTATCATCGGAATCGGTGGAATGAACACCGACATCACCGAGCGGAAACTGGCCGAGAAGGCGATCCTCGCCGCTAAGGAGGAGGCGGAAGTCGCTAACCGGGCTAAATCGGCCTTTCTGGCGGTCATGAGTCACGAACTGAGAACGCCCCTCAACGCCATTCTCGGCTTCGCCGAGGTCATCAGCCGGGGGTATTTCGGCGCCATCGGTGACAGGTACAAGGAGTACGCCAGGGACATCTGCTCCAGCGCCGAGCACCTGTTGTCGCTGGTCAGCGATCTGCTCGATCTGTCGGCGATCGAGGCCGGCAAGGTGGCCCTGACCCGGGAGGAGTTGTTCGTCGACAAGACACTCTCGGAGTCCCTGGCCGTGTTCAGGCAAAGGGCCGAGTCCGTCGGCGTCAGCCTCACCATCGAGGCCGCGAAAGATTTACCGCCGCTTCATGCAGACCGGCGCGCGGTCAAGCAGATACTGCTCAATCTTCTTTCGAACGCCATCAAGTTCACACCGAAGAACGGCAGGATCGTACTGCGGGCCGCCTACCGGGACACAAGCCACGTGCTCGAGGTCGTCGACACCGGCAGAGGCATCTCGCCGGATAGACTGAAGACCGTGACCGAACCCTTCGTCACTGGCGACCTGGACCCGCACCGGAGCGAGGCAAGCACCGGCCTCGGCTTGGCGATCGTGAAGTCACTTGTCGAACTGCATGGCGGCGGTCTCGAGATCGACAGCATCTTGGGCAGGGGTACCACCGTGAGGGTGACCCTGCCCGGCCGCGGCGACTGACCCGGGCCGGCACCTCACCGCTCCGTTTCCGCGGCGGCCCGGCCGCCCCCGGTTTTGCCTGGCCGGCGGCGTTGCCGTGGCCCTGTCCGGCCGCTATAACGGGGCCCTCACCGGCCCCATCGATTTCAGGAAAAATTCCGCATGATCCCGCGTTACAGCCGTCCCGAAATGACCGCCATCTGGGAGCCGGAGAACAAATTCCGCATCTGGTTCGAAATCGAGGCCCATGCCTGTGATGCTCAGGCCGAACTGGGCGTCATCCCCAAGCAGGCCGCCAAGGCGGTGTGGGAGCGCGGCACCTTCGAGGTGGCGCGCATCGACGAGATCGAGCGCGAGACCAAGCACGACGTCATCGCCTTCCTCACCAACCTGGCCGAGCATGTTGGTGATGAGGCGCGCTTCGTGCACCAGGGCATGACCTCCTCCGACGTGCTGGATACCTGTCTCGCCGTGCAACTGACCCAGGCGAGCGACATCCTGCTGGCCGACCTCGACCGGGTACTGGAGGCGCTGAAGAAGCGGGCCTTCGAGCACAAGAACAGCGTCTGCCTGGGGCGCAGCCACGGCATCCATGCCGAGCCCACCACCTTCGGTGTGAAGCTGGCCGGCCACTACGCCGCCTTCGCGCGCTGCCGCACGCGCCTGGAAGCCGCGCGGGCGGAGATCGCGACCTGCGCCATCTCCGGCGCCGTCGGCACCTTCGCCAACATCGATCCCTCCGTCGAGGAGTACGTGGCGCAGAAGCTCGGCCTGCAGGCCGAGCCGGTCTCGACCCAGGTGATCCCCCGCGACCGCCACGCCGCCTTCTTCGCAACGCTCGGCGTCATCGCCTCCTGCATGGAGAACCTGGCGACCGAGATCCGCCACCTGCAGCGCACCGAGGTGCGCGAAGCCGAGGAATACTTCGCGCCGGGCCAGAAGGGCTCCTCGGCCATGCCGCACAAGCGCAACCCGGTCCTGACCGAGAACCTGACGGGCCTGGCCCGCGTGGTGCGCGCCGCCGTCACCCCGGCGCTGGAGAACGTGACCCTGTGGCACGAGCGCGACATCTCCCACTCCTCGGTCGAGCGCATGTTCGGGCCGGACGCCACGGTGACCCTCGACTTCGCCCTCAACCGCCTGGCCGGCGTCATCGAGAAGCTGCTGGTCTATCCGGACGCCATGCAGAAGAACCTCGACCAGCTGGGCGGCCTGGTGCACTCCCAGCGCGTGCTGCTGGCCCTGACCCAGGCCGGCATCAGCCGCGAGGACGCCTACCGCCTGGTGCAGCGCAACGCCATGAAGGTCTGGGGCGGCGAAGGCGACTTCCTGGAGCTCTTGAAGGCCGACCCGGAGATCGCCGGCCGGATCGCGGAAAAAGACCTCGCCGCCTGCTTCGATCCGGCCTACCACACCAAGCACGTCGACACGATCTTCGCCCGCGTGTTCGGCAAAGACGCGGCGGCCAAGGCGGTCGCCTAAACTCGATCGTCATCCCGGACAAGCGAGCGTCAGCGAGCGCGATCCGGGATCCATGGCTGGCGCAAGACGCCAAGTCCAACCATGGACCCTCGGGTCAAGCCCGAGGGTGACGGTTTGAGTTTCATTGCGATCTCGGCAAAGAATGCGTTCTCGCCAGAAGAGAACACTCGTAAGGGAGACCCAGCATGGACCGCTTCACCGGCGGCTGCCTCTGCGGCAACGTCAGAATCGTGGCGTCAGGACTCCCCTACCGGGTCGGCCTCTGTCACTGTCTCGACTGCCGCAAGCATCACGGGGCGCTGTTTCACGCCTCCGCGGTGTTCCCGCAGGATGCGGTGACGATCGATGGCGAAACACGCGACTACGCCGGGCGGTTTTTCTGTCCGCGCTGCGGCTCCTCCGTCTTCTCACGCAGCGCAGACGAGATCGAAGTGCACCTGGGATCCCTGGATGCCCCCGACCAGCTGAGGCCAACCTACGAGCTCTGGACCGTCCGTCGCGAGTCCTGGTTGCCGCCGTTTCCGCTCAAGCGACGATACGACCGCGACCGCAACGCCAAAGGCCGCTCTGAGGCGTAACTCCGGCTGTCATCCCGAACAAGCGAGCATCGGCGAGCGCGATCCGGGTTCCATGGGAAGGGTCCGGCGCCGAGCCTTACGATGGACCCTCGCAACAAGTGCGAGGGTGACAATCCGAGCTGGCTTCATCACAGAAGCAATCCGCCGCCACAGCAGAACGGGCCCCCCGTAGGGGCGGCCCACTGCGTTCCGGCAAACTGGATCGGCAGCCTATTCGTTCATGATCTGCTGCTTGGCCTCGGCCATGAGCTCGTCCATGCGGTGGCGCAGGCGATGCTCGCTGAAATCGACGCCCTTGGCCTCGATGTCGGCCATGACCTTGCGCACTACGTCGTCGGGACCGGGTTCGTCCAGGTCGGAGGCCACCACGTCCTTGGCATAGGCTTCCACCGCGTCGCCCTCGAGGCCGAGCAGCTCGCGCGCGATCCACTGGCCGAGCAGTTTGTTGCGCCGCACCTCGGTGCGGAACTGCAGGTCCTGGTCGTGCTTGTACTTGTCCTCGAATGCCTTTTCGCGTTCGTTGAATGTCGCCATCGGTCGCTAGATCTCCTGGAACGGCCCTCTTCCTGGCCCCGGATTCCGCCCGGGGAAACGGCGTAGCCGACCCTTCATATAGGGGTTATGCTCTGCCGCGTCAGGCGGCAGCGGTTCGTCATTGGGTTTATAGCGTTCTTCGCGGCCCTGATAAACCTCTCCCTGCGGTTTTCCGCGGGGTCCGGCGCCGCCTGCGCCGCCGTCTTCCTTCGCTGTCTCGAGAACCGCTCCCAAGCCATTATGTGTACGATGATAATTCTGCGCCGCCCGGGCCATGCCTGGCCCGTGCTGCTGGCCGCCAACCGCGACGAAATGATCGACCGGCCCTGGGCCGCGCCGGACCGCCACTGGCCCGACCGCCCGGAGGTCGTCGCCGGGCTCGACCGCAGCGCCGGCGGCTCCTGGCTGGGCCTCAACGACCACGGCGTGGCGGCGGCGATCCTCAACCGCCGCGCCTCGCTCGGTCCCGCCCCCGGCAAGCGCAGCCGCGGCGAGCTGGTGCTGGAGGCCCTGGACCACGCCGACGCGGTCAGCGCCGCCGAGGCCCTGGCCGAGCTGAACCCGGCCGCCTACCGCAGCTTCAACATGGTGGTAGCCGACAACCGCGACGCCTACTGGCTGCGCAACCCGGGTACGCCCGAGGCCCGGGTCATCGAGCTTCGCCCGCTGCCCGAGGGTCTGTCGATGCTGACCGCCTACGACCTGAACGACGCGACCAGCCCGCGCATCGCCCGCCACCTGCCGGCCTTCCGGGCCGCCCGGGTGCCCGATCCCGAGGCCGGCGACTGGACCGCCTGGCAGGAGATCCTGGCCCGGACCGACCCGGGCCACGAGGCCGCCATGACGGTGGAGCGCGGCGGCTTCCAGACGGTCTCCTCCTCGCTCATCGCCCTGCCGGCACCGACCGAGGACCCCGCGAGGACGCCGCGCCGACCGGTCTGGCTGTTCGCGCCCGGGCGCCCGGACCGCCATCCCTACGCCCCGCTGGCGGCCCGCTCCAGCCCGCCCGAAGGGCAATAATTATATAATTATATCAACTATTTAATATACATCAGCCCGGCGCAGCGGGCGTCATTGTTTTGCCCCCTGTCTCCTGCTATATCACGTAGCTCCCTGGCCGTCGGCCAGCGAGCGCGCAGGCGGAGAACAACCGTCGCGCTATGGGAAAATCTCCCCAACCGATGCGGGCCACCCCGCCGGCGGCCCTCGATTTCAGGTGCAAGCGATGCGACGCAGACAGATCTACGAAGGCAAGGCCAAGGTCCTCTTCGAGGGACCGGAGCCGGGCACCCTGGTGCAGTACTTCAAGGACGACGCCACCGCCTTCAACGCCCAGAAGAAGGGCATCATCACCGGCAAGGGCGTCCTCAACAACCGCATCTCCGAGTACCTGATGACCCGCCTGGAGAGCATCGGCGTGCCGACCCACTTCGTGCGACGCCTCAACATGCGCGAGCAGCTGGTGCGCGAGGTCGAGATCATTCCGCTGGAAGTGGTGGTGCGCAACGTCGCCGCCGGCTCGCTGTCGAAGCGCCTCGGCATGGAGGAAGGCGCGCCGCTGCCCCGCTCCATCGTCGAGTACTACTACAAGAACGACGAGCTGGGCGATCCCATGGTCTCCGAGGAGCACATCACCGCCTTCGGCTGGGCTAACACCCAGGACCTGGACGAGATGCTGCAGTACGCCCTCAGGGTGAACGACTTCCTCTGCGGTCTGTTCCTCGGCGTCGGGCTGCGGCTGGTCGACTTCAAGCTGGAGTTCGGCCGGCTGTGGGAGGACGAGGAGATGCGTATCGTGCTGGCCGACGAGATCAGCCCGGACTCCTGCCGCCTGTGGGACGTGACGACCAACGAAAAGCTCGACAAGGACCGCTTCCGCCGCGACCTCGGCGGCGTCGAGGAGGCCTATCAGGAGGTCGCCCGGCGGCTCGGCGTGCTGCCGGAGGCCGGGCCCGTCGACATGAAGGGCCCGCGGCTGCTGCAGTAGCACCAGCGCCCGCGCCCCCTTCTTAGCCCTGTTCCAGCGTTCAACCGCTGCGCTACATTGGCGCAGGGATACAGTGATCCACCGACAGGAGACTAAGATGCTTCTGCGCCTCCCGGCCCTGTTCGGCGCCCTGGCGATCCTCGCCGCGGCTCTCGCCTTCACGACCCTGCCGGCGGCCGCGCAGGAAGCGGGCCGGCGCGCCACCATCGAGCAGAATTCCCGCGCGGCCCTCGACCTCCTGAAGCAGAACTCGGAGCCCGCCAAGCGGCTGGCCGAGGACGCCGCCGGCATCCTGGTGTTCCCCAAGATCGTCAAGGGCGGCCTGATCATCGGCGGCCAGTACGGCGAAGGCGCGCTGTTCAAGGGCGGCGCGGTGGCCCAGCACTACAGCACCGCCGCGGCCTCCTTCGGCCTGCAGGCGGGCCTGCAGACCTTCGGCTATGCGGTCTTCTTCATGGACGAAGCAGGCCTGGCCTACCTGGACAACAGCGACGGCTGGGAGATCGGCACGGCCCCCAACGTGGTGGTGGTCGACAAGGGCGCCGCCGGCGCGCTGACCACGACCTCGGCGCGCAAGGAGATCTACGTCTTCTTCTTCGATCAGAAGGGCCTCATGGCGGGCTTGACCATCGAAGGCTCCAAGATCACCGAGATCAATCCCGAGTGAGACCGGCGCCGAACCGGCTTTAGCCTTCACAGCCCCGGCGACTTCGCAGTAGAGTCGCCCCGCTTTGCAACCGGTGCTCGAGAGGAAACGACGATGCGTATTCGCCTGCTGGCCGTTCTGGCCGCCTGTGCCTTCATGTCGGCCATTAGCCTCACCTCGCCGGCCAGCGCGGAAAGTGCCGCGACGATCGAGAAGAAATCGCGCGACGCCCTGGCTTCGCTGCTGGGGCAGTCCGCCGGCGCCGCCGCGATCGCCAAGGATTCCGTCGGCGTTCTGGTGTTCCCGGAAATCCTCAAGGGCGGCCTGATCATCGGCGGCCTCTACGGCGAAGGCGCGCTGCTGGAAAACGACAAGGTGACCGGCTACTACAGCACGGGAGCGGCTTCCATCGGCCTGCAGGCCGGCATTCAGAAGTTCGGCTACGCCGTGTTCTTCCTCGACAAGGACGCGCTCGGCTACCTCGACCGCAGTGACGGCTGGGAGATCGGCTCGGCGCCCTCGCTGGTCGTGGTGGACGAAGGGGTCTCCGGCAAGCTGACCACGACCTCGGCGCGCGAAAAGATCTACGTCTTCTTCTTCGATCAGAAAGGCCTCATGGCGGGCATCGGGATCGAAGGCACCAAGATCTCCGAGATCACGCCCGACTAGCTTCCCGCGGACCCGCCGCGCCCTCTTCAGCCGCGAGAGTTCTTCGTGTCCGACAAAGACACGCCCACCGCGCCCAGTGGCCAGGAACCGCACGACACGCCGGGTGTGATCGCGCCGCCGCCGCTGATCTACCTGGCCGGCCTCGCCCTCGGCCTCGGCGCCGACTGGCTGTTCGCCCTGCCCGCCCTGCCGGAGCGCGACGCGGCCGGCAGCCTGTGGCTCGGAATCGCGCTGGGCGCCTTCGGCCTCCTCCTGATCCTCTGGGCCGGCGGCCGCTTCATCGGTGCCGGCACGCCGCTGCCGCCGCATCGCCCCGCCACGGTTCTGGTTACCGAAGGACCCTACCGGCGCAGCCGCAACCCGATCTACCTGGGTTTGGCCCTGATCTACCTCGGGGTGGTCTGCGCCACCGTCAGTCTCGGCGCGCTGGTGCTGCTGCCGGTGGTGATCCTGGTCATGGAGTTCGGCGTCATCCGCCGCGAGGAGCGCTACCTGGAGCGCAGGTTCGGGCAGGCCTACCGCGACTACAAGAGCCGGGTGCGCCGCTGGATCTAGCCGGACGCCGAGACTTCAGGGCTCGATTCCGGCGCCAGGGGGCGTGAAAGGCGATGATCAGGCCGGCGGCCACGGCGGCGAGGCCGGCCAGCGTCAGCCAGATGAGCGGCGCGCCGAGCAGCGCCCTTGCGGCCCCGGTGAAAGGCCCAAAAACCGCCCGATCTGGCTCCTCTGCGCCTTGTCTTGCCGGGCCGGCGCGGCTAAGGTCCGGCCAACTTTCACCCCCGCGAGTCGGGGCGGTGCAGCCCATGAAGGCCCCCTATGAAAGCACGCGTCCACGTCACCCTGAAAAACGGCGTTCTCGACCCCCAGGGCAAGGCCATCGAACACGCCCTGGCCGGCCTGGGCTTTTCCGGCGTGAACGACGTCCGCCAGGGCAAGGTCATCGAGTTTTCCCTGGCCGAGAGCGATCCGGCCAAGGCCCGCGCCGAGGTCGAGGCCATGTGCGAGAAGTTGCTGGCCAATACCGTGATCGAAAACTACGCCATCGAGCTGGACGGCTGAGCCGGGCTCTCTGGAGGCGGAATTCCTTGGGAGAGCGCGCATGAAAGCCGCGGTCATCGTGTTTCCGGGGTCCAACTGCGACCGCGACGTCCAGGTCGCCCTGCGCCGGTCGATGGGCAGCGAGCCGCTCATGGTGTGGCACAAGGACAGCGACTTCGAGAAGGTCGACCTGATCGTCCTGCCCGGCGGCTTCTCCTACGGCGACTACCTGCGCTGCGGCGCCATGGCGGCCAACTCGCCGGTGATGAAGGAAGTGATTGCCCGCGCCGGCAAGGGCGTGGCGGTGCTCGGCATCTGCAATGGCTTCCAGATGCTGACCGAGACCGGGCTGGTGCCCGGCGTGCTGATGCGCAACGCCAACCTGCGCTTCATCTGCCGCGACGTCATGGTGAAGGTGGAGACCAGCCAGAGCCTGTTCACCGCCAAGTACGAGCAGGACCAGGCGATCCGCATTCCGGTCGCCCACCACGACGGCAACTACTTCGCCGACGCGGACACGCTGAAGGCGCTGGAGGATCGCGGCCAGGTCGCCTTCCGCTACTGCGATGCCGGCGCGGCGGTGACGCCCGAGGCCAACCCCAACGGCTCCCAGCGCAACATCGCCGGCGTGTTCAACGCGACCAAGACGGTGCTGGGCCTGATGCCGCACCCCGAACGCCTGGCCGACCCCCGGCTGGGCGGCACCGACGGGCGCCCGATGTTCGACGGACTGGTGGAGGCGCTGTCGTGAGTTCCGCCGTGGCCAACGAACGTCCCGTGACGCCGGAGGTGGTGCGCGAGCACGGCCTGAACGACGAGGAATACGGCCTCATCCTCGACATCATGGGCCGCGAGCCGAACCTGCTGGAGCTTGGCATCTTCTCGGTCATGTGGTCGGAGCACTGCTCCTACAAATCGTCCAAGAAGTGGCTCAAGTATCTGCCTCCCACCGGGCCGCAGGTCATCAAGGGCCCCGGCGAGAATGCCGGCGTGATCGACATCGGCGAGGGGCTGACCGCCATCTTCAAGATGGAGAGCCACAACCACCCGAGCTTCATCGAGCCCTACCAGGGCGCGGCGACCGGCGTCGGCGGCATCCTGCGCGACGTCTTCACCATGGGCGCGCGGCCCGTCGCCAACCTGAACGCCCTGCGCTTCGGCGCCCCCGACCACCCGAAGACGCGCCACCTCGTCGCCGGGGTCGTCGCCGGCATCGGCGGCTACGGCAACTGCGTCGGCGTGCCGACGGTGGGCGGCGAGGTCAACTTCGATGCCTCCTACAACGGCAACATCCTGGTCAACGCCATGACCGTGGGTATCGCCCCGGCCGACCGCATCTTCTATTCGGCGGCCGCCGGCGTCGGCAAGCCGGTGGTCTACGTCGGCTCGAAGACCGGGCGCGACGGCATCCACGGCGCCACCATGGCCTCGGCCGAGTTCGCCGAGGACTCCGAGGAGAAGCGCCCCACGGTGCAGGTCGGCGACCCCTTCACCGAGAAGCTGCTGATCGAGGCCTGCCTGGAGCTCATGGCGACCGACGCCATCGTCGCCATCCAGGACATGGGTGCCGCCGGGCTCACCTCCTCGTCCTTCGAGATGGCCTCCAAGGGCGGCTCGGGCGTCGAGCTGGAGCTCGACAAGGTGCCCTGCCGCGAGGCGGGCATGACGCCCTACGAGATGATGCTCTCGGAAAGCCAGGAGCGCATGCTGATGGTGCTGCAGCCGGGCAAGGAAGAGCTCGCCCGCGGCATCTTCGAGAAGTGGGACCTCGACTTCGCGATCATCGGCCGGCTCACCGACACGGGCCGCATGGTGCTGAAGATGAACGGCGCGGTGGTCGGCGACCTGCCGATCGACCCGCTGGCCCAGGCCTCGCCGGAATACGACCGCCCCTGGAAGGCGAGCCCCGAACTGCCGGAGATCGACCCGGCGGCCTTCGCCCTTTCGGTCGCGCCGGCCGAGGCGCTGAAGCGCCTCATGGCCAGCCCCGACCTCTGCTCCCGGCGCTGGATCTGGGAGCAGTACGATCACATGGTCATGGCCGACACCGTGGCCCGGCCCGGCGGCGATGCCGCGGTGGTGCGCATCCACGGCTCGAACCGCGGCCTCGCCATGACCAGCGACTGCACACCGCGCTACTGCAAGGCGGATCCGGAGCGCGGCGGCGCCCAGGCGGTAGCCGAGTCCTGGCGCAACCTGACCGCCGTCGGCGCCCTGCCGCTCGCGATCACCGACAACATGAACTTCGGCAACCCGGAGCGCCCGGAGATCATGGGCCAGTTCGTCGGCTGCGTCGCCGGCATGAAGGCGGCCTGCGAGGCGCTCGACTATCCCGTGGTCTCGGGCAACGTCTCGCTCTACAACGAGACCAACGGCCAGGCCATCCTGCCGACGCCGGTGATCGGCGGCGTCGGCCTGATCGACGACCTCGACCGCACCGTCGGCGCGGCCCTGCCCGGCCCGGGCGAGACCCTCGTGCTGATCGGCGCGACGCGGGGCCACCTCGGCGCCTCGATCTACCTGCGCGACATCGAGGGTGGCAGCGAGACGGCCCCGCCGCCGGTCAACCTGAAGGCCGAGCGGCGCAACGGCGATTTCGTGCGCGCCCAGATCCGCTCGGGCGGCGTCAGCGCCTGCCACGACCTCTCCGATGGCGGCCTCGCCGTCGCCCTGGCGGAGATGGCCCTGGCCGGGAACTGCGGCGCCGACATCTCCCCGGGCGCCGCATCCCAAGACCAAGGGGCGGAGGATATTCCCCCTCTTGCAGCGTGGTTGTTCGGAGAGGACCAGGCGCGCTATCTTGTGACCACCACCGCAGCGGAAGCCCTGCTGGCGGCGGCCAAGGCGGCCGGCGTGCCGGCCCGGGTGCTGGGGCGGACCGGCGGAGACCGCTTGATCCTGGCCGAGGGCGAGGCCATATCCCTGGCGGAGCTCAGGGCCGGCCACGAGGGCTGGCTGCCGGGCTACATGGATCGCTAGCGGCGGCTTCGCGGGCCGCGCGGCAACCGGACCGATGAGGGCCCGTTTGCCGGGTCCGATGGACAAGAGGGCCCCGAAAGGGGACGAGAGAGGGATCGACAGCATGCCGATGAACCCCGGGGATATCGAGGGCATGATCAAGGCGGCCATGCCGGACGCCCAGGTGCGGATCGAGGATCTGCGCGGCGACGGCGACCACTACGCCGCCTACGTCGTGTCGGAGGCCTTCCGAGGCAAGAGCCGGGTGCAGCAACACCAGATGGTCTATGAGGCCCTGCAGGGCCGCATGGGCAACGAGCTTCACGCCCTGGCGCTGCAGACCTCGGCGCCGCCGGAGGCCTGATCGGGCAGGACAGCGACGGCTCTGCGCCGCCGTGAAAACAGCAAGGGCGCCGCAGCGACCGCGGCCGACCGTTTTCAAGAAAAGGGAGTTTTGAGGTTATGGACGAAACCGTAGCCGCGCGGATCAAGCAGGAGATCGACGACAACCAGGTCGTCCTCTTCATGAAGGGCACGCCGGTCTTTCCGCAGTGCGGCTTTTCCGCCGCCGTTGTGCAGATTCTGTCGCACCTCAACGTCAAGTTCAAAGGCGTCGACGTGCTGCAGGACCCGGGCATCCGCCAGGGCATCAAGGACTTTTCCAACTGGCCGACCATCCCGCAGCTCTACGTCAAGGGCGAGTTCGTCGGCGGCTGCGACATCGTGCGCGAGATGTTCCAGAGCGGCGAGTTGGCCGAGTTCCTCAACACCAACGGCATCGACGCCAAGCCGGCCGCCTGAGCCGGGGCGTCAGCGCTAGACGACAAGGGCCGCTACCTCCGGGCAGCGGCCCTTTATTGTGGCCGATGTCAGCCGAGACAAGCCGGCCCAGGCAACCGGTCCTCTGTCGGACCTACTTCGCGCCCCGGCTCTGCAGGTAGTTGAGCATGGTCTCGGCATCCGAGACGCTGAGCGGCACGCCCGGCGGATTGTCCTGGAAATTAGGTTCGGCGAAGAGCTGTTGGATGGTGCCGTCCTCGACCAGCATGGAATAGCGCCAGCTTCTCATGCCCATGCCCTGACCGCTGCGTTCGACGAGCATGCCCATCTTGCGGGTGAACTCGCCGTTGCCGTCCGGCAGCATGAAGACCTTCTGGATGTTCTGCGCCTTGGCCCACTGGAACATCACGAAGGCATCGTTCACCGACAGGCAGATCACCCGGTCGATGCCCTGCTCCACGAAGGAATCGTAGAGACGCTCGTAGCCCGGCAGGTGGCTTTCCGAGCAGGCCGGCGTGAAGGCCCCCGGCAGGGCGAAAAGCACAATGCGCTTGCCCGCGAAGATCTCCTCGCTCGTCACGTCCTTCCACTCGTAAGGATTGGGACCTTCGATCTTTTCGTTGCGCACGCGCGTATGAAACACCGCCTGCGGTACTTTGTTGGGTGTCATGGGTTTCTCCGAAGTCTCGATCCCGAAGCCGCTACCGGAAGAGAGCAAGGGCCGGTCCGGTTGCAGGGATCTGCGATGTCAGCTGTGCGGGGCGGGGCCGCGAAGGTGGCTCTGCGACGGACGCGCTCACCCCTCTCCTGCGCGGCGCCCGACGACAAAGGAACAGCCCTGCGATCCGGCGGACTCGCTGTGCGCGCAGCCGGCCTCGAGCAGGAACTCCTCACCCTCCGGGTAGACCTGGGTCGTCCCGTTCGAGGTGATGCGGAACTCGCCGGAGGTCACAAGGCCCCACACGTCGTAGTCGTGGGCGTGATCGCCGAGCCCCTCGGAGGGGCCCAGCGTCCTGCGGAAGATCTTGTAGCCCTGCGCCTCGGCCTTCGCTTCAAAGGCAGCGGTATCGGTGATGGCCATGCCTTGGTCCTCTCGAAATGCGGATCAGGAGAACATGTCCGGTTGGGATTTCGCCAGCTGCTCGTAGATCGGCTGAAAGTGCAGCCAGCCGATGTATTCGCTTCCCACGTGCTCGCGGCTGTAGCGCGCCCGGTCTTCCGGCACCCGGATCGGGGTGTGTCCCGAGGCCTCGACCATCAGCTGCTGCTGGCAGCAGCGCTCGAGCGCGATGAACCAGAAGGCGGCCGAATCGATGCTGTGCCGGCTGGCGGTGATCAGGCCGTGGTTCTGGTGGATGGCGGCCTTCACGCCCTTGAAGGCCCTGGCGACCCCGGGGCCGGCCTTTTCTTCCACGGCCACCTGCCCGGCTTCCTCGGCGATTACCACGTGGTCTTCAAAGAAGGCACAGGCATCCTGCGTAATCGGCTCCAAGGGCCGGCCGAGCGCGGCAAAGGCGGTGCCGTAGAGGGTATGGGCGTGGCACATCGCGAGGATGTCCGGGTGCTCCTCGTGCACCGCCGCGTGCAGCACGAATCCGGCCCGGTTCACCGCGTAGTCGCCCTCGATGACCTTTCCGTCATGGTCGACCAGGATCAGGCTGGAGAGCGTCACGTCGTCGAAGTGCACGGCCATGGGGTTGGTCCAGTACAGCTCGGGATGCTCCGGGTCACGGATCGTCAGGTGGCCCGCGAAACCATAATCGAGTTTCTGCTGGCCGAAGGCGCGGCAGGCGGCCACGAGACGCTTCTTGCGGTAAAGGCGCAGCTCTTCGTTCGAGTTGAAGCTCGGCTCTTCCGGGAACTTCAGGCCGGGCTGCTCCGGCTGGTAGATGGAGACGCGGTTTCCAAGTTCGACCATCGTTCGTCTTTCTGATCAAGGGGTGGAATCTGTCGGATTTATTGGAGTCAACTCAAGCTGCGCCGCTTGCGCTCGGCCTCGTCCCATGCGGTCAGCGGCTGGTAGTCGGGCACGAAGCCAAGGCCCTTCTGCGCGTCCGAGGAAACGGCTGCCTGCGTCGTGACGACGTCGATCACCGCCGGCGCCTGCTCCAGGGCACGCGCGATGGCGCCGGGCAGGTCCTCGGCTCGGGTCACCTGCTCGCCATGGGCACCGAGCGCGCGCGCC
>JBFGUI010000061.1:0-17817 GCA_041565695.1 Kiloniellaceae bacterium
GCCGCAGCCTCCCGCGCCGCCAGGGCGCGGATGCGCTCGACCATGGAGAACAGGCCGTTGGCCCGGTTGGGGCTGAGGTGCTGCTCGAAGCCGAGGCGGCCAATGACGTCCTTGGCATCCACCGCCAGGATCTCCTCGGGCGTGCGGCCGTCGTAGATCGACAGCAGCACGGCGATCAGGCCCTTGACGATGTGGGCGTCGCTGTCGGCGGTGAAGTGCAGGGTCGGCGGCGTGCCGGGCCGGACCTCGTCGACAATCCAGACCTGGCTGGTGCAGCCGCGCACCTTGCTCTCCTCCGTCTTCAGGCTGTCGTCCATGGGCTCGAGCTTGCGGCCCAGGTCGATCAGGTAGCGGAAGCGGTCATCCCAGTCGTCCAGGAAGCTGAAGTTGTCGATCAGCTCTTCGACGCGGGCGTCCGTACCGGAGGCATCAGTCGCTGTGGAATCGGTCATGGCCGGGGTTATGGGGGAAGCGGCCTAGCGACGCAACAGGAACTCGCGGCCGACCTTGACCCGCGGCACGCCGGCGTATTCGACGATGTCGGCGGTGGCATAGGTCTCCGACCACTTGTCCGGCAGGTAGGAGCCGGTGCCGATCACGTCGATCGGCGCCTTGGCCTCGGCCATCAGGCGGCACTTGGCGGGCCCGAAGCCGGAGGAGGCGACGATCTTCACCTTGTCGAAGCCCTCGCGGTCGAGGCACTCGCGCATGCGCCAGATCGCCGCGGCCGAGACGCCGGGGCCGACCAGGTAGCGCAGCTCGTCGTCGGAGCGGTAGCCGCGCAGCGCGCCCGGCACGTTGCGTTCCAGCACCGCGTAGGACTGCGGCGGGTCGAGCCCCTCGATGAAGCGGCCGCCCGGCGTGTCGATGCGCACCGCCAGGCTGCCGGCCGCCGCGCGCCGCGGAAAGCGCCGGCAGCAGGTCAGCGCGTCGGTGACCTCGCGCGCGAAGTAGTCGACCAGCACGGTCATCGGCTCGTCGGGGAAGGTCTCGTCGTACATCTCCGCGGCGCGCAGGGTGGAGCCGGCGTAGCCGATGAAGGCATGCGGCATGGTGCCGCGCCCGGCCTCCAGGCCGAAGTAATGCGCCGTCGCATCGGTGGCGTTGCCGACGAAGCCCACGGCGCCGTCCTTGCGGCGCGCCCGCTCGGAGCCGACCGAGGCGGCATAGGCCATGAGCTCGGCCATCTCGGTGCCGGCGCAGTGCCGCGCGTCCATCGCCAGGAAGGCGACCTCGGGCAGGACGGCGCACATGGTGTAGGCGTTGTAGGCGGCCACGCAGGCCGGCCCCAGCTTCTGCAGCAGCAGGGTTTCCAAATCGGAGAGCTGCGACAGCGGGCCGGTGACGTAGAACATCGCCTCGCCGGCGCCGACCCACTTGCCCTCGGGATAGCGCAGGTCGATCTCCAGGTCGACGCCGCGGCGCCGGGCGATGTCCTGCAGCCAGTCGACCGCCAGGCGCGGGGCGCAGACCACCGGGCGGCGCATGAAGACGGCATAGGTGACCTTGACCTCGCCGAAGCGCTCCACCGCCTTTCGGGTACGCTTGAAATAGACGTCGGTCCAGGCGGCGATGTCCGCCTCGGCGGTGGGCCAACTCGCGCCGCAGGCGGTCGCTGCGCCTTCCGGGCTCTTGGGTCGGCTGGGACCTTCGGGCATCGCTCTTCCTTCCACGCGCTGCGTCTGGCTGGAGCCTAGCGCGAAGTCCCCAAGCGTGCCAGAGGGCCGGTCGGATGGCTGGACCGAGCGCAACGACCGGCCCGAACGCCAGGTCCGGTCAGGCCGCGGTGTCGATGGGATACCTACGGCGTCCGGCGTTGTCGTTGGTGTTGCTCTGCAGGCCCGGGTCGGCCCCGAAGCGGCCGAGGCGCTTGGCCTCGAGAACCTGCGCCGCTTGCTCGCGTGCGAGGCGACGGATGTCACACCGCCCGATGCCGATGTCGTTCAGCTCGCGGTCGCTGTAGGCGGAGAGTTCGCGGCGGATCTGCCGCTCGACCCGGCGGCTTTCATGGATGGCGTCGACTGCGGCTTCGATCTGGTCGGCCAGCTGCGCACGGCTGAAACCGATGTCGGCGAGCAGTCGATCGCTGCGCAGATCCAGCATCTCGCGCAGCGCCCGGCGCTGCGAGATTCTGACCAGGCCGTTCCACAGGCGGATATGCCAGGGGGAGGCCGAGTGGCCTGAGTTGTGGGGGGCAGGGTGCATCTTCAAACTCCGTCGAAACGGGCTTTCCGATCCCAGGGTATCGTCGTTGTCCGCCCGACGTTCGCGGGCGCTCCCCTCCTAACTAGGCTTTGCCGCAGGCGGCGTCAACGGCAAGAATGCTGCAATGCAAAAAACGCAGACCAAGTCACCGGACCCGGGCGCCCATGCGAAGGGTCATTCAATTTATAATTACAAAACAGGTAATTAGATTAGGGGATAAGTTCCAGGAGGCTTTCTCTGCGAGGACAAAAAGTGTCTGGCAGGTTGGATTTGTTTGCATTGCAACATAAAGGCCGCTGCGCGATGCGTCGCGGACCTGGGGAGGCTCCGCAGGGCAAAGACGCCGGGCGGGCGGCCCCTACTGGGCCGCCGCCACCTTGTCGCTTTCGACGTTCTGACGGGCCAGGCGCTCGTCCTTCAGTGCCTCCGAGATGAGGAAGGCCAGCTCCAGCGACTGCTTGGCGTTGAGCCGCGGGTCGCAGTGGGTGTGGTAGCGATCGCCCAGCGTCTCGTCGCTGATCGCCTGGGCGCCGCCGATGCACTCGGTCACGTCCTGGCCGGTCATCTCGAAGTGGACGCCGCCGGCATAGCTGCTCTCGGCGCGGTGCACCGCGAAGAAGTTCTGCACCTCGGCCAGCACCCGGTCGAAGGGCCGCGTCTTGTAGCCGCTGGCCGACTTGATGGTGTTGCCGTGCATGGGATCGCAGGACCACACCACCTTCTTGCCCTCGCGCTGCACGGCGCGGATCAGCGGCGGCAGGTACTCGGCCACCTTGTCGTGGCCCATGCGGCTGATCAGGGTCAGGCGGCCGGCCTCGTTCTTTGGGTTGAGGACGTCGATCAGGCGGATCAGCTCGTCGGGATCCGTCGTCGGGCCGCACTTCATGCCGATCGGGTTGCAGATGCCGCGCATGAACTCGACGTGGGCCTCGGCCGGGTCGCGGGTGCGGTCGCCGATCCACAGCATGTGGGCCGAGCAGTCGTACCACTGGCCGGTCAGGCTGTCGGTGCGGGTCAGCGCCTGCTCGTACCACAGCAGCAGGGCCTCGTGGCTGGTGTAGAAGTCGGTCTCGCGCAGCTCGGGCACCGTCGACGGCTCGATGCCGCAGGCGCGCATGAAGGCCAGCGCCTCGTCGATGCGCCCGGCCAGCTCGTCGTAGCGCTGGCCCTGGGCGCCGTCGGAGACGAACTCCAGGTTCCACTGGTGCACCTTGTGCAGATCGGCGAAGCCGCCCTGGGCGAAGGCGCGCAGCAGATTCAGCGTCGCCGCGGCCTGGTTGTAGGCGCGCACCAGGCGCTCGGGGTCCGGCTCGCGGGCCGCGGCCTCGAACTCGATGCCGTTGACGATGTCGCCGCGGTAGCTCGGCAGCTCGACGCCGTCCTTGGTCTCCATCGGGGCCGAGCGCGGCTTGGCGAACTGGCCGGCCATGCGGCCCACCTTCACGATCGGGCAGGCGGCGCCGAAGGTCAGCACCACGGCCATCTGCAGCATGACCCGGAAGGTGTCGCGGATGTTGTTGGCGTGGAACTCGGCGAAGCTTTCCGCGCAGTCGCCGCCCTGGAGCAGAAAAGCCTTGCCTTCGGCCACGTCGGCCAGCTGCGCGCGCAGGCGCCGCGCCTCGCCGGCAAAGACCAGCGGCGGAAAGTTGGAGAGCTGCTTCTCCACACGCTCCAGCGCGGCCTTGTCGGCATAGTCCGGCACCTGCCGGATCGGCTTGCTGCGCCAGCTGTTGGGCGCCCAGGGGGTGGCCATGACGGACCTCTTTCGTTCCTGCAATACCTCGGACCGCCGGTTGTACGCGCTGCGGCCCGCTTTTTCCACAGGAAAAGAGCCTTCCAAGCCGCGCAAAATCCGCAGTTAACCTTGGAGTCGCGCGGGATTGCTGAAGGCGGCCGCCCGGGGCCCCGGACGGGGCCGGGATGCCCGAAGCCCGCTCAACTGCGGGTCAGAGGTGGCTGCTGTGGTCGAGGGGGCGCCGAAGCGGGAGCCGGGTGAGGTGCTTGACGTCTGTGGTTCCGACTTGAATGCTGCCGCCACCTTTTGGAGACGATATCGCATGGACCCTCTCGAAGACGCGCGGGCGTCGCTGGCGCCGGACGAGACCCTGGTCTGGGCCGAGCGGCCGCACCCGGCCATCCTGGCGCGCGCCCGGCTGCCCCAGGTGATCCGCGGCGTGCTCGGCCTGCTGGTCATCGGCGGCTTTCTCTGGTTCAGCTTCCTGCCGAACTGGCCGGGCGGCTTTGCCGGGCTGGTGCTCGGCGGCTTCCTGGTCGCCGCCGTGGTCTACTGCTTCTGGCTGGTCGCCGCGCCCGCCGTGGCGCGCCACGCGGCCGGCCGCATGGTCTATGCGGTGACCGACCGGCGGGTCTTCATCCGCGAGGACTGGCCCTTCCGGCGCCTGCGCAGCTTCACCTCGGCCGACCTCTGCGATCCCCAGGTGACGCCGGCCCTGCCGGGGCGCGGCACCGTGGTCTTCGTCGATCGCAAGCTGCCCTGGTGGCAGCGCCGCGCCGGCGGCGGCTACCAGATCGAGGCCTTCTTCGGCATTCCCGATGCCCAGCGCGTGGCCGAGGCCATCGATCGCCTGCGCGCCGGTGCCGATCCCGCGGCCTGGCCGCCGGGCGAGGACGGCTGAGGCGCCTTCAACCCAGCGGATGCCAGCGGTAGTGGTCGGTCACCGGTCCGTCGAACAGGCCGACTTGCAGCTGTGCCTCTTCAAGCACGGAAAAAAGGACGGCGGAGGGCGCCGGCCCTCCGCCGCGAGGCAGCAGGTAGGTGGCTCTGGCGTATTTCGGGGGTCAGGCCCGCCAGAATGGCTTCTCGGCTTCGGCCTGGACCTCGGCCGGGTCGAGGCCGATGTCGCGCAGCAGGTGGTCCGGCAGGCGCTGCAGGGCCGCGCGGTCGCGCAGGCGCTGCTGCCAGACCAGCAGGGGCCGGGCGATGGCGAGGAACAGGCCGAGCAGGATGCGGCCCGGCAGGTTGGCGTGGCTCTGCCAGCGCAGCTCGGGGCGGCCGTGGTCGGCCTGCTGGAGCTTGCGGAGAGGGGTGGTGGCGGGGACCTCGCGGGGGGCCCCGGTGAGAAGGCTCGTCATTAGGTCACCTGATTGGCTTGGGTTGCGGGGAAGGTTGACAGCAGGGCTTCCTTCTGCCCAGAACTATGGGGCAACTCCGGATGCCCCACAAACGACGATTGATAATGGTTGTTATAAGTTGAGCTAATGCGACGAAACCGCTGGAATTCTCCCCATGGCCGCCCCGCCGCTGCCCGCCCTGCGCACCTTTGAGGTCGCCGCGCGGCACCTCAGCTTCACCCGGGCGGCGCGCGAGCTGCACGTCACTCAGGGGGCGGTCAGCCAGCAGATCAAGCAGCTCGAGGCGGTGCTCGGCTTTCCCCTGTTCCATCGCGGCGCCCGCGGTCTCACCCTGACCGAAAAGGGCGCCGACCTGGCCGAGACGGCGCAGAGCGTCTTTCGGCGCCTGTTCGACAAGATCGACGAGCTGACCCAGGCGGGCGAGGGCGGCATCCTGACTGTTTCCGTCAGTCCTTCCCTGGCGGTGAAGTGGCTGATCCCCCGCCTCGGGCGCTTCTATGAGCGCCACCCGGAGATCGACCTGCGCATCCAGCCCGAGCCGATGATCGTCGACATCGAAGCGGAGGCCGGGACCATCGACATGGCGATCCGCTTCGGTCAGGGCCCTTATCCCGGGCTCTCGGCGACGCCGATCATGCACGAGACGGTCTTCGCCGTGGCCAGCCCGGAGCTGCTGGCCAAGGGGCCGCCGCTGCGCCGGGCGGCCGACCTCAGGCACCACACCCTGCTGCACAGCGATTCCAACCAGGTCTCGGTGAACTCCATGGCCCGCTGGGAGGTCTGGCTCGGCATCCTCGGCGTGACCGGGGTCGACGCTTCCGAGGGGCCGACCTTCCCGAGCAGCTACATGCTGCTGCAGGCGGCGATCCACGGCCAGGGCGTGGCGCTCACCTGGTCGGCGCTGGCCGACGACGACCTGCGCGCCGGGCGCCTGGTGCGGCTGTTCGACCGCGCCGTGGAGGGTTCCATGAGCTACTTCGCGCTGACCACCGAGGCCGCCGCGCGCAAGCCCAAGGTCGTCGCCTTCCGCGACTGGCTGGTGGAGGAGGGCCGCAGCTTCACCCACGATCCCGCGGCGCCGCCGCAGGACGTGCCGCTAAAGCAGGACGTGCCGCTAAAGTAGACGGGGGTTTGCGATAGCGTTCATAGCTGCGAGGCTAGCCGCCGGCGGACGTCGGTCTCTATCCGCATCTTGCGCAGCCCCGCGCGCGGAAATAGAAGAGAAGGAGAGTTCAGGACATGCTATTGCGCGACAGACTGGCCGTCGTGACCGGCGCCGGCTCGGCCACGGGAATCGGCCGGGCGACGGCACGGCGCTTCGCGGAAGAGGGCGCGCGCGTGGCGCTGCTCGATCTCGCGGAGACGGATCCCCTGGGCGCCGCGCGCGACCTCGGCCCCGATCACGCCGGCTATGTCTGCGACGTGCGCGACCCTGCCGCCTGCCGCGCGACCGTCGAGCGCGTCGCCGCCGACTTCGGCGGCCTCGACATCCTGATCGGCAACGCCGGGGTGGTGTTCGGCACGCCGCTGGAGCAGATCGATCCGGCCGAGTACGACCTGGTGATGGATGTGAACCTGCGCGGCAACTTCAACATGGCCCAGGCGGCCGTGCCGCAGCTGAAGCGGCCCCACATCAAGGCAAGGGGCGGCGGCTCGATCGTCATGATCTCCTCCATCGCCGGGCAGGTCGGCGGCGGCCTCTTCGGCCGCTCCCACTACGCCGCGGCAAAGGCCGGCATCTTCGGCCTGGCCAAGGCCCTGGCGCGCGAGCTGGCCGGCGAGGCCATCCGGGTCAACGCGGTGGCCCCGGGGGTCATCGACAACGACTTCACCAAAGGCCGCATGACCGCGCAGGACAAGGCGCGCATCGCCAAGACGGTGCCGCTGGGGCGGCTCGGCACCTCGGCGGACATCGCCGACAGCTGCCTCTACCTGGCCTCCGACCTCTCGGCCTACGTCACCGGCACGGTGCTCTCGGTCAACGGCGGCCTGCACATCTATTAGGCAGCGATTGAGCAGCCCAAGTTGACGTACCCCCCGGCCTGTGCTGAATAGCGGCGCAGAGAAGGGCGGATGGGGTGCCGGCAGGAAGAACTCATGGTTGACGACAAGCGGGTCTATCTCTTCGACTCGACCCTGCGCGACGGGGCGCAGAGCCAGGGCGTGGACTTCACCGTCCCCGACAAGGTCGCCATCGCGCGGGCGCTCGACAAGCTCGGCCTCGACTACGTGGAGGGCGGCTGGCCCGGTGCCAATCCGACCGACGATGCCTTCTTCGGCGACCCGCCGGCGCTCAAGCACAGCCGCTTCGTCGCCTTCGGCATGACCCGGCGGCCCGGGCGCAGCGCCGAGAACGACCCCGGCCTCTCGGCCATCGTCAACTCACGCGCCGATGCGGTCTGCATGGTCGGCAAGACCTGGGACTTCCACGTCGACGTGGCGCTGGAGATCCCGCGCGAGGAGAACGTCGCCATGATCGCGGAGTCGGTCGCCCATGCGCTGACCCGCAAGGACGAGGTGATGTTCGACGCCGAGCACTTCTTCGACGGCTACAAGTCGAACCCGGCCTATGCGCTGGAGTGCATCGAGGCGGCGCACAAGGCCGGTGCGCGCTGGGTGGTGCTCTGCGACACCAACGGCGGCACCCTGCCGCACGAGGTCGAGCGTATCGTCGGCGAGGTCTGCCAGCGCATTCCCGGCAGCCATGTCGGCATCCACTGCCACAACGACACCGAGAACGCGGTGGCCAACTCCCTGGTGGCGATCAACGCCGGCGCGCGCCAGGTGCAGGGCACCATCAACGGCCTCGGCGAGCGCTGCGGCAACGCCAACATCATCTCGCTGATCGCCTCGCTGCATCTCAAGAGCGACTACGACATCGGCCTCGACGACCACGCCATCTCGCAGCTGACCCACGTCTCGCGGCTGCTCGACGAGCGGCTCAACCGCCAGCCGGCGCGCCATGCCGCCTACGTCGGCGATTCGGCCTTCGCCCACAAGGGCGGCCTGCACGTCTCCGCCGTCGCCAAGGACCCGCGCACCTACGAGCACATCGACCCGGCGCTGGTCGGCAACCGGCGCCACATCGTGGTCTCGGACCAGGCCGGCCGCTCAAACATCCTGGCGCGCCTCAGCGAAGTCGGCATCGACCTCGACCCCAAGGACCCGGGCGTCAACAAGCTGGTCGAGGAGGTCAAGGCCCGCGAGTTCGAGGGCTATGCCTACGACGGCGCCGAGGCCTCCTTCGAGCTGCTGGCACGGCGCGCCCGCGGCGAGGTGCCGACCTACTTCTCGCTGACGCGCTTTCGCATCATGGACGACCGGCGCTGGAGCGCGCGCGGCGAGCTGGTCACCGAGTCCGAGGCCACGGTGACCCTCGAGGTGGCCGGTCACGCAAAGATGGAGGTGGCCGACGGCAATGGCCCGGTGAACGCCCTCGACACCGCTCTGCGCAAGGCGCTGGTGCCGCTCTACCCGCAGCTGCAGGACATGCGCCTGGTCGACTACAAGGTGCGCATCCTGACGCCCCAGGCCGGCACCCGCGCGGTGACCCGCGTGATGATCGAAAGCGCCGACAGCAACGGCCGGCGCTGGTCGACCATCGGCGTCTCGACCAACGTCATCGACGCCTCCTTCAACGCACTGCACGACGGCATCACCTGGAAGCTGTTCCAGGACGGCGCCTCAATCCCGCAGGAGGTCGGCGAATGAGACCGGCCGCCCTGGCCCTGAGCGCGCTGCTGCTGCTGTCCGGCCCACTGGCCGCGCAGACGGCCGACGGCGCGCCGGGCGAGCGCGACCAGGTGCTGGAAGCCTTCACCAAACTGGTCGACCGGGGCGAGGCGCGGACCCTCTTCGGCCTGCCGCAGGAGGCATTTTGGCGGCGCTCCGGCGATCTCTCCCTGGCGCTCTTCGCCGCCCGTACCGACGACCTGCGCCCGGTGTTGGAGGGCGCGGCGGCGCCCTTCGCCGATGCCACCGGCGTGGACATTGCGGTGGTCGAAAGCGGACCCGCGGTGCCGAACGACCAGGACCCCGCGGCGCTGGCGCCCGAGGCCGACCTGGTGATCGTCGTCGGGCCGCGCCAGGATCTCGCCCAGATCGCCGCCGCCGGTGATTTCAACAAGGGCATGCTGGCGCGTTTCGAGCTCGGCACCTGGCCCTTCATGTTCACCTTCGAAGCCAATCAGCGTCGCCGCGGCGTGGTGCTGCTGGCCGACGACGAGCCAGAGCGCGCGCGCGAGGCCGCCTTCATCCTGGTCACGGTCTGGGGCCTCGGCGGCGTTACCCTGGGGCCGGAGCTGACCGGCCTGGTCAGCGACTCCGACGACGGGCCGCAGCTGACGCCGCGCGGCGAGGCAGTCTTCCGCCTGCTGTTCCACGAGGACCTCAAAAACGGCATGCCGCTGGCCGACGCGGTTACGCGCGCCGGAACCCTGCTGCCGCGATGACGGCGGTCTGACGCGCGCCATGTCCGGCACCGATCGCACCCGTGAGACCGATCTGCTGCCCGGCCCGGCGGTGATTCTCGTCAAGCCGCAGCTCGGCGAGAACATCGGCATGGTGGCGCGCGCCATGCTGAACTGCGGCCTCACCGAGTTGCGCCTGGTCGCGCCGCGCGACGGCTGGCCCAGCGAGAAGGCCGAGGCGGCGGCCTCCGGCGCCGATGCGGTGATCGCCGGGGCGCGGCTGTTCGACACCACCGAAAATGCCATCGCCGAGCTGCAGCGGGTCTACGCCACCACGGCGCGGCCGCGCGGCATGGTCAAGCCGGTGGTCACGCCGGCCCAGGCGGCGGCGGAGCTGCGCGCCGAGGCGGCGGCGGGCCACCGGACCGGCCTTCTCTTCGGGCCCGAGCGGTCCGGCCTGGTGAACGACGACATCGCGCTGGCCGACGCGGTGCTGACCGTGCCGCTCAACCCCGCCTTCTCCTCGCTGAACCTAGCCCAGGCGGTGCTGCTGGTCGGTCACGCCTGGTTCATGGCCGCCGACGCGACCGAGCCGCGCAAACTGGAGAGCGGCAGCGGCCAACCGGCCAGCAAGGCCGAGATCGTCAATTTCTTCGAGCGCCTGGAGACCGCGCTGGACGAGACCGGCTTTCTCTTCCCGCCGGAAAAGCGTCCGACAATGGTGCGCAACCTGCGCAACCTGTTCCACCGCATCGCGCCGACCGAGGGTGAGATCAACACCCTGCACGGCATCATCTCAGCGCTGCGTAGCGGCAAGAAGAGCGGCGACGCCGGCTAGCAAACCGGCAAGACGAAACTGCCAGTTCAATTGATTCGTTACCCGTGAAACCGGGCAGCGCGACCTGTCAGCGCGCCGGTGAATTTGCGCATCATCTTTCACAGATTTAACACACCTCCAGTGCCCTGCATCAATGCCTGGATCACTCGTCGTCTGCTGCTATTCCTGCGCGCAGAAAGGCAGCGAAGCGGCATGGTAACGGCAGCTGCCTTCAAAGCCCTCTGTCAGGAGGGCGCAGCTGCATGCCGCCAGACCCTACCTCTCTTTATCCATTACCCCCAGAAAAGGACAGGAGAGTGAAATGGTCGATGAAAAGAAGAAGCCGAAAAAGCCGAACTACGTTCTTATCGTGCCGCTCGACGCGAGTGGTATCGACGACCGCGAGTCCGCCGAACTGCTTAAGGTCGTGGCCCGCAGCAGCGACGGAAAGATCGTTTCCGACAGGGTGAAACTGAACAAGGAAGGCACCGGGCAGGCGAGCCTCGTCCTGGCGGCGCTTCCGAAGACGCTGCATGTCGCGGTGGGGCCGGTCGATGCGTCCGATGACGAGCTTTTGGCGCTGCAGACCGTCACTCTCGATGTCATTGGCCGGCAGTGGGCCGGCAAGCCGGAGCTGAGACTGGCGCCCGTCATTATCTCCCCCTACTACTGGCATTGGTGGCGGCGCTGGTGCCGGACCTTCGTGGTCCGCGGCGTGTTGCGTTGCCCGGATGGCAGTCCCGTGCCCGGCGCCAAGGTCTGTGTCTACGACGTTGACTGGTTCTGGTGGTGGAGCAACCGCCAGTTCATCGGCTGCGATACGACGGATGCCAACGGCGCTTTCGCGATCAAGTTTCGCTGGTGTTGCGGCTGGTGGCCCTGGTGGTGGTGGCGTCGGCGCTTCTGGCGGTTGGAACCCGATCTCATCAAGCGCATCCAGCCGGAGCTGCTGCGCGATCCGACCCTGCCACACCTCGGCGACCCCCTGCCGCAGCCCACGCTGGAGGTCTTTGAAACCTTGCTGTCGGATGATGGCGTCGCGGCCAAGGCCGGTTTGGCCAGTCTGGATCCCGAGCGCCTGCCCGATCTGGCCCAACGCCTGATCAAGCGGCTGCCGCGCCTGCCCGACCTCGAGCGACTGCGAGTCTGGCCATGGCGCCCCTGGCTGCCGTGGTGGGACTGCCATCCGGATATCGTCTTCGAGGCGACGCAGGTTTGCGGCGGCGAGGAGCATGTGGTGCTCAGCGAATCCATATGGGAGACGCGCTGGAACATTCCGACCCTTCTGGACGTCTCTCTGGTTACCAACGACCAGGCCTGCTGCCTGGGCCAGTACGACGACCCCGAAGGCGATTGCCTGGTCATCGACAGTGTCTGCGACGATTTGATCGCGAACGTCGGAGGCAATCCCCCGGCAGCGCCCGGCGTTGCCTCGCCGACCGATGGTTTTCGCAGCCCTGCCGGCGGCACGACCTGGAGCGACCGGCCTTATGCCGGCAACGTACCGATCAGCGGCCGTTTCGGCGTTGGCGCTGATGTTGACTACTACGAGTTCGAGTACTCCGACGACGACGGCGTTACTTGGAATTCGATGCCCCCGGCTGCGGCCGGCAACTTTACGCGGCGTTACTGGGGTCCGAAGTTGGGCACTGCTGATCCGCCCGACTGGCACACGGTGCCCTTCAGTTTCAACACGGTGGAGGATACCGGCGGCAGCGACCATTACGTGGTCAAGAGCCGCCAGCGTTTTGAGGCTGACAACGATCCGACGAGTTGGGGCAGTTCGCGCTTCTGGTGGAGTGTGACCATGTACCGGCTCATGACCTGGAAGACGGCCGGCCTTTTTGCAGACGGACGCTATCGCTTGAGAGTACGAAGCTGGACACTCACCGGCAGTAAGCTCGGCACGTCGGAGGTGCTGCCCCTCTGCGCCACGTCTGACGACAACGGCCTGGTGCTGGCGCTCGATAATCGCACGGTCACCGGGGGACCGACCAATGCCAACGGGCAAGCCTGCGGCGCAGGTACCATCCACAACTGCACGACGGAACCGGACACCGACATCATTTCAGTGAAAATTCTTCATGCCGACAGCTCGATGACCGAGGTGGCGCCCTGCGGTAACGTACCGGTGACGGCCAGCGACCAAGTGCAGATCGACTTTGCGGCGCACGACCCCGACGGGCACCTCGGGCGGATCTCCCTCAACGCGCACTGGGGCGAGGACCAGGTGCACAGCCTGTTGCCCTTCGGCGCCCTGACCTCCCTGGGGCCGTCGCCGGTACCCTGGTCGCCGCCGGCGGCCCAGGCCGCGGCGACCTATGCGGCAGCCCAGGGGCTGGGGGCTGTGCCGCCGGTCTGGCACGGTGGGACCATGCGGCTGACTATCCCGGTGGCGACCGACGCTTTCCCGATCTCCTGCTGCTATCTGCTGCGGCTGACCGCGCGCAAGCGCACCATCGTCAATTGCGACGACGATACCTGGACCCACGTGAACATCAGTGAACGAAGCTTCATGATCCAGGTCTAGCTACCTGAACGTCAGTGGGGTCCCTCTTGCCGGCGGCAAGACGGACCCGGCTGGCGTCGCGTCTGTTGCGCAAGATTCCCATAGGACTACGCCGTCCAAGCCACTAAACTGCCGCCCGCCCGGACCGGCCTCACCGGTCTTGTGAGAAATCCAGTTCAGAAATCACGAGGGAGGAGAGTCATGGCGAAGACGGCATTGGTGACGGGGGCGGGTTCGGGCATCGGCCGGGCCTCGGCGCTGGCGCTGGCCAAGGCCGGTTACAAGGTGGCCATCTGCGGGCGCCGCGAAGACGCGCTGAAGGAGACGGACGCCAAAGCCGGTGGGGGCCTGCTGATGCTGCCCTGCGACGTGACAGATCCGGCGGCGGTCGAGGCCATGTTCGTCAGGATCGAGAGCGACTTCGGGCGCCTCGACGTGATCTTCAACAACGCCGGCACCAACGTGCCCGCCACCAACTTCGGCGATCTCGAGTGGTCGGCCTGGAAGAAGGTCATCGACGTCAACCTGAACGGCATGTTCCTCTGCGCGCATGGCGCCTACAACCTGATGCGCAGGCAGCAGCCCCAGGGCGGCCGCATCATCAACAACGGCTCGATCTCGGCCCATGCGCCGCGCCCGGGCTCGGCGCCCTACACCTCCTCCAAGCACGCGGTGACGGGGCTCACCCGCACCATTTCCCTCGACGGCCGCCAGTACGACATCGCCTGTGGCCAGATCGACATCGGCAACGCCGCCTCGCACATGACCGAGCGCATGGCCGCCGGCGTGCCGCAGGCCGACGGCTCGATCAGGCCGGAGCCCACCATGGACGTGCAGCACGTGGCTGATGCCATCGTCCACATGGCCAGTTTGCCGCTGGACGCCAACGTGCAGTTCATGACCATCATGTCGACCAAGATGCCCTTCGTCGGACGCGGCTAGGCTCAGGAGTGCCGCGGTGGCGTAGGGCAACGGCTCAAACCGGATCAGGGAGAGGCAGCATGAGTGAGAAAGAGGCTTACGCCAAGAAGCTGCAGGCGCAGATGGATGAGTGGGTAGCCGAGATCCAGAGACTCAAGGCCATGGCGGATCAGGCAGAAGCTGATGCCCAGATCAAGTATTACGAGGAAATCGAGAAGCTGAAACAGCACCAGAAACAAGCGCAGGCCCGCATGGCGGAGCTCAGCAAAGCAAGCGAAGAGGCTTGGGAGGACCTCAGGTCTGGCATGGAGCAGGCCTGGGCGAACTTTGGTGACGCCGTAAAGTCGGCAGCTGCCCGCTTCAAGTAGGGGTCCCGACGCCGCGCTGCAGTGGAGCGGCGCCCTGATCGCGCGACGGCCTCGCGCAGGGCACGCGCGGTGACCACCTGTCCGACGCCGTCGTGGCCGTCCATGACAGCGATGGCGCCGGCGTCGACGGCCAGGTCGAAGTCCCTCGCGGCCCGCGTTGCGCCCGACTGCAGACGCTTGGCGTAGCAGAATGTCCGCAGCACGCCGTGCGACTGGTTCCCCCAGAGATCGGCCTGCACCACGCTGTCGGCCAGCAGCGCGGCGTCGGCCTGCGGCAGGCCCAGGCGGAGATAGACGCCAGTGGCAAAGCGCGCCAGATGTTCCGGCGGCAGGGGCGGGAGCGGCATTATAGATCCCTTGGCGCTGCCTGACGACCTCAGGCGGATCTGCCTTTGGCGTGGAAGATGAAGCCGAGGAAATTCATCAGCAGCTGGGCGGCAGGAAGGCAGTGCTGCCGGACTGGTCGTAGTCGGGCGCCACCTCGACCAGGTCGATGCCGACCACCTCGCCCTTGCCGACCACGCCCTGCAGGATCTCCAGCACCTCGTAGTAGAGAAAGCCGCCGTGGCTCGGCGTGCCGGTGCCCGGTGCGATCGAGGGGTCGAAGCCGTCGATATCGATGGTGACGTAGTAGCACAGGCCGTCGGGGATCTTGGCCAGCACGCCGTCGCGGCCGAGCTGGCGGCAGTGGCGCACCGAGAGGATGGTCGAGCCGGCCTTGCACGCGGCCTCGTAGTCCTGCCGGTTCGACGACGAGACGTTGCGGATGCCGAGCTGCGTGAAGCCGGTGACATGCGCCATCTCCGAGGCGCGGCGCAGCGGATTGCCGTGGCCGTAGCGCACGCCGTGGCGCTCGTCGACGAAGTCGAGGTGCGCGTCGACGTGGACGATGTGGACCGGCGGCCGGTCGTCGAAGGCGCGGATGCAGGGGATGTGCACCGAGTGATCGCCGCCGAGCACGACGGGCAGGGCGCCGGCGGCGAGGATTCTGCGCACGCCTAGCTCGATGTTGTCGTGACTCCTGATCGTGTCGGTGTGGATGATGTCGGCATCCCCAATGTCGATTAGGCGCACCTGGTCGACCG
Source organism: Kiloniellaceae bacterium (assembly GCA_041565695.1). GTDB lineage: Bacteria > Pseudomonadota > Alphaproteobacteria > Kiloniellales > Kiloniellaceae > Pelagibius. Next base: position 15,408 of record JBFGUI010000061.1, read on the forward strand.
GCAGGTAGGTGACATCGTCCTCGAAGTCGTAGGCGCCGTCATGGCCGAAGGAAAACAGCGTCGAGGCCTCGCGGATCGAGCGCGGTCCGAAGCGGGCGCCGGCGCGGTACTGGGTGCCCATGTCGAAGGGCGCGCCGAGCACTGCGATGTCGGCCTCGATGGCGTCCCAGTCCAGGCAGGCCGGCTGCTTGCCGAAGGTGCAGTGCCCGACGAAGGGCAGGTTAAGCCGCCCGCTCTCGTAACCGTGCTTAGTCATCCGTCTCGCCTTCCTGAATCGCCCTAAGGAACTCTCAGAAAAGACTAGAACGTTTCATTGTCAGGTTGAATCGATTCTGTTTCCGAGTGGTGCGGCGTTCCATCAGGAAGCCTGCGCCCCAAAACCCCCTGGGCGATGCGGGGCATCGGGCAAGCCTGCCGACGCAGCGGGCGCCAACTACTCGGAAAGCCGTCAGAGCCGGGTGGCAGTCCAGCAGCAGCGGCGGGCTTCGGCTTGGCCATAGCGCCGCTATTCCCTGCGCCAAAGCCCTCAGAAGCTACTTGGGGTCCTGGCACAAATCCGCTCACGGAGAATGGTTCAATCTGGCAATGAAAGGCTCTTGGCCGCCGGGAAAGGCGCCGCAACGACAATTTGCCGCGGCGTACTTTGACTTCCGGGCATGCGCTGTGGAAGGATGGGGGCGGTTTCCAGACAACGCCCAGGCAAGCGGTCAGTCGCAGAGAGGTTTCACCTTCTGCGGCGGTGGTCCATTCCACAAACGAAAAGGTCAAGAAAATGAGGCTCAGCGAACTGCAGACCCGACAGGTGCAGGAACACACGGGGGCAGACCTGATCCCTGACGACAACCCGACGATCCCAGCGTTGCGGCGCAGTTTTGGCGATCATACCTTTTTCATCGACAACGATGGCCTGCACATCTGGGAGTCCGTCGACGAGGATACTTCCGATGGTGCGAAGCTGATCGGTGTGCGCATCGCTTCGTGGAGCGACGAGGAAAAGCCGTCCCTTGTCGCGCACGAACCGGCGCCGAGCCATGTGCTGGCGCCGCGGGAGACCGACAGCTGAGCCGGGAGGCGGCGATGTCGACGAAGCTAACCTGGATGGCCGATCACGAGGCGACCACGCCACGGCCACCGCCGGAGCGGCCACCGGAGCCGGTACCGCCGCCGCTGCCTGATCCTGACGATCCGCAGGAACCGCCTATCGAGATCCCTCCCGACTCCCCCGAGGGTCCTGAGATTCCGCCCGACGAACCGGGACATCCGGACCAGCCGCCAGTCCCGCCCAACGAGCCGGGGCGCCCGCCGCCGCCGCCCGGTTAGGAAGGCCCTAGTCGGCCACGAGAAAGCGTCCTACCGGCGTGACGACGCCATCTTCACTTATTGCGATCACCACCACTTCGCCCGAGCGCGGATAGATGCCGGTCAGCGCCGTGATGTTGACCTGGTGGCTGACCAGCACCGCGGTCTCGCTCGCCGGCAGGGCAGCGAGCAGGGCGCGCGTCGCCTCGGTCTGCACATCGCGCGTCGAGCGGTCGGCGAAGAAGGAGTTGAGCGCCGGCTCCTCGGTCACGGCGCCGAGGCCGAGCAGGCGGGCGGTCTCCGCGGAGCGACACCACTGGCTGGTCAGCACGCGGTGGATGCGGATACCGGTGGCGCGGATTGCCGCGCCGATCGCCTCGGCCTGGGCGCGTCCGCGGTCGTCCAGGTTGCGCTGGGTGGTGCAGTCGCCGAGGGTGAAGTTGGCCGGATCGCCGGTCCCCGGCGCGATGGCGTGGCGCAGGATGGCGTGGGTGCGTGGCTCGGCCAGCCGCTGCAGTGCCGCCGCGCCGGTGACCGGCTCGGCGGCGAGGACGGCGTTCAGGCCCCAGGCCACAAGGGCGGCGTAGACGGCAATGGTGGCAAGGAATACGGCCCGCATTTCGGCTCCCGTGGTCGTGCTCTCGGCCAAAAAACTAGAAGGCCGAGCCGTCCGGGCAAGGGTCTAATCTTCCGGGCGCGGTGTCTTGCGCAGCTTCTTGACCTCGCCGCGCTGGGTCTTGTCCTCCAGGCGCTTGCGCCGGGCCGCCCGCGTCGGGCGTGTCGCCTTGCGCGGCGCCGGCGGAATCGCCGCCTCGCGCAGCAGCTCGACCAGACGCTCCAGAGCGTCGGCGCGGTTGCGCTCCTGGCTGCGGAAGCGGGCAGCGGTGATCACCAGCTCGCCCTCCTTGGTCAGCCGCTTGCCGGCCAGGCGTTCCGCCCGGGTGCGCACCGGCTGCGGGATCGAGGGGGAGTGGCGCAGGTCGAAGCGGAGCTGCACCGCGGTGGCCACCTTGTTGACGTTCTGGCCGCCGGGCCCGCCGGCGCGCAGGAAGGTCTCCTCGATCTCGCCGGGATCGAGGCTGATGGAGGGCGTGATGCGGATCACGTGACC